>NZ_CP069127.1:560000-860000 GCF_016811915.1 Brevibacillus choshinensis | reverse complement strand
GAAGCATTCGTCCAAGCCTTTAAAGAAGTCATGCAAAACTAAACGACACAAAAGGGGATTTTCACATGAAAAAGTTTCTGTTTTTGCTGTTGTCCGTAATGGTTGCCCTCACTGCGGCTGGTTGCGGATCCTCCAATCAAGCGGGCGGAGCAAAGCCAGCTGAAGGGACCAACGCTGCTGCTCCGGCACCTGCCTCCAAAACACCGCTCAAAGTCACTCTGCCTACCTGGACAGGCTACGGCCCATTGTTCCTGGCGAAAGAGAAAGGTCTGTTTGAAAAACATGGCCTCGATGTGGAGCTCTCCATCATTGAAGGTCTTGCAGAGCGCAAGCAAGCGTTGGCTGGCGGACAGGTGGACGGCATGGCGACTGCACTCGACGTACAAGTGACATTGGCTGCTGCTGGCGTACCGATGCAAGTCGTTTGGCTTCTCGACGACTCATACGGCGGCGACGGGATTATCGCCAAAAACGATATTGCCTCTGTGGCGGATCTGAAAGGCAAGAAAGTTGCTTTTGAGCAAGGCTCTACCAGCCACATGCTGATCCTCACCGCTTTGAAGCAAGCGGGCCTCACAGACAAGGACGTAGAAATGGTGCAGATGTCTGCAGGTGACGCGGGTGCTGCCTTCGTAGCCGGTAAAGTTGACGCGGCTGTGACGTGGGAGCCATGGCTGAGCAAGGCTTCCCAAGCAAACGGCAAGGTTCTCCTCTCTACCAAAGAACTGTCCGGTATCATCGTAGATACAGTAGGCTTCAAAAAAGACGTGATCGAACAACGCCCTGACGATATCAAAGCATTCGTGGCTGCCATGTCCGAAGCGATGGATTATTGGAAGCAAAACGCCGATGAATCCAATCAAATCATGGCGAAAGGTCTGAAGATTGACCTGGCTGAGTTCACTGGCACCGTTCCTGGACTGAAATTCCTGCACAAAGAAGACAACAAAAAGTTGTTTGGTGATGGAAAAGGAGATATTTACGTCTCCACCAAAAACGCAATCGACTTCTACATGGAACAAAAATTGATCGATACCGCTCCTAAGCCAGAAGACGTTTTGAACCCGACATTTGTTGGAGGACTATAAGGAGTGCCCTTTTGGGCCTCCTTTTCTCTTGCTGGACCTCAAACATGCACACACACTATACTCGATTAAAGATGAGGGATGACGATGTGGAAAAATGTCTTTACCCCGAATAAGGATATCGCCAAACCTCTCTACTCAGGAGTCGGGGTTGCGACCTTCCTGCTTTTGCTTCTTGTCTGGTCTGTACTCAGCTACGGAGGTTTCGTCAATCCGCTGTTCCTCCCTTCCCCTGACAAGATCGTGAAAACCGCCATCTCCATGTTTCAGAGCGGAGAAATTTGGGGCGATATCGGCATCAGCTTTTCGCGGGTAGCACTCGGTTTCATCATTGCTGCTCTCATTGGTGTTCCGCTAGGGATGCTGATGGGCTCTCTGCGCATCATGCAGGGTGCATTTGAACCGATCATCGGCTTTATTCGCTATATGCCCGCCTCTGCCTTTATTCCATTGTTGATCTTATGGATCGGACTCGGTGAAGGGGAAAAAATGGCTGTCATCTTCCTCGGCACCTTCTTCCAGCTGACACTCATGGTGATGGATGTGACGAAGAATATCCAGAATGAACTGATCGAGGTGTCCTATACCCTCGGTGCGAAAAGCTTCCAGCTGTTTAAGCGCGTCATCCTCCCAGCCTCTCTGCCCGGCATTGTCGATACGCTGCGCATCACGTTTGGATGGGCATGGACCTACCTGGTGGTAGCGGAGCTTGTGGGCGCTTCGGACGGACTGGGATACATGATTATGCAGGCATCCCGCTTCCTGAAGCCGGACAAGATTATCGTAGGGATTTTGATCATCGGGGTGCTGGGACTGATCATGGACTTGATTTTCAAAGCGATCTATCGCGCATCCTTCTCCTGGATGAGAAAGGAAGGATCTTAAGATGACGACAACACCAAAGCTAGTGATTGATCATGTAGGCAAAGTTTTTTCGACCAAGAGCGGGCAAGTCGTCGCGCTGGATCAGACCTCCTTCTCCGTGGCTGATGGAGAGTTCGTCACGATTCTGGGTCCTTCCGGCTGCGGCAAATCCACCATCCTCCGTGTGGTGGCAGGATTGGAAGAGCCGACTTCCGGCCATGTGTATCTGGATGGAAAAGAAATCAAGGGACCGGGCCCTGACCGTGGAATGGTCTTTCAATCGTACACCCTCTATCCATGGCTGACGGTAAAAGAAAACATCACGTTTGGCTTGGATCTGAAGGGCATCCCTAAAAAGCAGCAGGACGAGGTTGCCTTCCACTACCTCGATTTGATTGGCCTTACGGGCTTTGACAAGCATTATCCGATCCAGCTGTCCGGCGGGATGAAGCAGCGTGTGGCGATTGCCAGAGCGCTTGCAAACGACCCCGAGATCCTGCTGATGGACGAGCCCTTCGGTGCATTGGACGCGCAGACGCGGACGATCATGCAGGAAATTCTCTTGAAGGTATGGGAAGAATCAAAAAAGACCATCCTGTTCATCACCCATGATGTCGAGGAATCCATTTTCCTGGGCGATTCCATCTATGTCATGACAGCAAGACCGGGACGGCTCAAGAAGAACATCAAGGTGCCGCTCCCACGTCCACGCGACTACCACAACAAGAACAGCGAAGAGTTTTTCGCTCTGAAGCTGGAGCTGTTGGAGCTGATTCGGGAGGAAAGCCTGAAGGCAGCCAGTATTAGAGAGTGATCGTGCAGGAATCACAAAAAGAAGCAGCGGCAGTTACGGACTTAAATGAGAAGTCCTGGAACTCCCGCTGCTTTTTTGTACCAGTTTGTTCCCCTATTCCTTTCTTCATGATTGTGAAAGAAAGAATGGTCGCGCTATACTGGTTAATGATGCACTTATTTGTAAAATTTGGAGTGGTGAAAAAATGAATATCAGTCTACGAGAAGTTACACGAGAGAATTTTTGGCCATGTATTTTACTGAAATCCATGGACTACAAAGGTCTGCACCTTTTTGAAGAGCATGTCACCTCCAATGCATTTTCCCTTGCACAGGCAAAAGTTGAACCTGAATGGATCCCGAAAGCCATTTACATAGACGATCAATTGGTTGGTTTCACCATGTATGGTTTGGAAATGAAGAATCATTTTTATTTCATTACCAGATTGATGATCGATTACAGATTCCAAGGAAAAGGATATGGGAAAGCAGCTATGTTACTTGTGATTGACGAACTCAAAAGCTTGGGGCTAAAGGAGATTTACACCAGCTTTGTACCTTCAAACGAGGGCGCCAAAAAGCTGTATACCAGTATCGGCTTCCGTTTTACCGGTCGAGATATTGAGTTCGGCGATGAAAAAGAACCGCTCTACTGTCTTACCATCAACGATTGAGCGATTCCGCTACTCAACCGTTTCGGCAATCTGTCCAAGAACCATTCTTCCCAACACAAAAAAAGAGGGCGGCATCAAGCCGCCCTTACAAAATGTATATGGTAAACCCGGGGAGGGAAGTAGAGGAGTACAAACGAACAAGTTGGCTTCTTGTCGTTACTGCTAGATTACTGCTTTCGCTTTCCACTTCATGTTACTGCTTACTGCCCTTACTACACTTACTGGTTACTGCTTCGTTGTACTGGTGGATCCAGACTGGACAGAAGAACCGCTGTTCTCTGTGCCGGATGTTCCTGAAGTGCCAGCAGAGCCTGCATCAGACTTGCTGTCTGTACTGCTGCTGTCGCTCGAAGTGCTGGAATCAGTCGACGTGCTGGAGCTGTCAGACGAGCCAGTAGTGGCGCTGGAGTCGGACGATCCGCCTGTTGCAACATCAGGTGTCGATTGATCTTTAGAAACCGAGCTATCGGTCGATTGACTGTTCGTAGTGGAGGAGCTATCCGGTGTGGTCGCGCTTCCTCCTTCTTGTTGCGTCGCTGGTTCTGGTGTACCTCCTGTGTTGCTGGAGCAGGCAACCAAGCTACCTGACAGGAGCAATGCGACAGCTGCGATGGAAACCCATCTTTTATTCATGTTCATTCCCCTTTCATTCCTTGGCTTGTGACTCTCTCTCCGTCACACTTATATCGTAACGGGCAAAGATAATCATTCTGTGAGGAAGATGGGAAAAAACCATGATCAAAATATGAAAAAAATATGACCTTCCCCCTCAGGCTCAGGTCGATTGCCGATAGAAACCCATAGTTGGCAGCCAGACCGTAAACGTACTTCCTACGCCGGGCTCGCTCTCCACCTTCCATTTCCCTTCATGCCGCTCCACCAATTCTTTGACGATCGCCAGTCCCAAGCCTGTACCTTTATTGTTTTTCGAGCGCCCTCGATCCACTTTAAAGAAGCGCTCCCAGATACGGTGGATATCGTCCTGCGAAATGCCCATCCCGGTATCCGCCACTTGAATCTTGATGTACTGCTCCTCTGCCGCAGCACTCAGGCGGATTTCTCCATGTTCAGTAAATTTCACTGCATTTTTCACAAAGTTCTTCAAGATTTGAGCGACCCGATCTCGATCTGCATAGATTTTCGGCAGGTCGTTTTCTACGTCCACGACAAGTGCCAATCCTTTCTCTTCGGCTTCCGCACGGAAAGAGAATGCCACTTTGTTCATGATTTCGGCCACATCTACAGGAAATTTAGCCAGGTTGACTTCATTGTTCTCCAGCTTCATCAAATCCATCAGGTCATCGACCAACCGATTGACCTGCATCGTTTCGGTATACATCACCGCGTAGTATTTTTGCCGGGCTTCCTCATCTTCTACCAAGCCGTCCTGCAACGCTTCTAAAAAGCCCTGCATGGCTGTAAGCGGCGTTCGCAGCTCATGCGATACATTGGCCAGAAAATCGTTGCGGACCTGCTCGAGATGATGGCGTTCCTGTTCGACCCGCTCCAGCTTCTCTGCCATCGTATTGATCGTATGTGCGACATCGCCGATTTCATCAGACGTATCGACGCTGACACGCTCGGCGTAGTTGCCCCTCCCGATCTCGGCAGCAGTCCGCTCAATGGTCCGCAGCGGTCTGGAGATGGACCAAGACAAATAAGAAACCATGGCTGTCGAGAGAAGAACACCGAACAGCGTCGCCCACAGGATCGTCTCGCGCATTTGGCCAAAGGTCTTCTCGATGCCTTCAATAGGGGCATGCAAAATAATCCCACCGTAGACCTTCTCTCCCTCTCCCCATGGTACGGAGACAGACAGCATCGGGTCTTCGAGCCCCTCGATCTGGAGCTCGGTTACGGCATTCTTTCCTTTCAGCACATTGCTGGCGATCGAGACAGCCACCGCTTTGCCGGTAAACACTTCGTCCTTCGTGGAGGTCGCTACGATCTTCCCATTTTTATCGAACAACCAGATTCGCGTATCGAAAGCCTCATCCAGCATGACCAGCTGATCGATCAGCCTCTTGCTCACCCGGTCGTAGCCCTGAATCGCGACATTCACTTTCTTGGCCATGCGCAGCATTTCTTCTTCTTTGGAATCGTAAATGTATTCCCGCGCAAACAAAGAAATGAGCAGACCGGAAATCCCGAGTCCGATGACAACGGTGGCCAAAAAGCTGAAGAGCAGGCGACGGAAGATGCTTTTCGATGTGCCCAGCATCAGCTTTCCACCCCGAATTTGTAACCGATCCCCCAGACGGTATGAACACACTCATACGGGAGCTTTTCCAGCCGCTGCCGGATCTTTTTGATATGCACGTCAATCGTGCGCACGTCCCCAAAGTAATCAAAGCCCCAAACCAGCTCCAGCAGCTGTTCGCGAGAGAAAACGCTGCCCGGCGATTTTGCCATCTGTACCAGCAGATCAAACTCCTTGGGACGGAAGTTGATTTTCTCGCCGGCCGCCACGACTTCCCGTTTCTCTACATCTATCGTGAGCTGGTCAAACGTAAGCGCCTTGGTTTCCTCTTCCACTGCCTTCGCTTTCGGCTGCATTCTGCGTAAAATAGCGCGAATCCGCGCCACCAGCTCGCGCGGACTAAATGGTTTTGTCACGTAATCGTCGGCACCCAGCTCCAACCCGAGGACGCGATCAAATTCTTCATCTTTGGCCGTCAGCATGATAATGGGAGTATCCCACTTTTTGCGGATCTCCCGGCACGCCTCGAAGCCATCCATCTGCGGCATCATGACATCCAGGATCACCATATCCGGCGTCTCTTTTTCCATCAGCTCAATGGCTTGTTGCCCGTCGCTTGCAACGACCAGATCTATCTGTTGCTTTGAAAAGTATAGTCGTATAATTTCCCGTACATTTGGATCATCGTCAGCTACTAAAACCTTCGTTTGTGCCAAAGCAAACAACCTCCCTTCCATGAGAAAAGCACATGTCTTGGCATCTTGGCTTCTACCTATGGTAACACAGATACAGGGGAATGTGGACGGATGGAAGTCCTAGCTGGCTGGAACTAGTAGGAAAGAATAGAAAAAAGCCGGGATCCACTCCCGACTTTCCCCTCTATGCTCCATACCTTTACGTATTGCTCGGTTTCTCCCGATAGACCTCTTGCTCGCCTTTTCGCTTTGGACGCAAGCTGCCCCACAGGAATCCGAGCAGTGCCCCTGCGATTGCCGGGAGCAGCCAGCCGATGCCTTCCTTATAAAGAGGCAAGTGCGCATACACATCCGTAATACCGCTGACCGGCAATCCGATCAAAGCTGCTCCGTCGACCAAGCTGATCGCAGCAGTGACCACGATCGCGCCGATGTACACAGCAGAGTGGCCCTTGAACAGCTTGTGGAAGAACGACAAGAACATCAAGACGATCCCGATCGGATAGATTGCCATCAAGACTGGTACCGAGAATGCAATCAATTGCGTCAGACCGACATTCGCCACCGCCGCACTGAAGATGCACAGGATCGCCGCCATGTTCTTGTACGAAATGGCCGGGATCTGATCGGAGAAAAAGCGTCCGCACGCCGTTACCAGACCTACCGATGTGGTAAGGCAGGCCAGCATGACAGCCAGACCCAGCAGCATCGATCCGAACGGTCCAAACAAATGCTGGACAACAGCCGTCAGGATTTGTCCCCCGTTTTCAGATACCCCCAAAGCAATGCTGGTAGCGCCCATATAGCCGAGGGCCAGATAGACCAGACCGAGACCCACTGCCGCGATGACAGCGGCCTTGATCGTCGATGTCGTAATTTTTTTCTTGTCCGTCACTCCTACCGCCTGGACGGAAGCCGTCACAACGATCCCAAACACCATGGCAGCCAAAGCATCAAGCGTCAAATACCCTTCCAGGAAGCCCTTGATGAACGGGGACGTTTCGTATGCTCCTGTCGGCTGTCCCATCCCGCCAATCGGATTCAGCCATGTCGCGATGAACATGATCGCAATGATAATCAACAAAGCCGGTGTCAAAACTTTCCCAATCCGGTCCACGAGCTTGGACGGATTCATACTCAGCCAATACGTCAGGGCAAAGTAGGCAATCGTCGTGATGAACAACGGAATCCAGCTTCCCTTTGCCGATTCTGGCAGGAATGGCAAGATCGCCATCTCAAATGTAACCGTACCTGTACGTGGAATAGCCAAAAATGGCCCGATTGCCAAATAGACAATAAACGTAAACACCATGGCAAAGACAGGGTGCACCCTTCCTGCCAGCGTCTGCAAGTTACCTCCACCAAGACCCACTGCGATCACACCCAGCAATGGCAAGCCTACGCCGGTGATGATAAAGCCAAGCATGGCCGTCCACACATCAGTCCCTGCAGCTTGTCCCAAAGCAGGTGGAAAAATCATATTGCCCGCTCCGAAGAACAGGGCAAACAGCATGAGTCCCACGGTTATGGTTTCTCTCGTTGATAATTCTCTCATGTTGCTCCCCTTTATATTTTTAATAATAATAAATTTTCATTTATTATAGCTGAATTATTATTGAAACAACAACCTTCTTTTTTTTCAAATTTCTTGGAATAAGCAGTAAAAATTATTTGTCCGGTATGGGGCTTAGTATTTCAACTTTAGTCATTTTCCATTCTCGCCACGAGATTCTCTCCAAAATAAAAAGAAGGGTACCCTGTGATACATCTTGTACCCTGTTATCCTGCTTATATAGAACGGCTTCCCATTTTGCCGTAGCTTGGGTTCTTTTGTCAATAGAAAGCTGCCCATCTCTTCATGTGCCACACTCCCCTTACTCCCAGACTTCTTTTCTTCTGACGGCGCCCACTGCCTCCCATATATACAGCGAGCACACACTCCGCCATGGCGCCCAGTCTTCACCGATGCGGCGAATTTCCTTTTCATCCGGCTTCTCCGCCAAGCCGTAGACCATATGGATGCCGTTGCGCAATCCGATATCCGCAGCCGGCAGCAAGTCAGGTCGGCCCATCCCGAACATCATCAGGCACTCCACGGTCCATCTGCCGATTCCCCTCAAGGAAGTCAAATAGGAAATGATCTCTTCATCCTCCATCTGCCATACCCGATCCAGATCGACCGTTCCGTTTACGATGGCGCGAGCGTAATCGATGATGTATTCCGCTTTGCGCTGACTGAACTGCAGAGGACGTAAATCATCCGGCTCCAGCCTGGCGACGGCTTCCTCCGTCGGGAAAGCCATGAATACGCGGCCCTCCTCATCTTGCAGCGTATCGCCTGCCAGCTCCAGCAAGCGCTCGGTAAGCGATGCCGCAAACACCAGATTGATTTGCTGACCAATGATCGTCTTCACCATGCATTGAAATAAATCGGAATCCAAAAAGGGCCGCAGACCACGAAAACGCTCCGTCAGGATCACGAGCGGCTGCTGCCCGCGCATATGATCGTAAATGGGAGCCAGATCGAGATCGGCGCTAAACATATGACGCACCGTTTTCTCCAGGAGCTGCTGCTCCGTCTCGGAAAGAGTCGACTCCGCACGCAGCCGGATCACCGGTTCTTCCATCGATCCTTGAAACTGGAGACTCACCAGGATAGGCCGGGACCCTACACGGAACACGCGACGTAACGTACCCTCCTGGACATCCACCAGCAGCTGCGGGTCCGGATGGGTCTCCAGGCGGCGCAGCAGCCTCTCAAACGAATACGGCGGGGCTAATGAAATCTCTGATGTATACAATTCCGCTCACCTTCTTTGTGGAAATTTTTACCGCGATGCACTTTTCCTATACGATAACACAAAACACCTCCGGAACTCATCCGGAGGTGCCTGCTATCATTTTGAAATCTTGCTCTTTTACTTGGTGAACATTCCTTTGAGGACGAACTTCACGTTTGCCGGGCTCTCTGCCAAACGGCGCATGAAGTAGCCGTACCAGTCATTTCCGTATGGTACGTAGACACGCATCTTGTACCCTTCGCGCGCCAGGTCGATCTGGGATTGTGTGCGGATGCCGTACAGCATTTGAAACTCAAACTGAGTGCGCGGAATGTTGTATTCCTTCTCCAGCTTCTTCACATAATCGATAATCGCATCATCGTGTGTCGCTACAGCTGCATATCCGCCATTCAGAAGGTGCTGCTTGATGATTTTTTTGTAGTTTTCATCCACATCCGGCTTGTTCGGATAAGCGACTTCAGGGGATTCCTTGTAAGCGCCTTTCACCAGGCGGAAGTTCACTTTTTTGTCCTTGAGGCTGTCGATGTCATCAGCAGCCTTGTACAGGTAAGCTTGAATAACCGTACCCACGTTGCTGTACTCTTCCAGCAGCTCATTCAAGATTTCCATGGTGACATGGTTGTGAGCGTAGTCCTCCATGTCGATGCGCACGAAAATGTTGCCGTTCTTCTTGGCAGCATCCAAAATGCGGCGCATGTTGCTCATGCACAGCTCGCAGCTGATGTCGAGGCCGAGCGACGTCATCTTCAGCGACAGGTTGCAATCTACGCCGGACTGATGAATGGCCTCAATGGTTTTGATGCAGTAGTCGGCGGATTCGTTTGCTTCTTCCACACTGAAAACGAATTCACCCAAGTGGTCGAGTGTGCAAACGAGACCTTTTTGATTCAATTCGCGAACGGCTTTGATTGCTTCTGCAATGGTTTGACCCGATACGAAGCGGCTTGCTCCAAAGCGCAAACCCCATTTTTTCGCGGCTGCGTTCATCGTTTTATTTTTGGATAAAAATAGAAAAAAGTCCTTCATTGCTTGTTCCATCGTTGACTGTCTCCTCCTCAACGTACTCTGCCTACTGTTCTTAGCACGAATCATGCCAAACAATAAACCTCCCACGAACCTTGCTCAGGTTTCGGAAATGTGTATGGCTGGGATACGGATTAGCGCACACTTTTTTCGACACATATGTACAAGTTGTGTCTATTCTTGTACACTTTTGATTAGACATTGTTTCGTACGCGACAAGAAAAATCTAGGATGTGATGATTTGAAACCGTTATTCTCACTGGATAGTGCTATTTTGTCTCTAGCCGCTCCTGTCAATCCTGACGACATCAGAATACGCGCTGGCGAAAAAGAAGGTGTATGGCAGAACGGAGAGCACGGCATTCCCGTCCTGACGGTAAAAGAAACGGACTCCTTGGAGGAAGTCACCAAGCTGCTCCGTGCTGTACTCTGCGAAACCACTCTGCCCGCACTGGTCACGGTCGATGACGAGGGAACGCCAACCGGCCTCATCTCGCCCAGCCAATTGCTCGTCTCTTATCTCACCTTGATCCAGAATCAGTCTGTGCTGCTGCGAACCTTGATGGACACGATGAGTGAAGCGACGACCATCGTAGATTCCCGCAATGTCGTACAGTACTGGAATCGCGCGGCTGAAAATATTTATGAAATCGACCGGGCGCAAGTGATCGGCACGTCTTTGGATGAACACTTTGCCAGCGAGTCGATTCGGCTGCTGGATGCCCTTCGCCAGGGAACCTCAGTCCAGCGGGTGTATCACATTCCTCGTCCGGATAGCCATGTGCTCATCAACGCCGCTCCCATCAGACTCGAGGGGGACATTATCGGAGCCATCTCCATCGAGCAGGATATCACTGAGCTCGTTCGCCTGAATGAAGAGCTCGCACACACGACTGCCCATCTGCACACGCTGCAGCAAGAGATGAGCCGATTCCATGGCGCAGATGATCCTTTTTATGCCATCAAGGGGCATTCCGCTTCGATCCAGTCGGCAATTACCTCTGCGCAAAAGGTCGCCCAAACAGATGCTACCGTCCTGATCTATGGCGAGAGCGGCGTGGGCAAGGAGCTGTTCGCCAAAGCCATCCACCAGGCGAGCCGCCGCCGGGAGAAGCCGTTCATCGCGATCAACTGCGGAGCCATCCCGGCAGCCTTGTTTGAAAGCGAGCTGTTCGGATACCAAGGAGGAGCTTTTACAGGAGCTGAAAAAAAAGGGAAACCCGGCAAACTGGAATTGGCGCACGGCGGGACGCTTTTCCTGGATGAAATCGGAGAGCTTCCGCTCGAGCTGCAGGTCAAGCTGCTGCGCGCTCTGCAGGAGCGACAGTTTTATCGAGTCGGCGGGACAGAGCCCATTACCGTCAACACCCGGATCGTGGCGGCAACCAATCGCCAGCTGGAGCAGATGGTGGCGGATGGGCGGTTCCGTGAAGACTTGTACTACCGACTGAATGTATTCTCTCTCGAAATTCCGCCCCTCAGGGAGCGCCGGGAGGATCTGCCCGAGCTGGTGCAGATTTTCATTCAGGAATACTCGGTTGTTCATGAACAGCCTGTGCCCCGCATCGCCCCTGAGGTCATGCAATCGTTGTTCGATTACAGCTGGCCAGGCAACATCCGGCAGCTCCGCAATGTCATCGAGCGCTTGTCCATTCTGCAGGAAAATGGCGTCATCTCGCCCGAGCATCTGCCCTCGGCGATTCGTTCGCAGCATGCGATAGAGCCTGTGAGCAGCTATGCGCCACCCGTTCTCTCTCGTCCTGCCCCGCAAGTCATGTTCTCGCCAGCTGCCAGTCCCGCAGGTACGGAACGGGAGAGGATCGTTGCAGCTTTGGCGCGGACTTACGGCAATAAAAAGGCAGCCGCCGAGCTGCTCGGCATTTCCCGAGGGACGCTGTACAACAAAATGAAAAAATACGGCTTAGACGAGGAGTCATTTAGATGGGAATGATTTCATGGTCAGATGAGCAGTTCCAGGTTCATTACGCCGATGAGACCGTCACGCTTTTGCCCAAGGAATTTGCCCTCTTTCAATATTTGTTTACATGGAGAAATCGGACCTTCAGCCGCGAGGAGCTGCTCGATCGAGTGTGGCCGCTGGAAGATCCCACTGATCGGACTGTCGACGACCACATCTACCGGCTGCGACGCAAGCTGCAAAGGTGGTCGCATCTCTTTACCATCGACACGGTGCGGGGTGTCGGCTACCGACTGACGTGGAAACAGCATCAACCGCCAAAGCCATCCGTGCTCAACCGCGACTTTTCCGATTCGATCCGCAATCTGATGGAAACGTATCATGGGATGGGAATGGGAGCGGCCATGCAGACCTTATCCACCCATCAAGAAGTCCTCGGATTCTCCATGGATCCTTTTTACAATATGTACCTGCACTTCATCCGCGGTGATTTTGCCTGGTTTTTAGAGACGACCTCCTACCCGTTGCCGGAAAAGCTGTTTTATCTCTTTCACATCTACTATATGGCGGAGACCGACCACCGAAAAACCGTGCATCTGTTTCATCAGCTAAAGTCGCTTCAAGCTCAGATGCCGCAGACGTTTCAAGATGATTTGCAGATAGCCGCTGTCGGGATGCATGCGACTGCGGGTCTGATGGCCGAGGCGGAGCAGCAGCTGTCAAAGGCGCAGCAGATCGTCGATGGCATGGACTCCAAGAGCTTTACTCTGTTCCTGAACACGCAGAAAATGATGCTCGCCTTCTTGCGCAATCGCCTGGACGAGGCGGAGGAGATCCTTCGTCAATCGGCTGAAATCCTGCAAACGGTTCCCATGCAGCGAGAGTTGGGGAGTGTCACGATTTGCCGCGGGATTGGGCTGTACCTGCGCGGCGAACGGACAAAAGCCCGTCAACTGGTCGATGAGGGCGTCGAAGTGGTTCGCTCGACTAAATTTATTCCGCATTTGTTCTATGCCGTGCACTGCATTCAGTTTTTCCTCAGGACCTTCGACTGCGATCCAGAGTGGCTGCGGAAATACAACAGGCTGGGGGAGGAGCTGGCGACTGAATACGAATTAGACAAGCTGAAAAAATCGATCCTCTCCATTCTTTCCAGAATCGTCTGATACGCCTCTGACATTTCTCGCTTACGATCATAGGGAATTGTTTAGATGGAGGGATTGGCTTGCTACGAGAAAACAAGACGTTTCGCATTCTGTTCTTTTCCTATGGACTGTCAACGCTGGGAGACTGGTTTGATTTTATAGCGGTGTCGATCATGCTGGCGTTTGTGTGGAAGGCCGATCCGATGACGATGGCTTTGCTCCCGATCGCCTATGCAGCACCCGGCATCGCACTGGGTCAATTTGCGGGGGTTCTCGCTGACCGTGTGAACAAGGTCAGGATGATGATGATCATGGCTGTCATTCAAGCAGGAGCGACGTTTTTGCTCCTGGCCATGCCAGATCCCTTGTCATTCTTGCTCGTCATTGCGCTGCGTTCATGCGCATCTGTATTCAACGATCCCGCTCAGCAAACACTGACGCGTCAGATCGTGCCTGAGCATCAGCTCTTGCAGGCAACCTCGCTCAACGGGGCTGTCTTTCAGATGGGGAAGCTGATCGGACCTTTGATCGGCGGGGCCGTCGCCGCTTTTGTGGCCCCGGCTATCTGTCTTATCGTCAATGCATGCAGCTTTTTCTTGTCCGCTCTGCTGCTCCTGTCCATTCGCCATGCCGAGAAGAGCATCGCTTCTTCTCCCGTCCGCTCTCAGAAAAAATCCGTGCCGCTTCACCTGGCGTGGCGGGAAGGCTGGGGCATCTTTTTGCAAAACCGTATCCTGCTGTTCAGCACCATCTTCTCTCTCTTGGCCATGATGGCCATTCAGCTGGCCGATGCACAGCTGACGATCATCTTTCGGGAAAAGGTCCCGCTTCATCCGGAAATGGTCGGCTACGTCGTCAGTGCGATCGGACTGGGGGCCTTGCTTACAGTGACCTGGCTGCATCGTCAAAAGGAAATCCGCTCGTATGGATGGATTCTGGGCGGAGGCGTTTTCCTGATCGGGATCTGCTTTTCCTGGATCGCCCTGCACCAGCCCGAGAGCAATCGCTACTGGCTGCTCGCTGCCGCTCTGTTCGCAGGGGTCGGTACTGGACTTACGACCGTGGGAACCAACTACCTCGTCCAAAAGGAAACTCCGCGCGAAGCACTGGGCAGAGTGCGGGGAATCATCGACTCGCTCACCAGCGCCACGTTTATCATCGCCCCTCTTTTGGGAGGCTGGCTCATGACGGTCTGGGGACCCAGCCTCGCCTTTTTGCGGGTCGGAGCAGGGATTGCGGCGATAGGTCTCGGGGCGCTCTTCCTCCAGCGTGTGGTCTGGGGAAAACGAAAGGTGGAAGCTACGGTTGTCTCGGAGCAAGCCGGATAATGCGATCGTCATTCTCTTGCGGCGTTCCTCTGCCATCCCGGTTGTTTGTCAACACATAGAGGGAACCGTCCCTCGCTGCAAACACATCGCGCAGTCGCCCGTATTCGCCTTGCAGAAGGGCTGTCGCTTCCAGCACGCTGTCCGGCTTCTGCGGATCCAGCTTCACTTTTTGCAGCTGCATTCCCCGGAGATTGGCAACAAGCAGCTGTCCGGCCCATGGACCACTCGTCACGAAGCTCATTCCTGACGGCGCCCACGTCGTGTCTCCACTGTGCAAAATGGGAGGGATCATCCCTTCCTTTTGCTGGTCTCCTTGGATGAGAGGCCAGCCGTAGTTCTCCCCTTTTTGGATTCGGTTGATCTCGTCATGCGCAGACTGGCCGTGCTCCGAGCTGTACAACAAGCCATTCGCCGGATGCCATGCGATACCCTGCGGATTCCGGTGTCCAAAGCTGTACACCGGAGAGCCGGGATACGGATTGTCTGCGGGGAGCGAGCCATCCAAATGGATCCGCAAGATCTTTCCTGCGAGGCTCTCTCGGTCTTGGGCAAGCTCCGGTATCCGGGCATCTCCCGCCGTGATGTAGAGCAGCTGGTCGGGACCGATTTTCAAGCGACCGCCATTGTGGATCCCGCTTCCAGGTACCTGATCCAGGAGCACCTTGTCGACTTGCGCCCGGTTGTTTTCTTCATGCATACGCAGGACCCGATTGAATACTTTTTCTCCCTCCCTGTACGTGTGATAAACGTACAAGTAGTGGTTTTCCGCAAATTTCGGATCGAGAACCAGACCCAGCAGCCCTCCTTCTCCTTCAGCGGCAAACGGAGCAGGAAAGGCAATCAACGGTTCAGCTTGAAGCTTCCCCTCTTGGATCACTCGCACTCTCCCCGGTCTTTCCGTAAAAAAGATGCGGCCATCCGCAGCGATATCGATGGCCCATGGAACGTCCAGATGATCCGCCACCACTTCCGTGACATACGGAAGCTCCTGCGCAGCGGCTCCTTCCGTGTCTGTCGCTTCACATGCAGCGGCGGGAACCAGGAGTGCAAGCGCCAGCAGACTGATGCCCCATTTTTTCCACACCTATTCCTTCCTCCCCTCGAGTTTTTCCCAGTACGATTCAGGCAGCATTTTGCGTCCGAAAAAACGTTCCATTTCCGGGAGAATCCAGCTGTCCAGCTGCTCCTGGCTGCCCGCTTCCACCAGCTTGTTCACCAAAATATCGTGCCAGATGTAATCCTCCAGCAAAAAGATATGCACAGGATCATCCGTGTAGTAAGCATTGCCGCCTCTTTCGGCAGAATGTCCATATAACAATTCTTTGCCATCCACGGATAGGACAAACCACCTCTCCTCGGTCCATTTGTTGATATATTCATTGATTCGATGCTTGTGCAGCCCTTCCATCGGCTGGTCGACATCAAACAGGATACCCTTGATCGGACAGCCTTGCTCCGCCTTTTCCTGAAGCTCCGGCAGCAGCTTGTCGTACATCGGCTGCCACATGGACAAAAGGACCTGTTCCTTTGACCGGCGCATCATGATTCTGCAAAAGGAAAGGATGCTTTCTTCTCCCCGCACAGTCGTGAGCGAGACGTCCGTCTTTGGCTCCCGCTTCTCCAGCGTGCGCAGCTCATCACCGACCTGACTCCACGATTCCTCAAAGGATCGCTTGGCTTGCTCGAGAAACACCTCGACTGGCAAAGGCGAGTAGCTCTTTGCCCCATCCCCCGCCTCTTCGAGCATGACGAGCCCACGCGAGACAAGCGTCTCCAAAGTGTCGTAAATTCTGGCTCGGGGAATCCCGGACTCTTTGCTGATCTGATACGCATTGGATTTGCCCAGGCTGACCAGCGCCGTATAAGCCTTGGCTTCGTACTGATTAAATCCAAACAGCTGCAATTGCTCCCAAAGTGTACTCACGTCAATTCTCCTTCTGCTCCAAAAATGATTTCTTCCCCGTCCATCAGGGCAGTTGATTCATCACGACCATCAAGCTAAAAGGGCTCAACACGGTCGTCAGCAGAATCACCATGGCAAGTGCGGACGTATCGCGCTCCTGGTCCTTGGCCAGCAAAAGCAGGTTTAAGGAGGTGGGCATCCCGAACATGAGAATCATGACGCTTCTCTCCACGGGATCCTCGGTCATCAGGAACGCCAGTGGCCATGCGATCAGAACAGGCAGCACCAGCTTGAGCACGCTCACTTTTGCAGCCTCCCAAAGTCCTGTGCGTGCGTATTTGTTTTTGCGCATTTCCGCTCCTGTCAAGAGCAGGGTCAAAGGCAGCGTGGCACTTGCCGCGAGATTTAAAAAGGCATCGACCGTCCCCGGCATGGTCCATCCCATCCACTGCCACGATAGGCCTGCCAAGACAGCGTACAGGTACGGATTTTGAAATACGCGTCGAATCCGCCCACTCCATTCCCGCTCGTCCCCTACCTGCGAAAAGCCGAACAGGGCCATGTACAGATTAAAAGCCAATGAAACCGCCACGGCATAGGGCACCGCATGCTCACCGACAGCATACCGGATGACAGCCAAACCAAAGTAACCCACGTTTGCCAGCGTCGCTGCCAGTGCATTCCACTTTAACGTATCCTGCTGCCAGCCAAACAGACGCCCTACCATGTACATCAGCAAGAAGTAGACCAATATCGTCGTCGCAAAGAAATGCAACACGATGATCGCGAGCGACTGCACAGATACACCCGTATGCACAAAAGACTGAAAGATCAGAATCGGAATGAGGTAATAAAGACAAAGCTTCGCCAGCGAACGATTTTGTTCCTCTTTGCGCTGCGCGAAATATCCCAAAGCCATAAAGCCGAAAACGACTACCATTGCCTGTAGCATACAACCACTCTCTTTAGTCACTACTTTGATAGTAACTAATCAACGTGTGATTTGACAATGAGAAATACTCGATTTTGGCAAACAAAAAAATTGGCCCAGTACGAACCAATTCCTCTACATGTTCTATTCAATTTTGACCTTTCTGCGCTCCTCGATTTGTCGTTGCAAAATATACTTGCGCAGATTATGAAAGTGACGAGCATTGATCCCTTTGATCGTACAGCCAAACAAATGATGGGGTCCCTCGATCCGCTCGTGGATGACCATCAGTTCGGCTTTGATGACCCCGTCTGGTCGATTTCGCCCATGCAGCTCTGCCGAAAACAGGATAGGCTGTTCTTCAGGCAGCGGCTTGTCTGTTCGGAAGGCCAACCCTCCCAGACTCAGATTGACTAAATCCACCATTTGACTATGGACGGAAAAAAGCGAGTCTGGCTCTTTTGAGGGGTATTGAATCCACCCTTTCAGGTCCATGTCGAACCGAGGATAGCGGCGTCGCTGCTCACGAAATTCAACAGCGGTCGGCGAATGGAACAGAAAGAGCCGATTGCTTTCCTTGGCCACGACCACAGCCTCAAAGGTATGCACCGATTCATAGTCAATCGTCAGCAGGCAAGGGAGCTGATCCCCGACCGTCACATCCACCTGACTGGAAAAGACGGCCTCGATCAGATCCCCCTCTTCATAGGTCACGCTGCCTTCCAGCATCCGATTGCCTTTTTTAATTTGTAATATGCTTTCCATCTGCGGTCTCCACCACTTCGCACAATATTTTACCGGGTTTTCATATTCTTTACCTGGATGTATTTCGCGGAAAATAAGGTATAATGGGAACATTGACAGATAGGAGGTTACAGTCCGATGAATCGTTATCAAATGGTAACATTAGCTTTGGCATTTTGCGTAACCGCCTGTCTCATCGGAGTTGGCATTTCCATCGGGGAAAAAAGCCCCCTTGGTATCCTTGGCTGTATCGTCGTTGCCTTCTCGTTGATGGGATTTGGCTTTTCGTACAAGCGCAAGAACATGCGCTAACCCCTTCTCCGTTACCTTCTTACAAGCAAGCTATTCACATAAAACAGCAGCGACGGCAAGCCTTTCGCCTGCTTTAACAGCTGTTTGGCAATGGTGTAAATCCGTGGCTGGCTTCGATTTACTTTTCGATCTGCCAGATAAAATGCGATGAGCCCGTCCACGATCATACGGTGAAATGAAGGATTTGGCAAGCGTCTAACGCTTGCCTTTGCTTGTTTGATGAAGTATTGCAATCGATCCGTTGCGTCCTGCTCCGAGTCGTAATAACTGACGAAGTTCAAATCCCCGCCCAATCTGTCTTCTTCCAGGTCTATCAAATAGTCGAGCAGAATATGTAAGCCGCACAGCCACGGGAAGTAAGCCTCCGTCACTGCATGGATTTGCTCATCAGGTACGTCCTCTTCTGTCGCCAGGCAGAACAGGGCAAAAATCCCGATCGTCGATCCTGTTACCGCCGCAAACTCCTGCCAGTAAAGATCCCTGTATGTTCCCTCATATTTTCCCCACCACTTCAAAAGCTCAGCTTCCCGCAAATGCGGAGCGATGTGCTTATACACCTGAAGGTCGCTGTACAGGCTGGAGAGTTCCACGACCTGTCTCTGTATTTTTCCATAAGCAGGCAATTGCGCTGCGTATCGCTGACAGGTCTGAACCAGTGAGGCCAAATACCCGCCATCGTCTTTATCTTCCCGATAGAGATAGTAGTCCCGGAGTGCTGCACCCGGTGTGAGTGCATCCTGCATGGAAACGTGAAGCTGCCGAAAATCCTCAGGATCCAACGATGTGCTGCGATCGCACAGGTTGTCCAAATAATCACTGATGGTTTGGTACGCGACAATCAGCGGCACGACCGTATCTACATAAGGAATCACCTGGGCAGCGTACACCGATCCTCCCTGGCAATGAAATTTCTTCGTGTTCATGCTATCTAATGCCTGTTTTCTCAATTCCGGATTGGGAATGCTCTGCGCCCGCTCACGCCAAGCCGCAAACTCCCGTTCCAGAACAGGTTGAACATGGCGATAGACTCTATATAGTAGCTGCCATGGATTACGCAGTTCGCTCACTTGCTTCCCTCCCAACACAACAATAGTGATATCTTACCACATTTGCTGTCTCGCACCAAAAAGCAACTGTACTATCCGATCCTCCGCTTGGACTCCATATACAGCACGAACATGAATTTCTTCGTGTTGATCTTGGTGGACGACATGACTGTTTCCCTATGGGATTCCAGCTCTCTCATTCGCTTGCGAACCTCGGTAAAATCGAAGAAGGTAGAGGCGTACGATTCAAACCTGGGATTGGTGTAGTCCGTCAGCCCGAGCGAGGCAAGATGCGTCAGCGCCTGATAGATCGCCCGGCGAATTCGCTGCTCGGCTGCCTTTATCTCTTTTTGCACGAGGGAGGCTTCATCCGTCCCCAGCTTGTTTACCGCTACTCTCCAATAAATCTCTTTCAGGGAGGGGAAATTTTCATCACCCGACTTCTCTTTTTCCCACCGATGCAAATATTCGAGCATGTCGATCAAGTCTCTCGTCCCGGATTCACTGATCATCCCGAGCTCCGTAAGCAAAAAGCGCGCCGATGACGTGATGCTTTGCTCCGAATACACTTGTTCTTTTTTGACCTGCCCAGCATTGCCTGAAAGGACGCTGAGCGAGCGCTGGATGCCCTCAATCGACTGCTGAAGCAGGATTCGCTCCCGCACCTTTTGCAGCACACTGATCACTTCCAAGCGATTGATAGGCTTGGTGATGTAATACTCGATCCCCAGCGAATAGGCTTCTGCGATCATCTCCTTGGATTCGATCTGAGAAATCATGACGATCTTTCCTTGGTAGTTTTGCAGCTGGCGCACCGTCTCAATCCCGTCACGGTTTGGCATCAACAGATCAATCAGGAGAATATCGGCGCGTTTCCACATCAGATAATCGGTGTCAATCAGCGAACCATCTTCCGCTTCTCCACAAACTTCCCCCAAATCGGCATCTTCTATTATATGGGTGAGCATGGAGCGGATAGCCGGATCATCGTCCGTAATGAAATAACGCATATTTTCACCCTTTCTGTACAAGACTGGCGATCGGTAATCTAATGATAAATCGAGTACCTTCTGCATCCCGCTCTTCCGAGATTTCGATTTGTCCCTGCAAGTTGTCGATGACTTCCTTTACATAGCAGAGACCGATGCCTGTTGATGGTTTGCCGGAAACGTCGTATTTGGTGGTAAATCCAGGCATGAATAACAGCTGTTTGTCCTTCACTTGAATCCCTGGCCCATCATCCTCCACAGAAAATTGTATCCATTGACGCGATTCTGATAATGATGCCGAGATGGTCACCGTTCCTTTGTCTTGTATAGCCTCTACTGCATTTGCGACCAGATTGTTGATGAGGGACAAGGTCGTATAAATATGGCAAGCCAGATACGGAGCTGTTACATCCGTTTGAAATCGGATGCTTTTCTCCAGCAGGCGCGCGTACTTTTCATGCGCACGGACGATGATGGAGACTAACTCCCCCATCGGCATGTAGTCTCGTTCATTCTGGTCAGAGATCAGCTTGGAGAGGCCGGCGTAAATGCGCTGATTGTCCTTTTTCACCTCATGCACTTGCCCTGCGATAGACAGAGCCTGTTTGGAGTAGCGGTCCCTCCAAACGTCCGCTCCCTGTTCTTTCATGTTCCGGTAGAGATCGTAGCACGCTCGCGTGATATCCTCGACCTGCTGCAACGTCTTTTTCAAATGAATGGATTCTTCATACAGATTGGAAATCAGCATGAGCATTCGCTCATTTCTGCTGCGCTGTTGTTTCTCCATCCAATTCGCCTGCCTGAGCTGAATGATGTTAAAGAAGCTGAGGACAAAAAAACTGCGGATCAGTGCGATGGCTGTGATGGGACCGATGACGGAAAGGTGCAGGACATTCTCCCACGAAGGAGAACGAAAAGACAGCTCGACCAGATTGGCTCCAATCTCAGCGGCCGTGCCAAGCAAGCCTACCCATAGGGGCAAATGATGAAACCGATTGACGCGGAAGAGGGAAAACAATCCAGCAAAGGTGGCGTAGAAAAAGAAAGCCGGCAAATGCATATGAAAGGATAGAACGAAATCAAACAGGTCTTTTGACATCCAATCGAGCATGATGCGAAACAAGACAACCGTCGCACCCGTCAGCAGACCTGCCATAAAGGACGGTCTGAGCCAGAGCAGCAAAAAGAAAAAGGCAGTAGTACCGAAGCTGATGCGAAAATCGTCCTGGAAGGGATGAAACTTCAATTCTCCCGCGATCGGCACGGTGAGCAGCATGACCAGCAAAATATAGAGGTTTTCTCTCATTGATGACTGAGCGATCTTTCAACACCCCAGACTAGTCTTTTTTCCCATACAAGTTTCGACACCTATTTTACTATATTCTCATATAGTTTTTTGTAGTTTTTTATAGGTATGCGCTTACAATTCCAGAGTATAGTGTCCAATCGCCTGCAGTAATGCGTCTGATTATTCAATCTCGGCACTATATTTATACGGTAAACAATTAGATAAGGGGGAATTCACATGAAAAAACGCAGTCTTCTTTTCTCTCTGTCCCTGCTCTTGACCATGTCGCTCGTAACGGCATGTGGCGGTGGCGGAACCGCAGCTCCAGGTGGCCAAAGCGGCTCCGGAGGCGGCAGCAACGATCCTTCTCAATTGATCATCGCAACGGGTGGTACTGGCGGAACCTATTATCCGCTGGGCGGCGGTATGGCCGATCACATCACCAAAAACGCTGGCATCACCGCGACTGCACAAGCGACTGGGGCTTCTGCTGAGAATATCCGCCTGCTGCGCGACAAAAAAGCCGATATCGCCTTTACACAAAACGACATCGCCGAATACGCAGCAAAAGGCACAAACATGTTCCAACAAGACGGAAAAATCGAAGCCTTCCAAGCATTGGGTGCCCTTTATGATGAGACCATCCAAATCGTCGTTTCCGCTGACAGCAACATCAAGAGCGTAGCGGATCTGAAAGGCAAGCGCGTATCTGTCGGGGCTCCGGGCAGCGGTACTGAAGTAAATGCGCAGCAAATCATGGAAGCGTACGGCCTGAAATTCGAAGACACGCAGCTGCAACGCCTCTCCTTTGCAGACTCTGCTAAAGCAATCCAAGACGGTCAGCTGGACGCTGCTTTCCAAACAGCAGGTACACCTACTGCAGCAATCACTGAACTCGCGGCTACCAAAGGCGTAAAAATCATCCCGATCGATGCAGACAAAATTGACGCGATCATCGCCAAATATCCTTTCTATGTAAAAACAACCGTTCCAGCTAACACCTATCAAACCGTTCCAGAAGAGGTTACCACTGTTTCTGTAAAATCCATGCTGGTGGTTCGTGCTGATCTGAGCGAGGACCTCGTATATAAAATCACGAAAGCCATCTTCGAAAACACAGACAAACTGGGTCACGCGAAAGCAAAAGAAATCAAGCTGGAAAG
This sequence comes from Brevibacillus choshinensis, assembly GCF_016811915.1. Taxonomy (NCBI): domain Bacteria; kingdom Bacillati; phylum Bacillota; class Bacilli; order Caryophanales; family Paenibacillaceae; genus Brevibacillus; species Brevibacillus choshinensis. The sequence goes on along the minus strand of NZ_CP069127.1, from coordinate 837,099 downwards.
CGTACTGGCTGGTGTGAGCCTCCCTATACACCCAGGAGCGAAAAAGTTCTTTGATGAAAAAGGCGTGAAGTAAGCTTCATGTTTGTGAGAACACAGAAAGGGCGGACCGCGTTCCGCCTTTTCTCCTTACTGCTCCTGCTGGCGGCGGTCACCGTTTTTTGCTCGATCCCCTTGGTTCCTTCTTTAGTGATTCGCGATACGCTGTCCCATGAGCTCATGTGGAGCAGCAAGATTACTGATGATACTGCATTTGGCATTCGTTGGACTCATTCCATTCATCGCTCCTTAATCGAAGAGCAATACCGCATCCAGGGCGGACAGATCATTTTGTCGGAAATGTCCTTCCATGACTACGGTATCGGCATGGAAAACGAGTTGTCCCCTGGTGAAGAGTTGGTCATCTCGGATGGAGTATTCCGCATTCGTCACATGAACCGTGTCTTTCCCGCCCTCCACCTGTTTATCGGACAGGTCAGGGCTAACCATACGCTGCTTTTTGCCGGTAATGAGATTCCGCTCAGCACGATCGACAAGCCGGGCGCTGCCATTACCATTCAGGCCGAAAAGCGATCCATATTGAGCGAGATAGGAGGCTATTAGATGAGCACAACCAACACAACGAACATGAGTCAGCAAGAGATGGATCAACTGATTGCCCAATACGACAAAGAATCTGCTGTCCGCCAATTCACAGGACCGATGAAATGGATCTCTTTCATCCTTCTCGTCCTCTTTTCCCTTTATCAGCTTTCAAGTACGCTCTTTCTCACTCTGCCCCCGCAAATCCATCGGCCTATTCACTTGGCATTCGGGCTCGGCCTGGTCTACCTGCTTTACGCAGGAAGCAGCAAAGGCAACAAAAACAAAGTAGGGATTGTGAACATTATCCTCGCATTGTTCGGTGTCAGCGTCTGTATGTACTGGGTTTTTGATTACGAAGGACTGGTCACACGTACAGGAAACTACACGACGCTGGATATGGTTGTCGGCGGAGTCGCCATCCTGCTCGTTCTGGAGGCAGCTCGCCGCGTAGTAGGCGTCCCTATCACCCTGATTGCCACCCTGTTCCTGCTTTACACTTATTTCGGACCATACATGCCAGGATTCCTGGAGCATCGAGGCAGTGATGTAGACCGGATTATCGGACACAGCTACTACACGCTGGAAGGGATTCTTGGAACTCCACTTGGTGTTTCTTCGACCTTTATCTTTTTGTTTGTCCTGTTTGGTGCGTTTCTGGAAAAAACGGGTGTTGGCGAATATTTTAACGACCTGTCTTTGGTCATTGCTGGGCGCCGCATTGGCGGACCGGCCAAAGTAGCGGTCTTCTCCAGTGCCCTGCAAGGAACCATCAGCGGAAGCTCCGTTGCCAACGTCGTTACCTCCGGAGCCTTCACTATTCCCATGATGAAGCGCCTCGGCTACCGCCCTGAGTTCGCTGCAGCCGTAGAAGCTTCTTCCTCTACGGGTGGACAGATCATGCCACCGGTAATGGGAGCGGCTGCCTTCCTGATGGCTGAATTCATCGGCGTGCCTTATCTGGATATCGCCAAGTCTGCTACATTGCCTGCCATCCTGTTCTTTGTCGGGATCTGGATCATGACGCACTTTGAAGCCAAACGACTCGGTCTTCGTGGTCTGACCAAAGAGGAGCTGCCAGACAAGAAAGAAGTACTGAAGAAGATGTACCTGCTTTTGCCTATCGTCATTATCATCACGGCTCTGATGATGAATATCTCCGCTGAACGCTCAGCCATCATCGGGATTCTGTCTACCATCGTCGTGGGTGCGTTCCGTAAAGAAACACGCATGTCTTTGGCTGACATTCTCGAAGCGCTCGCTTCCGGTGCCAAAATGGCCCTTGGCGTCGTAGCCGCGACAGCATGCGCAGGTATCATCGTAGGTACGATTACCTTGACTGGAATTGGTCTGAAGCTCGCTAACGGTCTGATTGACCTGGCAGGTGGACAGCTGTTCCTGACTCTGTTCTTCACGATGATCGCTTCTCTGATCCTGGGAATGGGTACGCCAACCACGGCGAACTACATCATTACGTCCACGATCGCTGCTCCTGCCTTAGTCCAGCTGGGTGTGCCAGAGATTGCTGCACACATGTTCACGTTCTACTTCGGTATCGTCGCTGACATTACGCCACCGGTTGCTCTCGCCGCATTTGCCGCAGCCGGTATAGCCAAGTCGAAGCCGATGCGAACGGGAGTGGAGTCAACCAGGCTATCGATCGCAGCCTTCATGGCTCCTTACATCTTTGTCGTCTCACCTGCTTTGCTTTTGATCAACACGACTTTTATGGAATCGATCTGGGTCATGTTCACTTCCATCCTGGGAATGATCGGGGTTGGCGCCGGTTTGATTGGCTTCTGGATGGCAAAACTCAATCCGCTGGAGCGCATTCTCGCAATAGCCGGGGGTATTCTGGCAGTAATCCCGGGAATCGAGACAGATATCGCCGGTATTGCTCTGCTTGCACTCACATTCGGTCTGTCCTTGTACAAAGCACGCAAGCAAAAGCAACAACTCCAAGCCTCTGCCTAATGCAAACACGAAAAATCCCTCCCGTACGCTCGTTCCTTTGCGAACAGCGTTACAGGAGGGATTCTTTTTGTTTCGGCTACTCTTGTTTGATGACTTTTGTCCAGCCATCGACTTGCTCGACTCTTCGTTCCTTCATCAGCTTGCCCAGCGCCCGCTTGAAGCTGAACTTGCTCATCTGGAATTTTTCCTGGATGACATCCGCATCGGTCTTGTCCGTATACGGCATCGCGCCATCCCGGTTGTTCAGATAGCGAAGCAGCTTTTCGGCATCTTCGCCGTACTGGACTTCCTTGCGTTCACGCATGGAGCCGTTCAGTCTGCCATCCTCACGCACAAAGCTTACACGGCAGCGCACCGTTTGACCGAGTCTCATCCGTTCAGTCATCTCATCGCGGTGAATGAACATGACATGCTCATCCTCTGTCAGCAAAAACGCGCCAGCTGCGATGACCTTGTACACGGTGGCTTCTACGTTTTTGTTTTTCATGCCAGCATCCGCCTGGACCGAGAACTGCAGCACTTCCTGCTCCGTCACCGGCTGCGCCAAAAGCCTGCCCTGCTTGTCCTTCTTCAAGGTCACCAGCAAGCGATCCCCTGGACGCGGCCATTCGTCTCTGAGCTTTGGCAGGTCATCGATGAATACGAGCAGGTGCTTGTTGATCCCGTTGTCCAAAAATACGCCCATACGCGACGAGAGGTCGACCACCTCCAGCCAGCCATATTCCCCCATCGCTACATAAGGGAGGTCCATGGTGGCAGCCAGACGATTCTCGTGGTCGTGGTACAAAAACACTTCTACCTCTTCGTCCACATCCAATGGTCCATGCGCTTCATTCTTATGCAGAAACACTTCGTCCTTGCCTGATTGCAAAAAGTAACCAATGTCGGTTTTTCGGGACACCGTCATCAAAAGGGTCATTCCCGAGTCTAATTGGCTGGGCTGCTTATACGTCCGTACTTGTTTTTTCTGTTTGTACATTCCTGCTAATTCCTCACTCTCGTCCAATCATGCACACTAAATATACCCATCCCGCAGGGGAAAATACCACAACTTTTTTCCATGCTTCACTATGCAAAGATCGCAAAACAGGCAAGTCTCGTACAAGCGGACATACATATGACAGTAAGCGAATGGCATGGGAGCTTTATCCTTTTCTAACCTTTTGATGTTAGGAGTTGAATGGACTGTATGCTGCTTTTGCTCGAACATATTTTTCTGGGAATCGTGCAAGGCTTGACCGAATTTTTACCGATTTCCAGCACAGGTCATCTCGTCCTGTTTCGCAAGCTGTTTGGCCTGCAGGAAGCTGGCCTGCTATTCGACACCATGCTGCACCTGGGGACGCTCATCGCGGTGGTCATCGTCTTTTGGCCGCAGATTCAGTACATCCTCACGCATCCCTTCAGCAAGCTCACAAGATTGCTGATTGTCGGTACGATTCCGACAGCTGTGATCGGCATCGCCTTTGAGGATTACTTTGAAGAAATCTCACGGACGGGCATCACGATCGGGTGGGAATTTCTCGCGACAGGCGTCATTCTCTGGGGCGTGGAATCCATGCGTCGCGGCAGACGTACCTTTGACCAAATCACTTATACCGACGCTCTGATCATCGGAACCTTGCAGGGCGCAGCTATCCTGCCAGCCATTTCCCGCTCTGGACTGACCATAGCCGGGTCGCTCATGCGCGGGATCGAACGAGGGGATGCGGCCCGCTTCTCGTTTCTGCTCTCATTGCCCGCGATTCTTGGGGCCTGCGTCCTGCAAACGGCCAAGCTCGCCGATGCCCCCATGGAGACCTCCCTGCTGATCCCGATGATCGTCGGGACGATGTTTTCCGCCATCGCCGGCTATTTCGCCATTCGCTGGATGCTGAAAATCATCAGCACCGGTTCGATGAAAGGCTTTGCCATCTATGTGTGGATCTTGGGGCTCGCCATCCTCGCCCTTCAATGGTGGGGCTGGTAGGGCTGATATAGATAAAGCCGGCTTCAAAGAGCCGGCTTTTTCATTTGCTTTCTTCCTTATCCGGGTAGCGGCTCGCCACGAGTTTTCCGACCAAAATCAAAAGTCCGTAAAACGCGGCTGCCAGTATAGAGGTTCCTAGCCACGTGGCTGTTCCCAAAGCCAAATACAACAAGGCGTGGGCGATCCAAATTCCCGCCAGCCACGCAAGGACATTCATTCGATTGAAAAAGCTCATCAGACTACGCAATTCGACTTGCACCTCCACCATCCATCTATCTATGTTATAGCCGATGAACTGGTGTTTTATCCCCCTCGCGATCAGCCAAGTTCGAGGTGGGATGGATCGATCGCAAAGCCTGCCCGCTCGAGGATATCCGCCAATACGTTCAGGGGAGTATTGGCAACTTCTCCGTACATTTTCTGGGTGTGCAAATGGGCAGCATGCGGCAAATCCTCCATCAAGTGTGCGCGCAGTTTTTTTCCGCTGTCGTCTTCATCCGTGAACAGATAGACCTCGTCTGCATCTTGTGTCTGCATGGCGAGCTCCTCTCCCTTTTCAGGGCTGTACGTCCCCCACGTGCAAAGAATCGTGACAGGCTCTGCCAAAACCCGCAGCAGCCGCTCCCTGTCCGTTTTTCCTTCCACGATGATCACGCATCCATCCATTCTCCATCCCCCTGCTTTTGCTGTTCTCTTTAGTATACCTTTCCACTCCCCCCTTTACATCCCGGGCAAGAAGTGGATGAGTAGCGCTGTTCGTAGTATGGCATGGTAAAGGGAGACCCGCCAAAAAGGAGCGATGAACATGTCCAAATTCAAAAGTGCGAAAAACTTGAACCAAAAAGGGCTGGCAGTGGCCGGTTTGACTAGCAGCACGGTTGCGGATGATACCCAAACGGAAAACAACCAGGGATCGTCCCAGCAGCAGCAAAACAGGCAAAACCAGACTTCTTCCACGAACTCTTAAAGAAGCCGGCTTCCGGCTTCTTTTCTCTTTCGCTTGCTCTTTGCACATTTCGGTATTGCCATCTGTGAAGAGAGTTAGTAATATATTTCCATGATTATTGAACAACAAAACCAGCAGCTTCTCAACGAGCAACGGATCAAAATTTTCAAAGCCCTAGCTGATGAAACGAGACTTGCCATCGTCAAAACGCTGTACCAATCGGGCAGGGAAATGAACTGCGGAGAAGTGGGAGACATCTGTGAGGCTTCCAAGTCAAACGCCTCTTATCACTTCCGCACACTGCGCGAGGCGGGATTGATCAAAGTGAGGAAGGAGGGACAAATTCGTTTTATGTGCATCCAGACAGATACGTTCCAGCAATTCTTGCCTGGCTTCTTGGATACCCTGTGAGCGGTATCATCTTTTTTGTCTTTTATTTCAAAAGTTATTTAACTATACAAATATATAATCATTGAAAAAGGAGAGTCAACGAATGGAACGCCGATATCTCGCCATCTTTTTTTACACCATGTTTTTGATTGGAACGGATACGTTTATCATCAGTCCGCTGCTGCCCACCTTGCGCGAGCTGTACCATACCGATCCGACACAAACCGGTTGGCTGGTAGGTTCCTATGCGCTGGGCTACGCCTTGTTTGCCCTATTCGTCGGTCCACTCTCCGACGGCTGGAACCGCAAACGGGTGATGTCTCTGGGAATGCTGGGCTTTGCCCTGAGCACGATGGCTTGCGGGTTTGCTGAGCATTACGCCACGATGCTCGTCTTTCGTTTTCTTGCGGGGATTTGCTCCGCCTTCATCGGCCCTCAAATATGGGCTGCCATCCCTGCCTTGTTCCCTCCCGTCCGGATCGGCAAGGCTATGGGCATTGTGATGACCGGTCTTACAGTCTCTCAGTTCGTAGGGGTTCCTCTCGGCAGCTTTCTCGCAGCAGTCGATATTTCCTTTCCTTTTCTTGCAGTCGGAGCCGCCTCTCTCCTCGCTTGGGGTTTGATCCTCTGCTGCATGCCTGATTTGAAGCCGGCTGCCCCCCCCTCTGACACAGGCACAAAAAATCGTCTGGGATCTATCTGGCCACGTTATCGCGACCTGCTGACACTGCCTGGCGCAGCCCGCTATTTTCTTGCCTATTTTTGCTTCATGACAGGTTTCTACGCTTTCTTTTCCTTCTTTGGCATGTGGCTTGCCGATCAATACGCTCAATCCGTTTCCCAGATCGGGATCACGACCGTTTATGCGGGCCTCGGAAACACCGTGGGCAGCCTGATCAGCGGCTGGCTGCTGGAGAAGTGGGGGAGAAGAAATGTGCTCACGGTAGGATTTATGGCAAATGCTCTTCTTTTCTCCGCGTTGCCACACGTGCCGTCGCTTGGCTTTGTACAAGTAGTGATCTCCTTTACGTTCTTCTTTGGCGGTATGCTCGTCCCCATCGTGATGGGACTATTGCAAACACTTTCCACCAGCTCACGCGGCACGATCTCCAGTTTGGCGAATGCCTGCATGTACGCGGGCACCTTGACTGGCTCCGCTCTTTCAGGAATGCTGTACCACTCCTTTGGTTTCATCGCCATTACCCTTATTACCAGCGCAGGTATGCTCGCTGCCTATTTCATGTACGTTCCTAGACTGGAGAAAAAACGCATCGGCGCTTCCGTATGATGGCTTTACTTTCCCCGTCACCCTTGCTACGCTAGATAAAAATAATTTTTTCGAAAATTTGCAGGACGGGGAGATCAAGTGTGGAAGCGTCTTTATGGAAGAACAGCTCGTTCCTGAAGCTGTGGCTGGCGCAAATGACAGCCAATATCGGAGATCAATGCTACAGCTTCGCCCTGCTCTGGTACTTGCTGCAGGCGACGAAATCAGGAACCGCCCTCAGCTTGCTCGCCATTCCGGAAATGGTGGCAGGATTGCTGTTCTACTTAATCGGGGGTGTGCTTGCTGACAGATACAGCCCCCGGCTCTTGATGGTGGGTGCGGATATCGCTCGCATCGCCGTGGTCATTTTTGTCGGCGTCATGGCTGTGTGGGGGATCGAACAATTCGCTTTCTTTTTGGCTGCCCAATTTTTTCTCGGCGTCTTTTCCAGCCTTTTTCAGCCTGCTCGAACAGTGGCACTCAAAAGCATCCTTCCCATGGAGCAGCTGAGCAGAGCCAACGGAATCCTGGACACAACCTTTCGGACAGTCCGAATCTTGGCCCCGATGACGATCGGTTTACTGGCTGCAGCCGTCCCGCTGTCTACGCTCTTTTTCGTCAATGCGGGCAGCTATCTGATCTCGGTCTTGTTCCTCTTCACGATTCGTCACTCCATGCAGAGGCAAACGAACGATTCGACCAGCAAGCTGACCGCTGCGCAATACAGGCGTGATATCGGGACAGGCGTGAAAGAGCTCCGCGCCAATCGCTACCTGTTCCAAGTTTTGCTTTTCGGCAATCTGGGTTATCTCGTATGGCTGGTCACCTACAACGTCGGTTTCCCTTTTCTTGCGGAGAGTATGGAGCAAGGCAACGGCAGTACGCTCGCCATGCTGATGGGCTTCTACGGCATCGGCAATCTGCTGGGCAGTCTCTATATGTCGCGTGCTTACTACACGAGATATTTGCTCGTGATCTTGATCGGCTGGCTGATGCAGGCATGCGGATTTTTGCTTTTGACCGCTGGCGCTTCGCTTCACTGGATTGCCTTTCTGGGGGCTGCACTTGCCGGAGTCGGGGGTCCACTCATCGGGATTCCGACCGTTACCGCTATCCAGGTCAAAGCGACGGACGCAAACGTCGGAAAAGTGTACGCCATCAACATGCTGATGTTTACATTTTTCGGCATGCTCTCGAGCAGTCTGGGGGCCATTTGGCTCGGAAAGCTTCCGGTTGAGCAGCTCTTCCTGATTAGCGGCTTGTTTTTAACCGCTCTGACAATCACCGGACTGATGGTGGAAAAACGAAATCGAACCATGAAGCACCAATCCTTTGACGCGTAGTCGGAAGGATTGGTGTTTTATTATCTGTGCGAAAACTTGAAAAAAAGAATTGCAATGCCATTTTTCATGTCATATAATCTGACATAAATAAATGAAGTGTTAGGATACCTAACACAAAAAGGAGTGGATTGAATGGAACCGACTCTAGCGCAACTCTCTTCTGCCATTGATGCCACGTGGGTCATGGTATCCGCGATTCTGGTCATCCTCATGCAAGTAGGCTTCGCACTCTTAGAGGCTGGATCGACCCGCATGAAAAACGCAGGTCACGTTGCCGGCAAGACCGTGCTCACTTTCGGGATCTGCTCCATCGCATTTTGGGCGTTCGGCTTCGGGCTGACCTTTGGAGACGGAAACTCCTTCCTCGGTCTATCCGGATTTTTCTTTGACGGCACTTCTACCGATTCTTTCTCCGCTTTTTCCGCAGCAACAATCCCTATCTCGATTCTCTTTTTGTTCCAGTTAGCCTTTTGCGCCGTTTCTCTCGCCATCGCCTGGGGCGGTTTTGCAGAGCGTGCCAAGCTGTCTATTTATTTCATCTTCAGCGTATTGTTTACGGTCCTCATCTACCCTGTTGTCGGTCACTGGGTCTGGGGCGGCGGTTGGCTCGCCCAGCTCGGCATGCAAGATTTCGCCGGTTCGACGGTCGTCCACTTGCAAGGTGCCATCGTAGCTCTGGTCGCTACCATCCTCTTGAAGCCACGTCTCGGCAAATACAATCGTGATGGCAGTTCCAACCTGATTCCCGGGCACAACCAGGTGTATTCCGTTCTCGGCGTGCTGTTCCTGTGGATCGGCTGGTTCGGTTTCAACGCAGGCTCCACCCTCGGCAGCACCTCTGGATTTTTCGGTTACATCGCGATGACGACCAACCTCGCAACAGCAGCCGGTGCAGTCGCCGCTCTGGCGATTTCCTGGATCGTCATGGGCAAAGCTGACATTCCAAGCATGCTGAATGGCGTATTGGCCGCACTGGTAGCCATCACTGCTTCTTGCGCATTCGTCGATCCTTGGGCAGCTGTCGTGATCGGTGCAGTGTCAGGTATTTTAACATTCTACACTTCCATCTGGTTTGACCGCATCGGCATCGACGACCCGATCTTTGCCTTCTCTGTCCACGGTGTGGCCGGGATCTGGGGTACATTGTCCACCGGTCTGTTCGCGACTCCAGAGCTCACGGAAAAAGTAGGGGTGGGCGCACCTGGATTGTTCTACGGCGGCGGCTTCCACCAGCTCGGGGTGCAGGCGCTGGGATTGGTGGGAGCGATTGTCTACGTATTCGTCGTTTCGTACATCATTCTGTCTGCCCTGAAGGCAACGATCGGTCTGCGAGTAACTGAAGAAGAAGAGGTGGTTGGTCTTGACCTTAGCGAACATGGGGGATACGGCTATCCCGAACTTCTCCAACCTGAACGCGTACAACCCGCAGCAGCAGTCAAAGCAAGTGCCTCTCACACTCTCTCCTGAGCAGCTGGAGCGGATCAGCCGAGCGGAGTCCTTTCGCGAGCTGTCTTCCATCCGTCAGGAATTGCTGGACGCCACTCCTCTGCGCACCTTGACCCGCGCAGGGGAGCTGGCTCCCTTTGCGATCGTGGTGAATTTGATTCATGACAGCATCATTCGGCATAGCGTGCTCCTATCCGTAGGCGAACTGGCGAAAAGGGGAGTGGGAACACCTCCCGTCCCTTTTGCGTTTCTCCAGTTTGGGAGCGGCGGACGCCACGAACAGGCACTCATCAGCGATCAGGACAACGGTCTCGTCTATCAGCTCCCCGATCATCTGGATCAGGCCCAGGCAGAAAAAGTGCACAGCTATTTTCATCTGCTGGGGGCGACGATCGTACAAGGTTTGGAGGAGGCAGGCTATCCTCCTTGCCAAGGAAATGTGACTTGCGTTTCCCAAAGATGGCGCGGCAGTGTCGAGCAATGGATCGACCGTCTGGACGGCCTTGCCTCCCACCCCATTTGGGAAAACGCCCGCTACCTGCTGCTCGCCAGCGACGCCCGCGTCCTTTGGGGCGAGTCGGCTATTTTCCAGCCCGTGCTGGATCACTTCCGACGCCTGCTTGCGGACAATGCCTTTTTGATGAGCCGCCTGGCGAGCAATACTTTGCATTACCGCGTCCCTCTCGGCTTGTTTGGCCGCATCCTGCCGGAGGTCAACGGCCGCTTTCGGGGAGCCATTAACCTGAAATACGGCGTCTATTTGCCCATCGTCAATTGCATTCGCCACTTTGCCCTCGCCAATGGAATCTTCTGCAGCTCGACACTCGAACGACTGTCGCTGCTGCGTGAGAAGGGCATCTGGGAGAAAAGCTTTTGCGATGACTTGGAAAATCATTTCCGACAAGTACTCGGCTTGCGCCTGGTTGCTCCCCTCCACTGGGAGGACGGACAATACACCAGCAACAGCTACATCAAACTAAGGGAACTGTCATCCGACACCACCGTCATGGCACGTGGGGCTATGAAGCTCGCCATTCGCCTGCAGCGAATGACAGCAAAGCTCCCTTCCGTCTCCAAAGGGTAGGAGGGAACATCTTTGGCAAAATGGGATTTATTTGGACGATTGTGGCATATGAACCGCGAGATCGCAGGAGCCCAAGGTGAATGGAATTTCGGACACAACGAAGGTGACAAGCATCACGCCGCCTATCTTCGTTCATTGAATAAAGAAAGGCGGCAGGCTGATTCCGGAGCGGACATGCCGCTGGAAGACCTCGAGGTGGTCGTCGTGGATATCGAGACGACTGGCTTTTACCCAGACCATGGCGATGCCATCATCTCGATTGGGGCAGTGGCGATGAAAGGTGATAAGCTGTTATTGGGAGATTCCTTTTATACGCTGGTCAATCCCAGCCGCTCCATCCCGCCCCATGTCAGCTCGCTCACGGGAATATCCAACGAGATGGTCGCCACTGCCCCTGACCTATTGCCGGCCATGTCACGGTTCTTCCGTTTTGTGGGCGATCGTCCGCTGGTGGCTCACCACTCTCGCCATGAACGCGAGTTTTTTCGGGCAGGGCTGTGGAAGACCAGTCGCCGTCCCCTGACGCATCGCATGCTCGATACGATGCTATTGATCCGGCTGCTGAGCAATCCAATCGGTAACGGTTCGTTGGACGCGCTATGCGCCCAGCATGACATCCCGATTTCTCGCCGCCATCATGCCTATTGCGATGCCGTTGCCGCGGGCACCTTGTGGGGAATGTACCTTCTCAAGGCGCAAGAAGCCGGCTACAAAGACTTGCGTCAGGTTTATGAAGCCCTGAGGTAGAGCAAGGAAATCAACTGGAGAACGAGGGAATAATGGTATGGTAAGCATCCGAGACGCACAAATAAGCGATTTGCCGGCCATGCTGGCCATTTACAATCACGCAGTGAACACGCTTGTCGCCACCTTTGATCTGGAAGAGCAGACTCTGGAGCAACGGGAAGTCTGGTTTCACAAGCACGGAGGCCGCTATCCACTGATCGTCGCAGAAGACGGTGATGAAGTCATCGGCTACTGCTGTCTTTCTGCTTTTCGTGAAAAACCAGCGTACGGAAACACCGCAGAGCTATCCATCTACATCGCAGAGAATCAGCGCGGGAAGAGTGTTGGCTCTGCCCTGATGCGAGACATCCAGAAGCGCACGCGAGAGCTGGGGTTTCACGTCGTAATCAGCGGGATCACAGGAGGAAACGAAGCGAGTGTCCGACTCCACGAGAAGTTTGGGTTCACCCTCGTCGGGAAGCTGCGGGAGGTCGGTTACAAATTCGGGGAATGGCATGACGTCCATTACTATGAATGGATGGTCGGGGAAGAGCACATTTCGTAACAAGCAAAATCCGTCCGCAAGGCTGCTGGACGGATTTTTTGTATTCAATCTCTTTTTTCTTTTGCTACAATATGGAAAAATCACTCATCCACCCAACAAGGAGTGTCTCCATGCCCTTTCAATTGCGACCGTTTCAGGAACCAAACGACTACGTCGCTCTCTCAGCCTTTTACAACCAGCTCCAACCCGGATCTTCTTCGCCAGAAGACCTAGCTGCAAAGGACAAGCAAATCCCCGCCCAGTCACGCCTCTTTCTGGATGAGAACCAGCAGCTAGGCGGCTTTGGCAGAGAGCGCATCGTAGCCGAATCTGCCGACACTGGTGAGAGTATCGGCTACGCCCAAATCTGGAGAGCTCCCTGGACTCCTCCCGGGTGCCTTGCGACCTTGTTTTATGTCGCCCCCGCACATCGGGGACAGGGAGTCGGTACTGCCCTTCTCACTCACCTCCTCGCATGGGCGAAGCAAAAGCAGGCAGATACCGTCATGTCCGAGCTCAAGGACTGGGTCCCCCACTCGCTGGATTTTGCGCTCAAACAAGGCTTTGCGTTGGATGCGCATATCTTTGAGCTGCATTTGGACGTGAATGCGTTTGATGAATCGGCAGGGGAAGCTGCGCTCTCCTCTCTGAAACAGCGCGGCATTACGTTTTGCACACTCGGAGACATCGCTGCCGCCCGGGAGCAAGCCGAGGAAAAGCTGTACCGCTTGTACGCTCAGACCCTGCGAGACAATCCTGGCCATGTCGGTGAACTGCCTGACTTGGACGAGTGGCGGCGTGAAGCCTTTCCCTCCCATGCCTTCGATCCCGAGCTCGTGTTTATCGCAGCAGACGGTGAGCGATTTGTAGGCGTAACAACGGTCTTTCACACGGATCAGCCCGGTATCAAATACACCGATTATACAGGCGTCGATCAGAACTATCGGGGACAGGGCATCGCCACAGCACTCAAGCTGCTCTCCATACAATCCGCCAAAAAGCGGGGAGCCCATACCTTATCCACCGAGACAGAAGCGAAAAACAGCCCAATGCAGGCCGTCAACCGAAAACTCGGCTACGTGCCGGGCAAAGGGCATTATCGTGTCGTCAAACATTTACACGCAACAAGAGACACTCGCTCTTAAGGCAGCCCCGCTCAGGCTTCTTTACTGGTCAGAGGCCGCGTCTATCACTCGACCGTTCGTCATTTGCAGCAGCTGTTCATAGGAAACTGGCAGCAGTGATTCTGCTAGCCCAGCCGCAGTATACACGAGGGGAAAGCGCTGCAGGGATGAATCCACATAGATCGGCACTTCCCGAAGCAGTGCAAACGGGCATACCGCTCCCACCTGAAATCCGGTTACAGCCTCTACCTCCTCTGGCGTAGCCATTTTCGCCTTTGCCCCATGGAAGGCTGCCTTGACCTGCTTGGCGTGGATACGCACATCGCCAGCAGCTACAAACATGGCGTACTCATCGCCCGAACGAAACAAGATGGATTTGGCTATTTGGCCGATTTCTACCCCCAATGCCGTCGCTGCTGCCTCCGAGGTTTTCATCGGCTCTGGATAAAGCAGCGGCACGATGGCGGGATCGAATTCCTGTACAAAACGCTCGACTCTCTCTAACGGACTCGTATTCATTGGAGATCCTCCACATCTATTTGATCCACTAAAATAACGGGTTGCCCCATTATAGGACAACCCGCTTCCTTACTCCGATACGAACACGGCGTCCCCTTCTGCCACTTCACCAGGGGTGATGACCGAAGCATACACGCCAAAGTGATTGTCGTGTCTCTTCACACAAGCCTTCAACACCGCCGGATTCATCTCCAGCGTATCCGGATCAATGTTCACGTACATGCAGCGCTCGCAATGGCGGTTCACTTGCAAGACGACATCGCCTATGCGGATCTGCTTGCCCATCCAACGATCCTCTGCGAACGGCTCATCCTCCTCCAGCACCACGACCAGATTTCCCCGGAATCTTCTCGGATCCAGCTGCTCTTCCCCGATCAAGCGAGCGATCTCCCGCAAAGATGCATCGGTCACCAGCAGAATATGGTCCTCCCAGTTCTTGCCGCCTTCCAGCGGGGTACTTCTCTTTGGCAAAATGGGCCGCTTGGCTGTCTGAGCCACGTGATCAAACAGCGAATCGCCCCACGTATGTACGCTCCCGTCTTTTGCCACGACGCGTATCTCCGGATATTGCTCGTCTGCTGACTGCTCCGTAAAAGTCGCAGCGTAACCGAGTAGAGCCGGTACCACGTCGGCGCTGAGGTATTTTCCATTGCGGGATTCATCCAGAAAATAATAGCCGCGGTCTCCGTACAGTCCGAAGGCATCCACCTGACAATGCGTCAGCTGCTCCCCACGCATCGCCTTGACCGGATGCCGGAAAATGCTTTGCAGTCTCCCCACTTGCTTCACGGGTACCTCTCCCCTTTTCGCTTTCTTTATCCTTTGATGAACGAATTGCGTACGCGGCTCCAAAAGGTAAGTCGCTTGTACCGGGCGAATTTCACCTTTTCCTGCCCGACCCTGCAGGAGATGGAGCGAACATCCCTCCAGATGTCCTGCTCACGATCCAGCCCGATCATAATCTCCGGGTTCATGACGATGAGCTCGACCTCATGATGCTTTGGCAAAACCAGTGAGCTGTTGATGGTCCGATACGCCTGATTGTTGATGGAGGCGATTTCGGATAGCTGTATCGCTTCGATCGACGGGTGCACGATGGCTCCATCTACCGCCTTGTTGTATGCCGTGCTGCCAGATGGGGAGGAGACGATCAATCCATCTCCGCGAAACGTCTCCAGTTCGTCCCCGTTTATGTAGACGCATGTCACCAGTGTAGATAACGATGCATTTCGCAGAACGAGCTCATTCAATGCCCACTTGCGATGGACCGCACCATCCCGCATCGTGATACGGCAATCCACGATCGGGTATTCCACGATGGCCGGCCGGTCTTGCTGCAACCGCTGTACGAATTCATCGAGCTCCTCTGGTCTCCAGTCTGCATAAAATCCCAAATGGCCGGTATGAACGCCGACGTAGGAAGGCTCGACACCATATTGATGAACAGCTTCCAGCAGTGTCCCGTCACCGCCAATCGAGAGCACCATGTCGGGATGGTCATCCGGGCCTTCCACAAATTCGCATGGGGTGGAAGCCAGCTTATCTTTCAAAGCTTGTTCCACTTCCCTCGTATAATCGTCATTTCGCAGTACAGTCGCAATCTTCATGCCGATCTGCCCTCACTTTACTCCTTGCAGCTCCAAAACCGCTTTTCTTTTTTCTCACTATACCACAGGAAATTGCCAGTTGCATGGAAACTCCCTTTTTCTACCATCGATCATCCAGAAAGGTGCGTTCCCTAAACTCTTCCAGCCGTCGGTGCGTGGCCGGAGACAGGTCCTCAGGGAGCTGATCCCACTGAAAAAACATCTTTTCCGCCACTTCCCCATCATTTCGCGACCACTTCTCGTCCATGCGTCCATCCGTGACATGAAAGAGTGCGATATGGTCACGCTTGCCTTCCCGTTCACTGTAAAAGAGATGGCACAACCGGATTTGTCCACCCAGAAGCCCGCATTCCTCCTGCACCTCCCGGCGTGCCGCGTCAAAGAACGACTCGCCCTTCTCCACCCCTCCGCCTGGCAGATACCATCCATTCACGTAGGTGTGGCGAATTAACAGGACGCCCTTTTGCTCATCCGTCACGATCACCCTGACTCCGAGGGTGATTGGCTTGCGAATTTTCCAATACCATCTCTGCAAGGAATGGTACCATGCCATGTTTTCTCGTCTCCTGTGTTTCTTTTTTTGTATGAAAGTCTCTCTGATTGATAATATAAGCACGGATGCACGATCCCGCGCCAGAGTCAGATGGCCATCCTGCATCCCTGCCAGGTAAAAAGAGAAAGACGGGCCTATCATAAGGCCCGCCCTTTACGCCAGGCGATTTTCCAGCTCTTTGACGATAGCCTCTGCCTTACGGACCCATCGGGAGTCCACGTCTGCATCCTTGTCCAGCGGCTCCTGAAACTGGTTCATGGCCGAAGAAGCTATCGGCTCGTAATAGCCAATATCCTGCTCCACGCCCGTTTGATAGACATGCTTGAGCACAAAGGGATTCCCCAGCTCAATCCACGCATCTGCACTGTCGAGCTCGCCCTGCAGAACTTTGATCGGCAAGCGCAGATAGACCATATTTTGATCATCCAACGCTCGGTCAAAATAACCTTGCTCATAGTCCCAATTGGACAGAGTAAAGTTTGGCTGGAGTGTTTCGCGAAAATAGCCAAATGTCCCCTTGGTTCCCGGCAAGCTGCTTTGAATCGGTCTCATCACCCATCCCTGCCTTTCCAGATTCTGATTGTAGTGTGTGACAAAGCACGCGGTTGTACTCACCCAATCAAGCAGCCGAAACGAAATGACACCGGGTGCTGAAGATGTTGGATATGTTTATTGCCGAAAAATCAACAAGTCCCTGAACCCAAATCGATGGGCAGAGACTTGTTAGGTCGCTTGAGTTTTTAGAGCAGGGCGATGGTAAGCAGCGTGAACAGCGCAAGCGGAATGATCTTGCGTCCGTTTCCACACGCGCGTCTTCTTCTTTTCGGTGTAACTACGACGGCTGCCCGTGGCGGGGGCGGTGGAGGTGGTGGAGGTACCACGGGGAAGCATGGCATCGGCTGCGGGAATGGCCCATACGGAGAGAGAAAGGGATTTGGACCGCCAAACGGACTCACCTGACTGTAAGGGCTCACCGGACCATATGGATAGTTATGATCGGTGTACGGGCTGACTTGACCTTTATCCGAATGGTATGGACTGACCTGGCCAAATGGGGCATTCTCTGCATGGTATGGACTGACTTGGCCAAATGGCGCATTCTCTGCATGGTATGGACTGACTTGACTAAAGGGCGCATTTTCATTCCCATAGGGATAGCCTGGGTAGCTGCTGCTGCCGTAAGGACTGACCTGTCCATATGGATTACTGCTGCTGCCGAACGGGCTCATCGGCCCATAGGGTCCCATCTGTCCGTAGGGGCCCATCTGTCCATAGGGACCCATCTGTCCATAGGGGCCCATCTGTCCATAGGGTCCCATCGGCCCAAAAGACCCCATCCCCCCGAACGGTCCCATGCCGCCGTAAGGATTGCTGCTGCTGCCGAATCCACCGAATCCTTGGTAGGGAGTGCCCGGGAACGTCATGCCTACATCCATATACGGATACTGCTCCGGGTAGCTTTCTCGGCCGGCGACTTCCTCTACCTGATCGTCATCTATGAAGTCTGCGTCTGGATCGTAGTCTGGATCATCCACTTCGACATAGACGTTCTGGTCGTCAAAATCTACGATCACGCCTTCAAATATTTGTCCGTCGATCGCTTCAATGCGCACTTTTTGCTCCAAGTGTTCTTTGACGATGTTGTGCACATTATGGCGTATATCCTTTATCATGCTGACTGTCTGAAAGTCAATCTGATAAAGGTTTTTGTCGTCCTCAGACTGCATGGAAACTCCTCCCCTTCTGGTGTTTCTTTATTACCATATACAAGTGCCCATGGGGAGGTGTTCCGTTTTCGAATGCAGACCAGCCCATTTTATGAATGCCGGGCTGAAGGAAGGATCAAGGGAGGAAGCGACTGGGCAAGAAAGCTTCCAATCGATCCACTCGTCCGCTCTCGACGTAATCGGCCATTCGCTTGGCGGTGATAGGGGAGAGCAAAATGCCATTGCGGAAATGGCCCCCGGCGAGCGAGAGTCCTTCCCAGCCAGGTACAGGGCCGAGCAGCGGTTTTCCGTCAGCAGTAGCTGGACGCAAGCCTCCCCACGCCTCCAGGAACGCCGCTGCATGCAAGGCTGGCACATAAGGCATGACGCCATTTAGAACACTCGCGAGCCCTGCCAGTGTCACTTCTCGTTGGAAGCCGCTCTCATCCTCCGTCGCCCCGATGACGATCTTTCCGTCCTTTTTCGGCGTGATGTAGCCGGATGTGCCAAAGATCACGGTTCGCAGAGGAATTCCTACAGAAGAGACAGCCGCAATCTGTCCTCGTACGGGTCTGACCGGAATGGCAAGGTCGAGCATCTGCATCATGATTCCCGCCCAAGCTCCAGAGGCGATGATGGTATGCTCTGCCCGAATAGGTCCAGAGGTCGTCTCTACCCCGATGACACGACCGGCTTTTACCGCGATCCCACTGACGACGCATCCCGATAAAAGCTGCACGCCCTGGATCCGGCAGGCAGTCACCAGCGAACGCAACAAAAGGCGGTTGTTGATGTGGCCTTCCCCTGGAGAGTGGATCCCCGCCACGACTTGCTCGCTCAAAAGCGGTTCGACTTCTCGCAGCTCTTTGCCATCCAGCCAGCGGACATCATGACCCGCTTCCTTTTGCCAGTGAAACTTGGCCTTTAGCTGTTCACTCTCCGCATCATTCAAAGCAACGGTGACGAGCCCCTCCAAACTCAGCTGCACATCTCCTGCTGCCCGCTCCTCCAGCTCCTGCGCCCACTGCGGATACAGCCGCAAAGACTCCATCCCGAGATCGAGCATCGGGCCCATGGATGCAAATTCTTTTAATGGGGCCAGCATGCCAGCTGCAGCTGAAGAAGCCTGACCGCCCCACTCTCCCTGCTCGACCAGCGTGACCGACAGCCCCCGTTTCGACAGCTCATACGCGACGCTCAGCCCAATAATTCCTCCGCCCACTACCAGACAATCACTCATATTCCTCTCCCCTTCTCTCTTGCTGCCCTATCGCCGAATGTGAACCTAAACATCCCGAAAGTGAAAAAGCCCACCGATTTTCCTCGCAGGAAAAGGTGGGCTCATACGCAATACAAAAAATACAATAGCGTTGTTCGCTCGCAACCACATCCCTGCGCCGGCATGATCCGGATCAGGTGCAATGGGTCGATGGTCGTCGCTGCCATCCTCTCAGCCCCGCGTGAAGGACTCCCCAAGTTGCTTTCGTTATGTCATTTTCACTGACCAGTATAGACTTCTATCTACTGATCTGACAAGTAAAAATCGGTCTGAAAGTCCGTTAATCCTCGTCCTTGACATCATAGCTTTCCGGAATCGGCTCGTGGCGAGATGCTTCCTCCCACTCCCGCAAGCGGCGCAGCTCCTCCAGATGATGCCTGAACTGTTCTTTGTTGATCAAATATTCATTCCCGTCATGAACCGTCCGAATCCGGCCTTCCTTGATTTTTTCCTGAATGAACGCCTCCGGCAGCTCCAGATATTCCGCCGTTTCGGATACGGTCAAATACGTCTTGTTCTCTTTCAATCTAGCCTCCAGTTCCGCTTTCTGCCGTTCGTAGCCCGGCTTGCCTAGCAAAGCAAACATGTTGGCCTTGTAAGCCTCCACCCCGGGTTGGTCGAACGGATTGACGCCCAGTAAATAGCCACTGATCCCGCACGCTTTTTCAAAAAAGTAGATCAGAGCGCCCAGATAGTACGCCGTCGCTTTCGGTATTTCCACCAAAAGGTTGGGCACGCCTCCATCCACGTGTGCCAATACTGTACCTTCGAAAGCCTTTTTATTGACATACCCCATCTGTTTGCCCGTCAGGAAGTTAAGTCCATCGGCATCCGCGGGATCTTCCTGCACGGTTACATCGACAGATGGCGTCGTTACGGAAATGACTGTTTCAAACAATTGCCGCATGCCATCCTGTATGTACTGGCCCATCGAATGAAGGTCCGTTGAGAATTCCGCAGAAGCAGGAAAAATCCCCTTCCCGTCCTTGCCCTCGGACTCTCCGAAAAGCTGTTTCCACCACTCGGAGAAATAGCGGAATTGCGGCTCGTAGCTGACCAACAGCTCCACCGTCTTCCCTTTTCGATACAGGGCGTTGCGTATCGCCGCATACTGATAGCATGGATTTTCCAGCAGATCGTTCACCATGTACTGCGCCCTCGCATCCGCAGCTCCTTGCATGAGCGCATCCAGGTCGGCTCCACTCACAGCGATGGGGAGCAAGCCCACAGCCGTCAGCACGGAATACCTGCCTCCGACGTCGTCCGGGATCACAAAGCTCTCATACCCTTCTTCGTCGGCCAGCTTTTTCAAGGCACCCTTTGCCTTATCCGTGGTGATGTAGATCCGCTTTTTCGCTTCGTCCCGTCCGTACTTCCCGACCAGCCAGTCGCGCAGCAGGCGAAAAGCGATTGCAGGCTCTGTCGTCGTGCCTGATTTGGAAATGACGTTGATCGAGACTTGCTTGTCTTCCAGGACGTCCATCAAGTGGGAAATGTAGACGGGACTGATGTTGTTTCCGACAAAATATATTTCCGGGGCGCGCCGCTTGGACTTGGGCAGCAGATTGTAAAAGCTGTGTCCCAAAATATCCAGCACCGCCTTGGCCCCCAAGTAAGAACCACCGATTCCTATCACCAAAAGCACATCTGAATCAGACTGAATGCGTGCTGCCGCTTGCCGAATCCGGTTGAATTCGATGCGGTCGTACTGTTCGGGTAAATCTACCCACCCTAGAAAATCTCTGCCTGGTCCTGTCTTTTTGTGCAGCATCTCATGCGCTTGTCCAATCGCTGGAGCGAGCAGCTCCCATTCATGTGGTCTGACAAAAGCAAGAGCGTTGGAATAGTCAAAACGAATCGCTTGGTTCATGGCTCCCCTCCCAGGAACGTCATCTATTTCCTATCTTATCACGCAAAATCGGCAGAAAGTACATTCCGCCAAAACATAACAAAATGTGACTGGAATGTGAACGTTTCGGCATGTCCGTTACCTTTCGCCTGCGATTCCGTAAAACCTTCGGGAAACGAAATAACCAGAAATTGAAAAAACACCCAAGGAGAATGACTATGAAAAAACGTTGGTGGATCATCGGTTCCGCCGCTGTGGTTTTGGTCGCGGGAGTCGCCCTGATGAACCTGATGGGCTCCAAACAGGCAATGGGTTTGCCAGTGACCATCGGATCCGCGACCAAATCAGCATTGGAAAGCAAAATCCTGACGTCGGGGGTCGTCGCTGTAGAGGACAAGCAAAAGCTGTTCGCAAACGTCACGGGTACCTTGCACGAATTTTCCGTCAAGGAAGGCGACAAGGTCAAAAAGGGACAGATCATCGGAAAAATAGATACCTCCGATGTCGAAAGCAGGATTCTGGATCTGGAAGCGCAGCTGGAGCTGGCTAGGGCCAACCTCGCCAAAGTCCAGGCAGGAAACGAACCGGAAGAAGTGGCGCAGGAGCGAGAACGCCTGTCGCAAGCCGAACGGGAGTACGATATGAACAAACGAGAGTACGACCGGATCAGCCAACTGCACGTCTCGGGTGCCGCCACGGAGCAGGAATTGGACAAAGCCAAATCGGCAGTAGATTCGTCCCTCTCGACCTTGAATGTCGCCAAACAACAGCTTGCGCTTCGGCAAAAGGGACCTCGCAAGGAAGAGATCGCTTCCCAGCAGGCGCAAATCAACAAGCTGCTGGTGGAAAAGGGACAGCTCGATAAAGAACGCATCCAAAGCGTCGTTGTGGCTCCAACAGACGGCACGGTGATCGCACGGGCTGCAGACAACGGCCAATACGTCAATAAGGGAACGGAAATCCTCACGCTCGCCAATTTGGACCATTTGTTGATCGAAGCGGATATTAATGAATCGGATGTAAGCAAGCTGGGGCTCGGACAGAGCGCGGTCATCGAAGGAACCACCCTGGGCAAGCATAAGCTGGGCGCGAAGGTCTCCCGCATCGCACCGATCGCGACGACGACGCAAAGCGGCTCCGGTCAGGGAGAAAAAACACGTGTCAAAGTGACACTGGAGCCTACCTCGACTGATATCGCTGCCCTGAAGCCGGGCTTTCACGTAGACATCAACATCACCGTAGAGAAAATCGATAACGCACTGCAGGTCCCGATCGAATCTATCCAGCAGGACACGGATGGCAGCACCTTTGTTTGGGTGGCTGCAAATGGCCTGGCCAAAAAGCAGAAAGTCGAAACCGGCATGGAAAACGAACTCTTTTCCCATATTCGCAGCGGTCTGAACGGCGACGAGCAAATCATCCTGAGCCCGGTCGAAGGAATGGCAGAAGGAACCCCTGTCATGCCGTTGTCAGGCTCCGCTTCGATGGGCTTGTAACCACTTTGCGAGGAAAGGAGGTCAGCCGATTATGCTACTCGTAGAAGGCTTGACGAAATCATACATGACGGGGGATTCGACGCTGCCCATCTTAAAAGGCGTCTCCTTGCTGGTGGAAAAAGGGGAGTTCGTCGCCATCATGGGACCATCCGGTTCGGGAAAATCGACGTTCATGAACATGCTCGGCTGTCTGGATCGCCCGGATAGCGGGACGTATGCACTCGATGGAATCGAAATCAGCAGTCTCAAGGACAAGCAATTGGCGCACGTGCGCAATCAGAAGATCGGCTTCGTCTTTCAATCCTTCAATTTATTGGCTCGCTCCACCTCTCTGCACAACGTAGAGCTTCCGATGATGTACGCGAACATCAGCCGTTCTGAGCGGCGCAACCGTGCGATGGAGGCACTGAAACGGGTCGGACTGGCGGAGCGCATTCACCACAAGCCCACTCAGCTCTCGGGGGGACAAAAGCAGCGGGTCGCGATCGCGCGCGCTCTCGTTAATCGTCCGGCTATCTTGCTGGCAGACGAACCGACCGGGAACCTCGACAGCCGCTCCGGTACAGAGATCATGGCGATGTTTCAGGAGCTGCATGAGCAAGGGGTCACGATCATCCTGGTCACGCACGAGCTGGACATCGCGCAGCACGCCCAGCGGATCGTGACCTTTAAAGACGGTGTCATCATCCGGGACGAGAAGGTAACGGATCGGTTGTTTGCCACGCCGTCAGACGAGGTGATTGTGACATGAATCTACTGGAGAGCTTTTACACCGCGATCGAAGGCATTTGGGCCAACAAGATGCGATCCGGCCTGACCATGCTCGGCATTATCATCGGGATTACCTCCGTGATTGCCGTCACCACTCTCGGGGAAGGCGGCCAGAGGGCCATTAATCAAGAAATGGAGAAGTTTGGCCAATTCACCTTCAACGTCTATACGAGCTGGGAGAGCAAGGAGGAATACTCCCCTGATGACCTGACGGTAGAAGATGCCGAGGTGCTTGGCAAAATCAGCCCTGCCATCGACTATATCGTCCCGTACAACTCCAGCACCATTGAGATGAAGGGTCCCAAAAAGGAAGAACGGGTCAATCTGACGGCTACTACGCCTGATTACTTTGCCATGCAAACAACGATGAAGGTAGCCAAGGGACGCTTTTTCAATGCTACAGACGACAAAGAACAGCGCGCCGTCATCATCCTCGAGGAAGCACTGGGCCAAAAGCTGTTCGGGCAAATGAATCCGATCGGTCAGCGTGTGCGCTGGGGGAACCACTCTCTCGTCGTCATCGGCACGTATACGGAAGAAAAATTCAAATTTGACATGGGCCAGCAATCCTTTGGTGCCTTTGTACCCATTCGCTATCATTTGAGCCTGATGGAAGAGCCGTCCGTGCAAATGTTCATGGGGAAAGCCAAGGACAAAGCGTCCATCCAGCCTGCCATGCAGCAGACGACACAGTATCTGGCACGCAAGCACCAGAAGCAGGATCACTACCGGGCAAACAGCATGCAGGAGTCCATGGATCAGTTCAACCAGCTGACAGGCACACTGACGATGATCTTCAGCGTCATTGCCGGAATCTCGCTCGTGGTCGGCGGAGTGGGTGTCATGAACATCATGCTTGTCTCTGTCACCGAGCGGACCCGGGAGATAGGGATTCGCAAGGCATTGGGGGCGCGAAGGCAGGATATCCTCATCCAGTTCTTGATCGAATCCGTCATCGTCTGTCTCATCGGGGGACTGATCGGCGTCCTGTTCGGCCTGGGGATCGCCGCCCTGATTTCCCACTTTGCGAATTTGCCGCCTCTCCTGTCCTGGAACAGCGTCATCATCGCCTTCGCCTTTTCCAGCGCGATCGGCATCTTCTTCGGCCTCTATCCGGCGAATAAAGCTGCCAAGCTCGATCCGATTGAAGCATTGCGTTACGAGTAAACAGATCCAACAAAAACAAGCACCTGCTGAGAAAGCGCTGCAGGTGCTTGTTTATGTCGGGAATGTATCCGTCATCAGCTTCAAAAGAAAAAACAGCGCAATCCCCGCGACTGCCACCGTCCACCAAAGCGGTTTGCTATCCATGTTACCCGTCTTGTAAATGCCGATCAGCTTCCAGGTGCCCACGGCCACACAGAGGAGACTGATCAGGAGCAGGATTGTCCCCATGATCTCCCTCCCTTCCCTCTCCTAGCTATATGGGAGGGCGGGGAAAAAAATCACTCTTTCGGCACATCCTTTTTTCCCAGACGGTTCAGGACAGCTCGTCCTCTTTGTTTGATCGACTCGTCCGATACGGTGAGCTCGCGCTTTTTCATCATGCCGTTTTTGGAAGTATCCGGTCGGTCGTTTCGGCGCTCCTGACGCATCAGCTGTACTTGCCTTTGCCTTTTTTCTCGTACTCATCCAGCAGCTCGCCAAAGCTCTTGTTCTTTTCGCGCTCTTCCTGCTCGCGGCGCTTTTTTTCGGCCGCTTCCTGTGCTTGTCGCTCGGTTTCGGCTTTCATATCTTTTTCCAGCTGCTTCAATTTGCCAAGCGCAGCTTCACTCAGCATTTCTTTCAGGTTCAATCCATTTTTTTCCTCTTTGACTGCTGCCGCTTCCTGAGATGGACGCTGCGGTCTTTTTTGCTGTTTTTTTGCCATCTTCTTCCCCTTCCCTTCTTCTATCCTTATAATGCCCTCATTCAATGCCATGGGTCTGGTCATACTATCTGTTATTCCGACATGAAAGAGGAGGTCATGACAATGGTACGCAACAAAGCGAAGGACTTTGGCAAAACCGCTGAAATTCGCGGGCCAAAAGCCCAATCGGAAGCTGTTCGTTCGGACGGCTCCATTAATAGTGAACCACAAGAGAGGTTAAAAGAAAACCGTTGATCCTGGTGAAACAGACCAAACCGCCGTTCCTACTGGGCTCGGCGGTTTTTCTTGGACACGCTCTGTGCCCTTACCTTCCTGATCGCTCGTTCCTGCTTGATCAAAGTTAGCTTGTCGGCAAATTGGAACTGACACCCTTTGCGAAGCAGCCGCTTGGCGAGATCCCGTTCCATCTCGAGCTTTGGCAACTCCTTGCAGCCTCCTGCACGCAAAAGATTTTCGCGAAGAACGGAGACATGCTGTGTCTGAAATAACGTCCATGGCGATCGGTGCTGCTCCAGCCGCGGACCATATTTTTGTCGGATCGCTTGGCGTTTCTCAGCCTCCGGGCACGGCAACCCGATGTGAAAGAGCTGTCCACTGACAATCTGGCTCTCCTCCAGCAGAGGTACCGTGCTATGCATCGTATGAGGCCGTTTGATATGTGGATACAGTTCCAGCCACTCCCTGCACTCCTGCTGCTGGATCGGGCTGAAATCGGGTTCGTAGACGGAATAAATGCGTGTGGTCCCAAGCCCAAGCAGCACCAGCTTATCCGAGAGCTCATGGGCATGCCGATGTACACCGATAAACTCGCGTGGAACCATCATGTTGCAGGACAGCAGGATGACCAGATCTCCGCTAGCACGGGCGATCCCGGCATTGATCAAGTGGTAGTACGGCATTCTTCTGCGAAATCGGATGACTCGCACCGGATAGTGGGCGTCAAAGCGCTCGACTCGCTCCGCTACCCCGTCGCAGGAAGCATTGTCGAGCACAATCACTTCGAATTCTTCAAATGCCGTGAATTGCAGATTCAGGCTAAACAAGGTGTACAGGAGCTGATCAGCTGCGTCTCTGATTGGAATGACGACACTGGTGAGCATCGGATCTCCCCCTTTTTATAACGTATGCCGAAGAACCGCATTTGGGCTGGGCTCTCAGGTATAAGGGGATTGCCCTTGATGCATCTTATTGAAAGAAGCCTTCCCCCAAAGGAGGTCCTACTGATGGACAAAGACAAGCGGGAATCCAAAGAAACCGAAAATATCGCCATCGACGGTACGCTGCCGCATCAAATCAGCGCCCCTGATTTCAAAAACTCGAGCCGCTCGATCCAAAAGCCGTTCGTCAACGAATTTGGCGTCGTGATCGGGGACAGTTTGTACGATTCGCAGGAGTCTCCCCTCAACAACTGGAGCACCGAAACGGATCCCAACATCATGGCTGGGGATCAGTGGGTACATCCTACCAACGATATTGGCTGGAACACGATTGAAAATAGAGAGCTGCTGGAGGACAAGCCGCCAAACAGAGCCCGTTTCATGCACCCGACACTCGACGTGAGCAAGGGCAAAGACTGACCTGTCCTTCCTATGGAAATAACCCATCCCGTGCAGTCCCATTGCCGGATGGGTTATTCGTTTGTGATACAATGGGCGATAACGAGATGAGAGGAGCATACCCATGAGTATCACACTTACTATCGAGCCGGCATTCGCTCTCGCCTATAGGCGCTACGCCGAATTTCAGCCAGGTGACGTTTTGCGTCTGTACGTTCGAACGAGTGGCCCTGGAACTGGGGGCATGTTTTATGCCATTGAAAAAGATGAAGTCATGCAGGACGATGCCGTTTTTGAAGTGGAGGGATTGCGATTTGTCATCCGCTCGACCGATTTTTGGTACTTCGACGGAGGCAAGCTCAGCTATAACCCCTCGTATGGCGAATACGGCTTTTCCTTTTCCAATCCTCGCTTGGAAGACTAGCTTCTGACCTCGACGCGAACTCACCAAAGAAACTATTCCGCGAGATAATCGTATACATCAGTGACTGCGATGACGTATGGGAGGAACACACTGATGAAAAAAAGCCGTTCGGTCCTCTTGGCCATCGGTGCCTTTTTATTGACCAATTTAAAATGGCTGCTTGGAATTCTGAAGTTTTCCAAATTCGGCACAACCCTGCTGTCCATGATCATCAGCTTGTGGGCTTATGCTGTTTTTTACGGATGGAAATTTGCTGTTGCACTGGTCTATCTCATTTTTGTTCATGAAATGGGGCATGTGATCGCTGCCAAACGAAAAGGGATCGCCACGTCCCCAGCGGTCTTTATTCCGTTTGCTGGCGCGTTTATCTCCATGAAGGATACTCCCCGTGATGCCAGCACAGAGGCGTATCTCGCCTATGGCGGTCCGCTTGCCGGAATGATTGCCTTTTTGCCTGCTCTGCCCCTCTATTGGTGGACACACGATCCGTACTGGGCCCTGGTGATTTATCTCGGCGCCTTGCTCAACCTGTTTAATCTCATGCCGATATCGCCTCTGGATGGCGGACGCATTGTCTCCGTCCTCTCCACCAAGATCTGGTTCATCGGACTGGTCGGCCTGGGCGTGATGCTGTTTGCGAATCCCGGACCGTTGATGGTCTTCATCTTCATCATCGGGCTGATTACCTGGTGGAGCCGATTGCGTGAAGGCTACCTGCATCAAGTCCTCCATTACGAAAGGGAGCACCTGAATGGCTTCCTGAATGAAATTGAGCAATGGCCGCACCTCGAATCGTCCTGGAACAAACGCGTGGAGCTCGGCCAGGAAATCGACTTCCTGGAAAAGAAAGAACCGCCAAAAGGCTTCCTTATTCCTTTTTTGCAGGATGAAAAACGTTTCAAGCGCGATCAGCTGCGGTTAGATAAGGTATATCTGTACCGAAAATGGGAGCTGTTCAAGCAATGGGAGCGCGAGCCCGTCATGTTTATTGACGGAGACCCCTTCCAACCAGCTCCTTCCGCTGCCTTGCAGGAAGCCGAACACAAAGCTGTTCAGCGACTGGGGGAGGTCGACGAACAGATGCACCGGCTGACCACGTACTACACCGCTCCTGCTTCTACCAAATGGAAAGTCTTGATTGCCTATCTCGCTCTCGCAGCCGTCCTGTCCGGATTCTTCGTATACGGTCAGCATTTGCTGGGGCGCTAAAGTCGCATACATGTACAAAAACGTCCGGTTATTGCAACCGGACGTTTGACTATCTATGACCTTCTCTGAGCGCAAAAACGTGCGATACGGTTATCTGACCGTCGCTCTTGTGAGTCAACAGGTCCCCAGCGCCCAGTACGGAGGTTTATCGGCTTTGTCGGGTCATCGATTAATTTGTAAAATAGAAAGTGTACTTTCACAAAATTCCAGAGAGGATGACTATTTGCTTGGATAGCGTTCCGATAGTGCTCAACCTACTGCTTGTCATTTTTCTAGTCTTTCTGAACGGCTTTTTCGTAGCCGCAGAGTTTGCTCTCGTTAAGGTGCGGCAAACGCGCCTGACGCAGTTAGTCAATGAAGGAAACAAACGAGCTACCTACGCCCAAAAGGTTACCCAAAAGCTGGACGGATACTTGTCCGCCTGCCAGGTAGGTATTACGCTTGCCTCACTGGGTCTCGGTTGGGTCGGGGAACCGGCCATCGCTCACATGATTGTGGAACCTTTGCTTGGCTCGACAGGACTTCCTGATTACGCGATCTCTGCCATCTCGTTCGGTGTAGCATTTGCGATCATCACGTTCTTGCACATCGTACTGGGTGAGCTGGCACCAAAGTCAATGGCGATTCAGAAAGCGGAAGCGACTTCGCTGTGGGTTGCTGCGCCATTAATGTTCTTCTACAAATTGCTTTATCCGGCTATCTGGTTCTTGAACGGGACGGCCAACGCGCTCATGAAGCGACTGGGTATGGAACCCGTGTCCGAACATGAAGCCGCGCATACGGAAGAAGAAATTCGCATTCTCGTAAACCAAAGCCATCAAAGCGGCCATATCGACCAAACCGAGCTGTCGCTGGTGGAACACGTTTTTGACTTCTCCGAAACCTTGGCACGGGAGACAATGATCCCGCGCATCGACATGGTTTGCTTATATACCTCGAACACGTTTGAAGAGAATCTGGAGATCATCCGCACTCAAAAGCACACTCGCTTCCCTGTAGCGGATGAGGACAAAGACAATATCATCGGTTTTGTCCACGCTACCGATTTCTACCTGTCCGCCCTGCAAGACGGCCGAGTCGAATTGGCTGAGCTGCTCCGTCCGGTACTGACTGTTCCGGAAACCATGGAGATCAGTACGGTATTGCGCCTCATGCAGAAAAAGCGTTCGCAGCTGGCAATCGTCATCGACGAGTATGGCGGTACTGCCGGTCTGGTGACGATGGAAGACATCCTGGAGGAAATCGTCGGCGATATTCAGGACGAATTTGACGAAGAACGACCTGAGATCGAAAAAGCCGAGAACGGCCTCTCTGTCTCCGGCATGCTCACCCTCGCCGACCTGAATGACCATATCCCGTTCGAGCTCGAATCCGAGGATGTGGACACGATTGGCGGCTGGTTGTACAGCCAGTTGGAAGAAGAAATCGCCGTCGGAGCTTCTGTCGAGTGGGAGAATCACTTGTTCACCGTCAAACAGATGGACAATCACCGCGTGACGCGCGTCTTGATCACGGAGCTGCCACAGGCAGAAGAAGTGGCTGCCGAAGAGCTGCAGACCGTTTCCTGATCCCTATCTGAATAAACAGCAGCGCCCCATTCCAGCCGCCATGGCTTCGGAGTGGGGCGCTTTTTATCAGGTTCCCTCGATTGCTTGGGTCGGCTCCCAATCGCGAATGCCGTTGTCTTCGAGAATTCCCATCGTCACGTCGCTTATGTCCGGGTCTGTCAGCACACTGTCGCGTATCCGGTACTTGATATCGTCAGCCACAGCAAGCGTCATCCCTGGCCGCAGCTCCACGTAGCACTCGACATGGTAAAAACGGCCTTCCTGAACAATCCGCAGACGATTGATATCGGTCACATCCGGATCGGCGAAAATGATCTTGGCGACGCGATCCTCGATTTCTTTGGGGGCTGCCACACCGATCAGGCCGACCATGTTATCGTAGCCTACCTTGAACGCTACACCGATCATCAGCACGCCGATCAGCATCGTAGCGATTCCATCCAGCAGGGCAAAGGTGGAAAATTGGGTCACAACAACCGCAATCAAAGCCAGCAGTGCTCCCGACGTCGCTACAATATCCTCGTAAAACACCAGGCGTGTCGGAGGTGCCGCACGTCCGACATTGCGGAAAGCAGCCGGAACGATCGCCCATCCTTTGGCGTCGACCCGCGTCTCATGGACAATCTCCTTCATCGCTTTGATTAAGACATAGCCGTCGACGACGATCGCCAGAAACAAAATCCAAAAGTTGATCCAGAAATGACTCGCGTGAGCCGGCTCCTTGATGAGGTGTATCCCTTCCATGATCGTCTCATATGCCATCACGGTGACGACGATGACTGCGATCATGCAAAAGAGATTGATGACGCGGCCAAAACCGGTGGGAAACCGCGGTGTCGGCTTTTTCTCGGCCAAAACACTGCCCACGAAAACAAAGCCTTGATTGACAGCATCTGCAACGGAGTGCATCGCTGAGGCAAACATGGCCCCACTGCCGCTGTAAGCTGCTGCCAATCCTTTGACGATCGCGAGCCCCGTATTGCCCAAGGCTGCGGTAGCCGAAGACATGTTACCCTTTTTTAACGTTGCCCAAAGAGAGCCCATCCTTTTATGTATCCTCCTCATGACAGATCAAGTTCTGATTATGCACGTTTCATTATACTATTCCCTGTGCGGTTGCGGATGGTGCTTTTTACACAAAAGGAAAATAATTGAAAAAGAGACAGTGCAAAAAACGACTGTCTCCTCGATGTTCCTATTCTTATGCGATCAATTTCAGTCCGGCTACCGACACGATGACAAGGGCAATGCAGGTGATGCGCACCTTGTCCCTGGGCTCCCCGTACACCAGCATCCCCACCAGGGCACTGCCTACGGTCCCGATCCCAGTCCATACGGCATAGGCCGTTCCCATCGCGATTTCTTTCATCGCAAAGGTCAACAGGATAAAGCTCAGTGCAAAGCCACCGATGAGCACCAGATAGGAGCGAAGCGATGGTTTTTGGTTGACCATGGTAATCCCCATGACTCCTACCACCTCAAAACACCCTGCCAAAATCAAGGCTACCCATGTCATGCTGCTTCCCCTTCCTTTCTTGGATGATCTTCGTGATCATGCGTCACCAGTTTCAAGCCGATAATGCCGATCAGCAGGAGTGCAATCAGCCCGATCTTTGCCCAGCTGAACGGCTCGCCGAAAAAGACCATCTCACTGATGACCGTACCAGCCGTCCCCAATCCCACGAACACGGCATAGACCGTACTGGTCGGCAATTTCTTCCCAGAATAGATCAGGACAGCAAAGCTGACCACCAGAGCGATAACGGTAAAGGCCCACGTCAAGATGCTGTCTGCATGCTTGAGCCCGGCTACCCAACCCACCTCAAACATACCAGCGATGACGACAAGAAGCCAATTTTTTCCCATAGCGACATGCTCTCCTCTCTTTACCCGTATCATTCCCCTACTCGTTTGGATCATCGAATCGGGCAGCGGCTTTTTTTCCACGCAAAAAAAGCCGCGGTCGAATACCATTCGATATTCTCCCGGGCTTTTATCCCTCCGTGTACACGGCCAAGCCGTGTGTTTTCTCTCGGACCAGACCGGTGCTCTATTGCATCCGCGGAACCCTAGAAAACTTTGGGTATGATAGTAGGTGTCTTTGTTTTGATTCCCTATACTTTATCACAAAACATTCACTGGCTCAATGGCTGTTGCTGGATGATTTCTAGAAAAAAGACAATCCGACGGCGAAGATGATGCCGGAGACTAGCAGCGTGGTGACGCAGTAGCCCATGATGTCCCGCACGCCGAGCCCTGCGATGGCCAGCGCAGGCAAAGCCCAAAACGGCTGTGCCATGTTCATCCATGCTTCTCCATAGGCGATAGCCATGGCGGCAATGCCGGAGTCCACGCCGAGCTGCTGGGCCGCTGGCATGATGAATGGCCCTTGGACCACCCAGTGTCCGCCCCCGGATGGGACGAAGAAGTTGACGAAGCCGGAGCTCAGAAACGCGAGGAACGGGAAAGTCTCCGGTGTGGAGATGGAGATGAAGGCATTCGTCATCATTCCACCAAGCCCAGATTGTTCCATCATGCCCTGGATTCCTGCATAAAACGGGAATTGAATCAAAATGCCCGCTGTCCCTTTCGCCGCGTTGCCAACAGCCTTCATGTAGGAAAGCGGTGTTCCATGCAGAAGCAATCCTGTAATGAAGAAGAGCAGATTGACCGTATTAATGTCTACTTTAAACCCTTTGTTTGCAAAGTAATAGATCAGGTACGAGAAGCCCAACGCGCAAATGATAACAGTCAAAATCCGGCTGTTCTCCATGATGGTGGCAAACGTTCTTTCCGATGGGGCAGAAACTTCTGCTGTTGCAGCCACTTCTTCTTTTGCGAACAGGTGCGGATCGATCTCCACGACTTCTTTCCCTGTCGGCATCATCAGTCGGGTCATGATCGGCAATGCGATCAAGAGGGCGATCGTGATGAACAGATTGTAGCCCGTAAAGATCGTATCCGTCAGCGGGATCAGTCCAGCTGATTTTTCCATTGGATTGCCTGGCGTCGCAGCCGTCAACGGAACCGAGCCGGAGAGTCCTCCATGCCAAGTCAAAAAGCCGATGTACGCACAAGCGATCAAAAAGCGATAATCAGAACCAGGAACTCGTTTCGCCACTTCTTTGGCAAACAGCGCGCCTACGATCAAGCCGAAGCCCCAGTTGATCAGACAGGCAATGGCAGAGCCAAGCGTGACGAGAATCACCCCTTGCACGGGTGTTTTAGCGATGCCTGCCAGTCGTGTCAGACTTCTGCTGACGAGCGGCGAACTGGCCAGCGCGTGACCGGTTACCAGGACGAGAGCCATTTGCATGGCAAAGGCGAGCAGGTTCCAGAAGCCACTTCCCCAGAATTGAACCATCTCGATGGGACCATGATCCGTAAAGATAAGGCCGCTTGCAAACAAAATGATGGTGAGAATGAGGGCGAAAACAAACGGATCTGGCAAGTACTTCTGAACCAGAGTCGAGAAAAAACGTGACAACGCTTTCATGAAAGTCCTCCTTACGATGCTTTGCTTTCCATCACTTCCTTCTAATTCAAGAATCATGCCAACTGTTTTTTTCGTGGCAAAATGGCTTTCTTCTGGTGTTTAGCCCAATTAGGAAACAAAAAAAGTGTGTAAAAAGTAAACCCTTTGCCTACTTTTTACACACTTTGCTTATTCTTCAGACACATCGATCTCGTACATGTCCATTTTGTACAGCAGTGCACTGCGAGAGATGCCCAGCCGTTTGGCAGTCCGCAGCCGGTTTCCCTTTTCCCGCTGCAATGCCCGGGTGATCGCCTCCTTTTCCACTTCCTGAATGATGTCTTTCATGGGACGATCCTCAAAGCGGATGCCGCTCTTTTCTGCCTCTGGCTCTGCTTGCAGCTCCTCCAGAAACGCCTGAACGTGCTCGGGAAGAATGGCAGGGCCGCTGGCTAAGACAACTGCCCGTTCGATCGTATTTTCCAGTTGCCTCACATTCCCTGGCCAGTCATAGGCATGCAGGATTTCTACAGAAGCAGGGGACAGGTAGCAGCCCTCCTTTCCCGTCTCGCGCCCGTACTTGGCGAGGAAGTGGCGAATCAACAGCGGGATATCCTCTTTTCTCTCCCGCAGCGGCGGCATCTGGATCGGAACGACGTTGAGACGATAGTACAGATCCTCGCGAAACAGCTCCTGCCGGATCCGCTCCCGCAGATCGCGGTTGGTGGCTGCGATGATGCGAACATCCACCGGTATGGGATCTACTCCTCCCAGCCTGACAATCGTTCTCTCCTGCAAGACACGCAGCAGCTTTACTTGCAGCGAAGGCGTCAGCTCCCCCACTTCATCGAGGAACAAGGTACCTCCGTCTGCCGCTTCAAACAGACCTTGCTTGCGTGCGACTGCTCCAGTAAAAGCCCCCTTCTCGTACCCGAACAGCTCGCTCTCCAAAAGTTTCTCCGGAATCGCTCCGCAATTGACGGGGATCAAAGGCTGCTCTGCTCGCGGACTATTCGTGTGAATCGCTCGCGCAATCAGCTCCTTGCCTGTCCCGCTTTCCCCTTGAATCAATACGGTCGCTCTGGACATGCTGACTTTGCCTACCAGCTTGTACACTTCCTGCATGGCGGGGCTCAATCCCACCAGAAACCCCGGGCGATCGGTCTTTTCCTCTGGTGACGGGTGCATGCTTCCATCCTCTTCTCCTGAGTCGGGCTGTTGCATGGCTTTGGCGACCACCTGCTTCACCTGCGTGAGGTCAAACGGCTTTTGCACGTAATCAAAGGCACCCAAGCGCATCGCTTCCATCACATCGTTCGCGGATCCGTAGGCAGTCATCATGACGACGCTGGGAGCCGGACCCTTTCTCTGCTTCAATCGGCGAAGCGTCTCCATGCCGTCGAGCTGGGGCATCCGCAGGTCCAGCAGCATGACCTGTGGCTGGTATTCTTCCAGCTGTGCCAATGCTTCTTCCCCGCTCGCTGCTTCCTTCGTTTCGTACCCTGCCTTCCGCAAGCTTGTGGAGAGCGCTTTTCTCACGTTTGCCTCATCGTCGACCAACAGAATACGTCTTTTCATCTGTCTGCCTCCTCCCATCTTCCAGGCAGCGCCACGGTAAACCGGACACCGCTCGGTACGTTTTGTGCTATGATGTGACCTCCATACGCGTGGACAATTCGCTGGGAGATTGCCAGCCCCAGACCGGTGCCGGAAGTTTTTGTGGAATAGAAAGGCTCGAACACGGAGAGCAAATGCTCTTCTGCGATATGCTGGCCATCATTGGTTACGTGGACACAGGCATGCTCTCCATCCTTTTCCGTCCGAATCTCGACCGTTCCCCCATTCGGCATCGCCTGGATCGCATTGATCAGGATGTTCAGGAACACCTGCTTCAATAAGTCGGGGGAAGCCAGGACGAAGGGCGCGTGATCCCCAAAGCACCGCTCCACCTGAATGCCTTTGTCAGCAGCGCTGCGTTCCATCAGCATGACAGTCTGGTTGATCACATCCCATACATGGATGTAGACATTGGCCTCCTCGTTCGGCTTGGAAAAGAGCAGCAGCTCGTCAGCGAAACGATTGAGCCTCTCCACCTCCTCGACGATTATTTCCGTATACTCTCTATTGTCGTGATCTTCCGGCAATTCTTCCTCGATGATTTGGGCAAAGGCTTTGATGGATGTCAGCGGGTTGCGCACCTCGTGAGCGATGCTCGCCGCCCATTCCCCGATGACAGCCAGACGCTCCGCTTGGGCCAACCGACTCTCCATCCGCTTCCACTCTGTCCGTTCATCCAGCACCACAATGGCCCCCAGCACCTGCTCCATCGGACTGATCCAGATGGAGGTTCCTACCTTCACGTAGCGGAGTCCCAGCTCGGCGTGCTGATATTCCCACTCCGCATCCCGGATCGTTTTTCCATGCGCGAGCGTCTCTGACAGCATCTCCACGAACGGCTGGCTATCGGCGAATACATCCGTGTACGCTCTTTCCATGACCTGCTCGGCAGACAGTCCGGTTACTTTCGTCGCAGCTTCATTCCATGATGTGATTTTCCCGCCGCCATCCAGCGCGAATACTCCGCTGTCCATGCTTTGCATGATCGTCTCCGTACGCGTGCGACTGGCCTGCAGCTCTCCCGCCATTTTGTTGATCGCCTCCGATATTTCACCAGGCTCTCCTGCCAACCTCCTCATTCGAAACGATAAATCCAGACTGAGCCTGCGCAGCCCGGCCTTGATCTCTTCCAGGACCGCTTCCAGCCGATGAACCATCAATCCACTCGCCACGGCAGCGATCAGGCAGCCGAGTCCAGAAATCGCATAGATGCTTCTGCGCATTCCGGCCAGCTGCACATCGATATTGCTCATCAGCTCGTTCGCCCACGTATAGCCGATCGTCTTTCCGTCTCTTTTCAGCGGGTACATGGCGTTCATGATATTGCCTCTGACCTGTTCGCCAATGGCGATCTCCGGCTTCCCGCTCTCCATGACCATGCGCCCGAAATGCGTCGGAGAAATCGACTCCCCCACATGAAATTTCATCTCTTGGCTTGGTCCGTATGTAACGATCGCATCCAGATCGGCTGCGTAATACCCGACACCGATGCCCGGATGCTCGGCGGCGATCCGATCTGTAAGCGGTTGCAAGGCTTGGTTAATAAACTCGATCTTTTGTTCCCGCGTTGCTTCCACTACTCCGAGTCTTTTGGTCAGATCGTCATAGTCTTTGGGCAGCGCAAAGTCCAGCTGCTGTGTGATGGCAATCAGCTTTTGCTTCTTTTCTTCCAATAGCGCTTGTTCTGCCGCATGCAGCAGGACCATTCCCGTAAGCAAGATGGGCAGGATCGTCACCGCGACCACGGAAGCCACCAGACGTATCCGATAAAAATATGCTTTCACTCGTCATTCCTCGCTCTTCGCTTCCTCTTCTATGTTATTCTAACATAGAGAACCCACTTATTTTGGATTGGAAAAAGGAGCGTACGTATGACCCGTGTCTTATTTGTTTGTTTAGGGAATATTTGTCGGTCTCCTATGGCTGAAGCAGTTTTTCGTAATCTCGTCATTCAAAAGGGCTTGTCTGAACAAATCTCGATAGATTCGGCAGGAATCGGCGGCTGGCATGCCGGAGAACGCCCCCATGCGGGCACCCAGAAGGTGTTAGACGAGAAGGGCATTGCCCACGATACGCTGCGGGCGCGCCAAATCTCCCCTGACGACTTCACCTCCTACGATTACGTCGTATGCATGGACGAAGAAAATCTGTCCGCCTTGCAGCGGATGGCTCCCTCGGGCAAGAAGGTGTATCGCCTGCTTGACTTTGCCGCTGGCATCGCCGAGCAAAACGTGGAGGATCCGTATTATACCGGGCGCTTCGGCTACGTCTACGATCTCGTGGAAAACGGCTGCAAAGGGCTGCTGAATCACATCCAAACAAACAAGGGATAGCCGCAGAGTGGGCTATCCCTTTTGCTTTTTTACCAGGCGGTCAAACCGCGACTGTTTCTTGTTCGGTTTGATTTCTCAGCCATTTTACCGTACTGCCGATCAGACGCTGATAGCTGTCTGCTGCCGAAAAGGTATGGTCGCCGCCGATGACGATCTCGGTCTCAGAGCGGCCGCGTCTGCGCAAGCGCAGCTCTCTTTCATAATGGAACATGGCATCCACGGAGATGACGTCGTCCCGATTGCCGTGCAGCAGCAGGACGTCTCCCTCAAACTGCTTGGTTTGACGCAAAGGGAGAGACCCGTTCAGGGACTGGAAAAAGCGATCCTGAAGCAAGTAGCCGTGGTGATCGGTTTTTCCGGTCAGCAAGGCTTCCTGGTACTCCTTTTCGCCTACGATTCGCACGATATCATCGTAAGGCCTAGCCACAGCCGCCCATAGCACGAGCGAGGAAATGCGTTTATCCTGGCTTGCGGTCAGCATGGATACAGCTCCGCCAAGGCTGTGGCCGATCAGGCTGACGCGATTCGGGTCGATGCTTTCCAGGGCAAATGCGTAGTCGAGGACGTCGCGGGTCTGGCTGAGGAGGACATCCAATCCTCCGGCTCCGTAATCGCCATCGCTCTCCCCGCATCCCCCGTAGTCGAAGCGCAAGACGGCAAAGCCGTTTTCAGTCAGTTCTCTGGCAGCTTTGACGAACAAGCGGTCGACCCCGATGCGGCTGCCGATGAATCCGTGGCAGATGATGACGAGTGGATGCTTTTCACTTGTTTGAAGCGCATTTCCCACAGGTTCGTGAAGGGTAGCTGCCAAGAAGATGTCCCCGCTAGGTATTCGTAAAGTCCGTTCCATTGAACATTCACCTCATTTATTTTCAGTAATCCGAGTTGTTTACTTTGTTATATGCATTATCTCCTTTATCTGGGGGAATGTCAAGGAAGATTGCCAGGATGACTATATACCACAGTTAGTGCGGGGAATGCTCTGTGGAACTGCCTTTCTGGCCAACTCTCGTGGCGGGGCGGAAAAAGGAGAAAACGCTCCGGTTAGTAGGGACACTGCTTGGGGGTCATCCCTGCACGGCTCCGCTCCAAAAGCGGAACCCGCGTCCGAGTAGCGGCTTCCGGGAGCATTTTCTTAGGTGGACGCTAAAGGCAGGTTCCGCTTTTTCCACTGCGCCTGGGCTGTGTCCCTAATACCTTCGCTTTTTTCTCCTTTTTCCTGGAACAGCTGGTTTGGTTGGGCTGGCTTTTACTGAATTCTATTTAAGAGCGTTTATCGGGGAATGCTCTGTGGAACTGCCTTTCTGGCCAACTCTCGTGGCGGGGCGGAAAAAGGAGACTGCGCCTGGGCTGTGTCCCTAATACCTTCGCTTTTTTCTCCTTTTTCCTGGACAGCTGGTTTGGTTGGGCGGGCTTTTACCGATTTCTTTTTGAGAGCGTTTATGCGAGGAATGCTTCGTGGAACTGCCGCTCTGGCCAACTCTTGTGGCGGGGCGGAAAAAGGAGAAAACGCTCCAGTTCGTAGGGACACTGCTTGGGGGGGCATCCCTGTTCGGCTCCGCTCCAAAAGCGGAACCCGCGTCCAAGTAGCGGCTTCCGGGAGCATTTTCTTAGGTGGACGCTAAAGGCAGGTCCCGCTTTTTCCACTGCGCCTGGGCTGTGTCCCTAATACCTTCGCTTTTTTCTCCTTTTTCCTGGAACAGCTGGTTTGGTTGAGCGGAAAAAGGAGAAAACGCTCCAGTTCGTAGGGACACTGCTTGGGGCATTCCTGCACGGCTCCGTTCCAAAAGCGGAACCCGCGTCCAAGTGGCGGCTTCCGGGAGCATTTTCTTAGGTGGACGCTAATGGCAGGTTCCGCTTTTTCCACTGCGCCTGGGCTGTGTCCCTAATACCTTCGCTTTTTTCTCCTTTTTCCTGGACGGCTGGTTTGGTTGGGGGGGGGCTTTTACTGCGTTTGCGTAGCAAAAAACCTCGGGAGTCCGAGGTCTTTCATCTATTGCCTGAGGCGCTTACCCTTTCCGGCACTTGATGATCATGGTTGTCGGGACAAGCTTTGCTTTTTCTAGCGAGTACCAGCCGTTTACGTGTTGATGAAGGATAGCCTCGTCCGTGCAGACGTCTTCGATGATCTTCTCGATTTGGAAGCCGGTTTGGATCAGCGTATTGATGTAGGTGCTGAGCTTGTACTGCTGCATGATGGCGGGCTCTCGCCAGGCTTCGTGTACATACGGGCCTTCTTCGAGGTACGATTTTACCACCGTGCATCTCCCCTCCGCAGCCTTGATTCGGTTGTACAGGGGATGCTCCCAACTGAAGAGAAATATTCCCCCCTGCTTCAGATAGCGATGGACATTGGATAGCGTCTTTTCCAGATCAGTCGTCCAACCGATGGCAAAAATGGAGAACACGATATCGAAATAGCCATGGGGCAAGCCGGGATCGAGCTCCATGGGGGATTCGAATAGCCGCGCTTCCGGCTGGATGTCTTTTAAGACGGATCGTGCCGTCTCGATTTGCACGGAAGACAGGTCTACTCCCCACAGCTCTCCTGCCTTTTTCTGATGCAGATAGAGCAGGGAATGACCGCTTCCACAACCGATCTCCAAAACCTTTGCCTGCGCAACATCCCCAAACAGGTTCAACTCGTCCTCTCTCGGCGCGAGAGGTCCGTACTCCGGCAGAGGGTTTCTCCCAAAAAACCGCGGTGCTGCCTCGTTCCAGCTGTTCTTGTTCATCTTCAAGGTTTCTGCATTCACGTTTTCACGCCCCCCAAACTTTTGTCAGGACGTAACTTCGCTCCCCATCCATTTTTTACCTACTTGACATTTGCAAGGATCAGGGCAATTGGTTATAACTTCCAGTACCTATGAATAACGCAAAAAGGGACAGCGCATTTACGCTATCCCTCTGTCGATTCTCTTATTACGCCTGTGCGTTTACTTGTTTGACGAATTCCTTCATCTGGACGGGCAGGTCGTTCCATGCGTGGCCGGAGATGAGGTTGCGGTCTACGTGGAAGCGGGTCTCCATGTATTTCGCTCCCGCGGCTTCTACCTCTGGACGGCACGCAAAGTATGCAGTCATTTCGCGTCCTTTGATGTCTTCTGCGATGACGGTCAGCGCTACGCTCGCGTGGCACAGGATCATGATCGGCTTATCTTGCTGGAAGAAGTGGCTGGCGATTTTGCCGAAATCCTTGTGCAGGCGAATATGTTCGGGAGCACGTCCACCCGGGATGATCAGGGCGTCGAACTGCGCAGGGTCAATTTCTTCAAAAGAAGCGTGGGCCTCAATCTGGTAACCGCGTTTCTCGGTAAATGTCTGCCAGTCTTCGAAATCGTGCACGACGGTGTGCAGCACTTTCTTGTCCGTCGGGGAAGCGATCGTCACGTCATACCCTTCCTCCAAACAACGGTAATACGGATAATAAGCTTCCAAAGCTTCAACGGCATCGCCGGTTAGAATCAATACTTTTTTAGACATGGTGCCCTCTCTCCTTTACAATTAAGTACATCGTGATCTGACAAGGTCTATTATAAAAAGGATAGGCCAGCAGCATAAGAATGCACTTTTTTGTGCGGAGGTTACCAAAAAGGTACTATTGGAAATGAATCGTAAGGAGAAATCATAGATGTCTGATATTCGCAAAGAAACGCTGGAAAAGATCCGCAATGGTGACTTTACATGCTCCAAGGAACTGACCCTCTCCATGTTTAGCGGGAAGTGGAAGGTGGTCATCCTCTGGCATCTGGGTGTGGAGGGACCTCATCGATTCAGCGAGCTGCAACGGCTCTTCCCGAAGATCACGCATAAAATGTTGACGAGCCAGCTAAAAGAGCTGATCGAGGATGGCATCGTGCACCGTGAAGTCTATCCCGAGGTGCCGCCACGGGTCGAGTACTCCATGACCGAGCTCGGGATGACACTGCTGCCGATCGTTGAGATGATGTACGACTGGGGCGAAAAGCGCATGGCGCAGCTCAAGCTGACTATCCACCCGAAAGCCAGCGACAGTGAAGCGGAAGAAGCTAATGAAAAAGGATAGCACCCCATGTGCTATCCTTTTTCTCTATTACGGTGTCATCGTATTTTTCGGGGGTGCAGCCAGATCGCGCAGAATCGCGACTTCTACCCGGCGATTCTTGGCACGACCTTCTGCTGTAGAATTCGATGCAACCGGATGGTACTCACCCATGCCTGTCGCGCTGAATTTGGTCGGGTCCAGATTCGGGTTTTCCAGCAATACCTTGAGGAAGTTAACCGAACGCTTTGCGCTCAAGTCCCAGTTGGACGGGAATTCGGCGCGGTGAATCGGTACGTTGTCCGTATGTCCCGTCACCGTGACTTTTTTCGGATGCGGCACCAGCATCGAAGCCATCTCGGCCGCGAGCTTGCGAGCCTCCGGTTTGAGGTCCGCTCTGCCGGAATCAAACAGCGCGTTGTCGAGGATGGTAATGAGCAGGCCTTCTTCGGTCAGCTTGGTCTGCAGCTTGTCCTGCAGCTTGTTTTGCTGAATGTAGCCTTCCAGCTGTGACTGCAGCTTTTTCAGGTCCTCGGTCTCTTTCCGCACCGCTTCCTCCAGCTTTTTCTCCTCTTCCGTCTTTGGCTTTTCCGACTCCTGCGCCCCTTTATGGATCGTTTGCTGAGCCATGTTTGGATCAAGCGGCACCGGGCTCGGCTGGTTCAGAACCCCCACTCCTCCATTGAGCGCAACATTGAAGGACTTCACCAGCTGGTCGAACTTTTTCGCATCCATCTCGCTGGATGCAAACAGCACGATAAACAAGGCAAGCAAAAGCGTGAGCAGGTCTGCGTACGGAATGAGCCAAGTCTCGTCCATATGCTCTTCATGGTGAGCATGTCTTTTCGGTCGCTTAGCCATTTACCGCAGCTCCTTCCTCCTTCTTCTCTTCCTTCACCTCGGCACGGTCCTTGTACGGAATGTACACGAGCAGCTTTTGTTCGATCGCAGCTGGCGAAACCCCTGCCTGAATGGACAGAAGACCTTCTACCATGATCTTTTTGATTTCAATTTCCTGCTTCGACTTGCGCTTCAGCTTGTTGGAAAATGGATTCCACAAAACGTAGCCGGTAAAAATCCCGAGCAATGTCGCAACGAACGCGGCGGCAATCGATATTCCCAGCGCATCGATATCGCTCAGGTTGCCAAGTGCCGCGATCAAGCCAACCACCGCACCCAACACCCCCAGCGTTGGCGCATAGCTGCCGGCCTGGCTGAAAATCAGCGCACCCATTTGGTGACGCTCTTCGATAGCATGAATCTCTTCGTTCAGCACATCGCGGACAAAATCTGGCTCTCCGCCATCGATGATCATCTTCATACCGTTTCGCAGGAAAGGATCCTCGATTTCATCCGACGTATTTTCCAGGGCCAGCAATCCTTCACGACGAGCGATGGACGCCCAGTTCATAAATTGACCAATCAGTTCCCGTTTGGCAGGGAGTTTTTGCTCTTTAAAAAGAACCTTGAAAAGGGCGGGAATCTTTTTGACTTCCGACATGGGAAATGCGTTGAATATCGCTGCAGCCGTCCCCACCATGATGATCATGAATGCTGCTGGATTCAGTAATGCAGAAGGGCTGGCGTGCTTCAAGATCATCCCCACGACTACTGCGACAACTCCTAGTACTAAACCTATCAAGGTCGACTTTTCCATCGTGACACTCCCTACTTCCATAATCGAAATCTATCTATATATGGTTTCGGTAAAATTCGCCTTGATTGTGAGTGAAAGTTGCCGAAAAAAGGAACACTTTTGTGAAAAACGAAAAAAGAACAAGA
Organism: Brevibacillus choshinensis; assembly: GCF_016811915.1. Classification (NCBI taxonomy): domain Bacteria; kingdom Bacillati; phylum Bacillota; class Bacilli; order Caryophanales; family Paenibacillaceae; genus Brevibacillus; species Brevibacillus choshinensis. The sequence continues at coordinate 794,072 of NZ_CP069127.1, read as the reverse complement.
AAAATCGTGTTATCCAAACTGCTGCACCATTCCGATCATCACCAGCAAGCCGACGATGAACGAAAACGTGGCCGATCGCGCATGCCCGTCACCGTGGCTCTCCGGGATCAGCTCCTTGTAGACGATGAACAGCATGGCCCCTGCCGCAAACGAGAGTCCGTAGGGGACCAGCCCTTCTACGAATGCCGTTAAATAGTACCCGATGATGGCAGACACAATTTCGACCGCTCCAGTCATGGTCGCCAAAAGAAACGCCTTGAATCGGCTCACTTGCTGATTGATCAGAAACAGAGCCACCAGAAAGCCCTCCGGCGCATTCTGCAGGCCGATGGCAAAGGCGATCAGACCACCCAGGCCCGGCTGTTCGCTGGAATAGCTTACCCCTACAGACAGGCCTTCCGGGATGTTGTGCAAAGTAATGGCCGCCAGGATGAGTATCGCTTGTGAATCCATGGAAATATTGACCCGCTTATGCTCCAGATCAATATGCGGGATGAAGCTCTCCAGCACGGTAAGCGCCAGCGTCCCCGTCAATACGCCCATGCAGATGACGTAGAAAGGGGCGTTCGCCATCGCTTGCGGAATCAGACTGAAGGTAGCTGCAGCCACCATGATCCCGGCTGTAAATGCGAGCAAAATGTCACGCCAGCGATGCGTCACGGTCTTGAAAAATAAAATCGGCAGCGCGCCAGCTCCTGTGGCCATCGCCGAGAGAAAACTACCCATCAATAGTTGCTCCATATGGTCCCTCCACCTCGTGCATGCACTTCTTCCATCATATCATTTTGCGTGTATGGAATATATTGCATCGCGTGTGAACTTGGCTTCATCTCCTTTCCGGACGAAAAGAAAAAACGCCATATGTCATGGCGTGCCTTACGTTTATCTTATGTCTCAGACCGATAAGTTTTACCCAATTCTTCACTCAAGCCAAAGTAATGACGAAAGTTGTAAATGAGCGGATTCCAGGCCTGGGGATTTACATACCGTTCCCTGACGACCATATGCTCTTCGGCATGCACCCGTCGCACATGTGTCTCGACAATGGCAAATCCCTCTGCGTACTCCGGAGTCCGAATCTGGCGGACTTCTGCCTCCAGCTGGAGAGGACATTCTGCAATGCGCTCTGGTCTCACCGTTTCCGATGCCAAGCGGGTCAACGCTCCTGCTGCGAACTTATCTTTTTCATAGCGAAAGCCGATCGCCTGTTTATTGGGTGGTACGGGATCCTTTCCCGTCAAGGATGCCAGTGCCTCCACCTGGCGCCACATGCCTGCATCGGGGAGATTGATGACGCATCCAGGGCGTTCTCTGAGATTCTCCAGTCCCTGAGAGCCTGTCCCCAACCCGAGAATGATATATTCACCTAGCGCCCAGGAGGAGGAGATCGGGCTAATGTTCGTGGTGCCGTCTGGATTCTCTGTTGTCAGCAGGACAACAGGCGCTCCGTAATACAGGATTTTGGGCTGAATGGTAACGTGTGAGCTCATATTCAAGTCTCCTTTTGTCATTAATGAACTTTTCCCGCTCATTTTACCCCGCCGTTAGTTCCATCTGGCTCGAAGTATGGATGTTCGAAATTTTGCTGACCTGCATCTCGATTTCCAACCATCCTTGTAGGATAATGAAGGTATGATTTGCGGACGTGTATACCATAGACGATGTTAGGGGGATCCGGATGGAAAACTACGAAGTGATCATTGTCGGGGCAGGCTCCATGGGGATGGCGGCCGGTTATTATTTGGCAAAGCAAGGCGTACGCACGCTGCTCTTGGATGCTTACGACCCACCGCACACGATGGGCAGCCATCATGGGGATACGCGCATCATTCGGCATGCCTACGGGGAAGGCAAAGAGTACGTTCCATTCGCCTTACGCGCGCAGCAGCTGTGGCTCGCGCTGGAGGAGGCATCCGGGAAAAAGCTGTTTGAGCAGACAGGTGTCCTCAGCGCGGGAAGAGAGGACTGCAGGTTCTTGAAAGAGCTTCGCGAAAGTGCCGAGACCTATTCCCTCCCGCTTACGGTCATGAAGGCCGAAGAGGTACACACCCGTTGGCCCGGCATTCTTTTGCCAAACGATTACTACGCGTGCCTGGAGCCTACCTCCGGCGTTTTGTATGCGGAGGAATGCATCAGGGCCTATCGCGAGCTGGCAATTGCCGCAGGTGCCACGCTTCTGACCCATACACCCGTCACGGGTCTGCTGCCGGATGGCGATGGCGTCATCGTTCATACAGGGGCGCAGGCGTATCGGGCAGACAAAGTGCTGCTCAGCGCAGGAGCCTGGAACCCTTCCCTGATCACATCTCTCGGATTGAACCTGCCGCTTGTCCCGACCCGTAAGACCGTGGCCTGGTTCGGAGCGGACGAGAAGCTGTACGGGGCAGAGCACTTCCCCGCGTTCATCTTCAATCTGGAGGATTCCATGTATTACGGATTCCCGAGCATCGGTCAGGCTGGGGTCAAAATCGGCCGGCACGATGGCGGACTGGCGATCGACCCTGATCGGCTGGAGCGGACGTTCGGCGCTTTCCTCTCGGATGAAGGAGATGTGCGCTGCTTTCTGGAGACGTACATGCCGCAGGCCGCTGGACCATTGCGCCAAGGACGCGTGTGCATCTACACGATGACCCCTGATGAGCATTTCGTGATCGACCGCCATCCAGAGCACGCACAGATCGTGATTGCAGCCGGCTTCTCTGGCCATGGCTTCAAGTTTTCGAGCGCTGTCGGAGAGGCCGCCAGCGAGCTGCTCACGACAGGCACCTCCACTCACGACCTCTCCGTGTTTTCCCTTGGACGTTTTTAAGAGGAAAAATAAATCAGCCTCGTTCCCACATCGCTGTGGTCAAGACCCCATTTAGTGGACAGTATGAAAAACCCCGGTCGCTAGGCCGACAGCTGACGTCTGAATTCAACAGGCGTCAGCTTTTTTAATCTTCGTTGTGGTCGACTTTGATTGTAGAATTGAATATATTCTTCAATTCGCCTTTGTGCCTCATCTACACTTCGGATATCATAGGGGTAGAGCCCTTCCGTTTTGAGATGCGAGAAGAAGCTCTCCATCGAGGCGTTATCATAACAATTGCCTCTCCGAGACATGCTGATTTGGGCGCCAACCTTCGGCAGCATGTCGTGGTAAGCGTAGGACGTGTACTGGAATCCTTGATCGCTGTGAACGATCAGTCCAGTCACGTCTTTCGTTTTTTCAAAAGCTTTCTCAAAGGTCCGCAGGACCAGTTCATTGTCGTTACGAACTCCCATGTGGTAGGCTACAATCTCGTTATTAAACAAATCCTTAATAGCAGATAGGTAGAGCCAAGTATCCGCAACACGATATTGTGTGATATCCGTTACCCATTTTTGATTCGGTGCACATGCTTTGAAATCACGTTGTAGGGCATTCTCGGCAACTCGTCTCCCTACAGACGAAACATAATGACTTCGATATTTGCGGCGAATTCGAGAACGAAGTCCCATTTCTTGCATTAGTCGAAGTACCTTCTTATGATTGACCCACACCCCGCAATCTTGCAGGAGAAATAGTTGAGTTTGTCTATATCCATATTTTCCGTCATACTTCCTATACACTGCCTGGATGAAGTCTTTTACGGGCTTGTTCCTATCCGTTACTTGTCGTTTTAGGTAAGCATAGTATCCACTTCTTGAGACTCTAAACAACTTGCAAAGTTCACTTATGGTATATTCACCAGCTACTTGTTTGATCGTTGCATACTTATGGACTGCACCTCCTGCATCCAGATTTCCAAACACTTTTTTAGCATCTTATTTTCCCTCTCTAACTTCTCCAGATATCGGTTCGAATCGATGTATTCCTTACGGCGGCCACGTTGATCCAGAAGCCCAAACTCTCCGAGTTTCTTATACTTCCGCATCCAAATCTTAATTCGTCCTTCATCATGGATATGTAACTTCTCTGCTATTTCTCGATGGGAAACACCATCTAATTTCATCTGAACCGCCTGCAACTTTAGCTCTTCACAATAATGTTTAAACTTTTGGCCTTTCTTTGCTGGCATAAAAATGCACCCCTAAAGTTTTCATCGGTAAACCGTAGGGGTTTTTCCAATGTCTACTTTAAGGGGTGCACATCACTGGGCACGAGGCTTTTTCTTCTTTCTTCTCATTCATTCCAATGGGCCGATCCGATCTGAGCCGAGATACTTTGCAGCCTCCCTGACATGCTGTTTTGGCCGTCACTGAATTGCGACAGGTAAGCAAAGCCCGGTCTTGTCGCCTGACGCACGAGATAGGCGGATCGAGTCGCACCCGGCGCTCTCTCGTCATTGAGAAAATCGATCAGCTCATCTGCCGTCTTGATCCCTGCACCATGCCCGTAATACAGTCCTCTCCCCAGATCGACTACGTTTTCTCCCTGCCACCACGGCTTCATAGGATTGAATTCCGGGTTGGCAAAATACAGGATGTCGCCAGGCAAAAAGGTATTGGTAGTCCCCGTCTGCAGGTCCAAGTCCTGATCGTAGCGCCAGTCGTAGAGCAAGATGTCCGCAAACAGCCGTTCAAAATCGGCTGGCCGAATCGAGTGTAGTGTCGCATGGTACAAAATAATCACCATGGCTGTCGCACACTCGGTTGCATACAGTCTTCCATTTCGGAAGATGTCAATAATTCCTTGCGACGACAGAATCCCATTTCGCAGCTGAAACCCGCCCAGCTCCGTCCTGTACCAGTACCGCTCATTGCATCGTGAATCCACAAAAGTAGAAAAGGCAATTCCGCTGTCATTGAGCGCTCTTGCCGACCTCACGAGGTGATCTCTCATCTTCAGTTCAAATTGCAGCATCTCCGGTGTCGGATACTCGAATGCTTCCTGGCTTCGGGCCATTTTTTCGACGATTTCGACCTGTACTCGGTTCAGCCTCCAAGCCGTAGTCAGCGAAGACGGGTCGACCTGTCTCCCTGCAATCCAAATCATGGGTATCCCCCTTCTCGCTCTCCATCATGATTATGTCTATGCAAGAGTCCAGGTCCATGTGAGGCAAAAAAGAACCCCCGCTCGATTCAACCAGACGGGGGTGGAGCCTACCTTCTTTAGATTTCGGCTTGCTTGATTTCGGCCTTCCCTCTCAGTGAAACATTCTTCAGACGCGAGAACAGATAACAACCTATGATCACGACGACACTCCCTGCGAGCTGAGTGGCCGTCATCCGCTCTCCCAGCAAAAGAAACGCCAGAATGGCAGTAAAAACGGGATTGAAATTCAGAAACATTCCGGCAGAGGTTGCTCCGACCTTTTGCACACCGACGTTCCACATGACCATGCTGACAACGGTTGCCAGAACCCCCACATAAAACAGCGAGATCCAGAACGTCCAGTTCGTATTTTGAACCGTAAATGTACTCAGGTTAAACGGCAGCATCAGCGCGACGCCAAACACTCCGGAATACAGAGTTGACATGAGCGGAGTGACCGTCTTCATCGCCCAGCGAGCACATACGGAATAGATGCCCCACATGGATACGGCAGCCAGCATCCAAAGATCGCCCGCATTGAAATGCAGGTTCGCCAGATGTCCCAAATCACCCTTGCTCATGACCACCAATACTCCTCCAAAGGAAATCAGCATCGCCAGAATCTGCAGCGGCTTGATCTTTTCCTTTACAAACAAAAACGAGAAGATAGCGATCGATACGGGATTCAGGGTAGACAAGAGCCCCACGTTGGTCGCATTCGTTCTCTCCAACGCCCAGAACATGAACAGATTGAACAGCGCTACCCCCGTTACTCCCATCAAAATCAATGGAATGATTGCCTGCCTGGTAGGCAAGATGCGTCTTTCACGAAACCAGACCATCGGAATGAGACACACGACGGCAATGAGCCATCGCAGATCAGTCAACGTCAGGGATGAGGCATGACCGACCAGAAACTTCCCAACGACAAAGTTCCCTCCCCACAACAAGCTCGTGCACAGCAGGAGGGCGGCATAAATCGGTTTCATATAGCCTCCTTGATGAATAGTTCATTGCTAGTCTGTCACCTATCATACACCTTTCGGGCGATTTTGGGCGGGCTGAATCCATTTTTCCATGAAAATCAGCTCATCCCGCTTGAAGCCCAGCTTGCCGTAAAAAGATTGCACACGGCTATTTTCCGGTTCAATCAGCAGGTTGATCTTGTCGCACCCGAGCAGTCCGAGTCTTTGCTCCAGCTCCTGCATCAAGCGCGTTCCGAGGTCCTGCCCCTGACAGGCAGGATCGACTGCCAAATGATTGACCCAGCCCCTGCGGCCGTCATAGCTCCCCATCACGGCGCCTGCTATCCTGTCGTCGTCTGTGAGAGCGATCAAAAACAGCTCCCCGTCACGTTCCAGCTTTCTTTGAATGCCCAATGGCGTATCGGAACGAGACAGCTTCAAGCCCGCGCGCTGCCAAAGCGAGAAAACCTCCTCCAAGTGATCGAGAGTAAATGATTGGATGCGCATTCAACCAGTCCCTTCTTCTTTTTAATATTTATACAACCAAACTAATAAATATACAATTAAAACCATACAAAAAGGGGCTCGCTTACAGCCCCTGAAGATTCAAATTCTGACTGACATCCCTCTCTACACTCCCATCCAGGAGAGGATGACCGGGAGTAAGACGAAGGACCATACCACCGTCATGACCGCACCTGTAATCACAGCAAGTGTCGCGCTGCTGCCTTCCAGATCGCCGAGCTCCAGCGCCTTTGCCATACCGAGAACATGCGCGCCCATTCCGTACATCAGGCCGATTGATACCGGATGACGCAGCCGCAAATGCTTGATCAGGGTCGGTCCCCAAAAGACGCCGGCAAAGCTGGTCAGCATCACGAACAAAGCCGTCATCGAAGGGATTCCGCCGATGGATTCAGACAGCCCGACTGCAATCGGCAAGGTGATGGAGCGTGGAATGACGCTAATCGCTGCTTCTTTCCCTAGTCCGAGCAGCATCGTAGTCGAGACACCAGCGATGATCGCGATGAACGTCCCCACTGCCAGACTGCTGACGATCATCCTCCAATGCGAAACCAGGATCGCCCAGTTGCGGTAGAGCGGGATGGCAAATGCGACGGTCACAATCCCCAGCATTTCGTTCATGATGCTCGTGCCTTCCTGGTATTTCTGAAAAGGCGTATCCGTCACGAGCAGCAATAGCATGATCAGCAGCGGCGCCACGATAGCCGGAGAGAACAGCAGGCCCGGCTTTTTGCGGTTCAGCTTTTTGGCCAATACGAAAAAGAGAATCGTCACGAAGAGACTACATATCTTCCACAGAATCACGCCGCTTCACCTCTCCCAGCTTGAACATGCGCTCAGCAACAACGCCTGTCGAAATCATCACGAGTGCTGCCCCGCTCACCACGACGAGCATAACGAGCAGTCCTTTGATGCCCAAAAGCCAAGGATATTGCATGATTCCCGCAATCGCAGGCACGAAGAACAGAATCATCTGGGAGAATACGAGAGCTGCTCCAGCCTCGACCCATTTCAGGCGAATCCAGCCCAATTGCAAGCACAAAAACAGCAGCCCCATGCCGATCAAACTGCCCGGAATCTGTAATTGCAGCGCAGCGGACAGCCATTTTCCTACCCATGCAAAGACGAACAGCAGCAAGATTTGCGGCAGCGCCGTGAGCCATGATTTCATCCTGAACACCCCGATTCTTCTTGTTGGTAGGTCCATTCTATATGGTCTCGGCGTTATTCGTACAATACATAAATATCATGAACTCTATTCCATTTGGTTATGGAGACAGATGCTGCTCGGCAAACGAAATGAATGCCCTCGTCGCGTAGGACAGGTAGCCGTCCTTGCGGTAGATGAGCGCGTATTGCCAATCGATCACAGGTGCTGAAATGTCGACGGTGCGCAGCTCGCTGTTGTTCAGACGCCTCACGATGGAGCGCGGGACGAGCGAAATCCCGAGCTGCGTCGCCACCAACTCACCGACAAAGTCCCAGAGCGAGCTCATGTAGGCGACGCGCGGTTCAAATCCAGAGCGTACACACGCCTGCTTGACCACGTCGTGAATGGCGTATTCCTCGGTAAATAAAATAAATGCTTCTTCCCTCAGCTCTGCAAGGCTTACGGAGTCACGCCCCGCAAGCCAGTGCTCCCGATGAACGATCGCGACCAAGTCCTCTGCCTGCAAAGGGACCGCACCGAATTTCTCCGTATCGGCTGGAAGCACCGTCAAGCCTACGTCGATACTTCCTTGCTCCACATGAATTTCCAGGTGCTTGGCACTGTACTCCTTCATCTCGATTTCGATCCCCGGATAGCTCTTTTTGAACAGGGCGATGACATTCGGCAGCAAAAACGAGCCCACCGTTGGCATCATGCCCATCTTGACACGTCCGCGCTCCATGTTTCGGACCTCTCCGATCGATGACGCCAAGCTGTCCATCAGCTGAAGAACCTTCGTCGCATGGTCATAGACGAGCACTCCTGCGTCCGTCAGTTCCATTTTTCGTTCCGTCCGATCGAGCAGCACGACCCCCAGCTCCTCCTCCAGCGCTTTCAGCATCTTGCTGATGGAGGGCTGAGAGACATGCAGCGTGCTGGCAGCCTTGGTAAAGCTCTTTTGTTTTGCCACTTCCACAAAGTACTGCAATTGCCTGATATCCATGAAAATGCCCCCGTCGCGTCCTGTTAGTAGCTCCTTACAGATTACCACAGGGACTGCTCGAAGGCGTACTTGCTCATGCTCCTTGCCGGCTCTAAAACGAAAAACCCCAAAAGACGGGGTTTCCTCAATCTGAACGTATTTCCTTATTGTACGGTCACCTGGACATTGACCAGCTTTCCGTTGAAGGTGGCGATCACTGTGGTCCTACCCGCCTTGACAGCCGTAATCTTGCCTGCCTCGACGGTCGCCACTGCTTGATTCACCGAAGTCCAGTCAGCTTTTTCCGTTATTTCTTCTTTTGTTTTATCCGAGTAGGTGACGAACGCTTTCAGTGCCTTCGTCTCGCCTGCTTTGAGCGTTACCTTTTTCAGATCGGTTTCGAGCTTGGACAGAACGGCAGCCTCGACTGGAACGGTAACTGATTTGCCTCCGTACTTCACAGTCAGCTTGGCCTTTCCGGGACCTACGCCAGTCACTACTCCGCCAGCCACCGTGACGACTTTCTCATCACTCGTCGTCCATTCCGCCTTTTCGGTTACATCGACCTTATCCCCGTTTGTCAGGCTTGCCGTCAGCTTTAGCGTCTGGGTCGCACCTGGACGCACGTACACTTTTTTCTGGTCCAGCTGCAATTTCGAGATCACATCCACTTCGACTGGCAAACTCACTGATTTGCCGCCGTAGGTGACGGTGATTTTCGTCTTTCCGGAGCCTACTGCTGTGACGAGCCCCTTTTCCACGGTAGCGATCTCACTGTCTGCTGTCGCCCACTCGGCTCCTTCTGTCACCGCCGCTGTCGACTTGTCTGAATAAGTAGCGTTAGCAACGACTTGCTTGGTCGCTCCTACGCTCAGAGCCAGCTTTTTCTGATCGACCGCAAGCTTGGAAATCCCTTCGATCTCGACAGGAATCGTGACAGATTTCCCGCCGTAGCTTGCCTTGATCTTGGTTTTGCCAGAACCGGTGGCTGTCACCAGACCCGCCTCTACTGTTGCGATCTCGCTGTCCGCTGTGCTCCAATCGGCATTTTTGGTGATGTCCTCGGTTGTTTTATCCGAGTAGGAAACCGTCAACGCAAGCTGCTGCGTCCCCTCTTTTTTCAGCTTGACCGCTTTTGCATCCGCACTGAGCTTCGTGATTTTCTTTTGGACGGTATCCGATGCCGCTGCTTTTGCATGCGCAGAACCATGTCCTGCACCTGCCAGCGCCACGCCAAACGCAACTACTGCTGCAAGCATCGCCTTTTGCCAATGCCTTTTCATGTACGATCTCCCCTCCCAGCTTATCTACCACTTTTTTCTATATCGGCCATTCGCCAGCCCGATTGAAGAAGCAAATGGGTTATTATCTGCCCCCACTCACATTGAGGATCTCCCCCGTGATGTAGTTCGCCGCATCTGATGCAAGAAAAGCAATCATCTCCGCTACATCAACAGGTGTCCCCGCACGCTTCAATGGCACACTCGGCAAAAAGCTCTGCAGCCGCTCCCCTGTAGAAAACTTTTCATGCCACGCCGTGTCAATGACGCCAGGTGCGACTGCATTGACGAGAATCCCCTGATCGGCAAATTCCTTTGCCATCCCGATGGTCAGCGTATTGACAGCTCCTTTGGCTCCCCCAAAACGAGCGGCGCCCGAGGAAATATTGATGATCTTTCCTTCTTTCCGCAAAAGCATGTCGCGAAGCACAGCCTGCGAGCAAAAAAGAACACTCTTCACATTGACAGCGTAGGTCCGATCCCATAGTTCCTCCGAAAGCTCCATGAATGAGCTCGGATGGATTCCCGCTCCCGCATTGTTCACCAACACGTGAATGGCTCCGAATTGATCGAGAACCTCCCCGACCATCCGATTTACCTGCTCCCTGTCGGATACATCCGCCGAAAAGATAGAGCACTCTCCTCCCTCCGCCCGGATCGCGGCAGCCGCTTCCTCTGCTCCACGCAGGTTGGCGTGATAATGAATGGCGACTTGTGCACCGCGGGATGCCAACAGCTGCGCTGCCGCGCGGCCAATCCCGGAGCTTGCTCCCGTGACGAGCACTACCTTCCCCTTCAAATCGTGCATCTTTGGTCCCCTCCTCTCGTTCTACCGATACTCCGCATTTGCCATTTCATAGATCGCCCGCGCATACATGGCGGCAGACAATAACAAGTCTTCCACCTCGATGTACTCGTCCGCCTGATGGGCCAGCGAAGTTTTCCCCGGAAACAGCGGACCGAATGCTACGCCGTTGCCGATGTGATAGGCGTAGGTTCCCCCGCCTGTAGACAGCAGTGTCGGCTCCTCGCCCGTCGTCTCCTGATAGATTTGCTGCAGGATGCGGATCATCGGATGGTCCTTTGCGACGTGATGACCTTTTTTCAAGAGAGGCGGCTCCACGACGAAGCCGTACTTTCCTACCCGCTCTGAGATGACTTCCAGTATTCTGCTCGCTTCATCCGTCACGGGGTAACGAAGATTGATGTGGAAAAACGACTCGCCCAGAGGTTCAAATTGCAGGATGCCGCTATTGATTGTGAGCGCACCGGAGATCTCGTCCGCAAAAGCGATCCCCAATGCCACTCCCCCATAATCTTCAAAGAGCAGCGTATCCACGCACGCCAAAAAGCGCTCCGCATCCGGCTGAAGGCTCTGCGGTGCAAGAAAATGGATGAGCTCAAGAGCGGCATTGACTCCCAGATGCGGCTCCATCCCATGCGCCGCCTTTCCCTCCATCGCCAGGACGATCTGCCCTGCTTCGATCTGCGCCGTCCCCTTGCGCCCTCTGCCCTCGCAGTAAGCCCTATATGCACAAGCGAGATGCTCCAGGACAGGAGCCTCACCTGCAATGACAGCTCGAGCGGATTCCGGCACCATGTTGGCCGTACCCCCTCCGTAAAAGGAACGCAGGTATCCAGCGGGCTGCTCATCTGCGGGCCACTCTGCAGGCGTTTCTGCCTTTGCCAGCATCACTCGCGTGTTGATCTGCCCTTTCTCCGCATGAACGATGGGGAAATCGGCATCCGGCGTGAAGCCTGCAAGCGGCAGCTTTTCCGTCTCCCGGTAGCGCGCCATGCAGCGGCTTCCGCTCTCCTCATCGGTGCCAAAGATAAAACGGATCTTGTGCCTCAGGGGAAGCCCAAGCTCCTTGACGATTTTGAGACCGTAGTAAGCAGCGAGCATCGGTCCCTTGTCATCGATGGCTCCGCGCGCATACAGCCTTCCCTCCCGGATCTTCGGTTCATAGGGCGGCGATGTCCATTCTCCCGTCGCGGCTACGACATCCAAATGCCCCAAAACGGCTATGTAATCGTCCGATGGGGAATCCCCCAGCTCTGCGTACCCGACATACCCCTCCAGATTGGCAATGCGAAAGCCATCTCGTGAAGACAGGTCCAGCATATACTCCAGCGCGCGGCCAATCTCTTTTCCCATCGGTGCTCCCTCTGCGCTCGTCTCCATCTGCTTCACACTGGGAATGCGCAGCAGCCCGTCCATGTCATGGAGCAGTTTTTCCTCGCGCCTTTGCACTTCCTCATACCAGTTGACCATGTTTTCCCTCCTTCTCTGTAAAAAAACCATCCGATCGGCTCGGATGGTCGCTTTTTTGTTCTTACTTGCCATTGTTCAAATCGTATGGCGTTTCCTGGTAGACGTAGTAGTTCAGCCAGTTGGAGAACATCAGGTTTGCGTGCGCGCGCCAGGTGACGATCGGCTCGCGGTTCGGATCATCTTTGGGATAGTAATTTCGCGGAACCGCGATATCCAGCCCCTTGCCCACGTCGCGCTGGTACTCGTCCTGCAAGGTCGTGGGATCGTACTCGGAGTGCCCTGTCACGAAAATTTGCCGTTCGTCCTTGGTCGCCACGACGTAAATGCCCGACTCCTCGGATTCTGACAAGATCTCCAGCTCCGGCACTTTCTCGATGTCCTCCCGGCGATTTTCCGTATGACGGGAGTGCGGGATGTGAAAGTAGTTGTCAAACCCGCGGAACAGCTTTACATTCTGCTTGTTCAGCGTGTGCGGGAATATTCCGAAGATCTTTTCCGGCAGCGGATGCTTGGGAACTCCAAAGTGATGATACAGCCCCGCTTGCGCTCCCCAGCAAATGTGGAGCGTGGAGGTGACATTCGTCATCTTCCAATCGAGAATTTCCTGCAGCTCCTTCCAGTATGTCACTTCCTCAAATTCAAGCTGTTCAACGGGCGCTCCGGTGATCACCATTCCGTCAAAGCGCTCATGCTTGATTTCCTCAAACGTTTTATAGAACATCGACAAATGCTCTTCCGATGTGTTTTTAGAGGTGTGAGTGGACATGTGAAGCAGCACGATTTCCACCTGCAACGGTGTGTTCCCCAGGAGACGGAGCAACTGGGTTTCAGTCGTTTCCTTGACTGGCATCAGGTTTAAAATGACGATGCGCAGCGGCCGGATGTCCTGCGTGAAGGCTCTGCTCTCCTTCATCACGAAAATGTTTTCCCCAGCCAGTATTTCCGTTGCTGGCAGCTCGTCAGGCAATTTGATTGGCATGTGTATCCCCCTTCCCTTCCTTTGCAAAAAAACAGGCAGAAAAATAATAATCCGACTAATTCGACAAAGATACATTCCTACCTGCTAGGATAATCGGTGAAAATAAAAAAAGCAACGCCCATCCACAGGGATTGTGCCTGCTTTTGAACGCTGCCTGTTTCCTTATTTTTGCATGTGTTCTTTCATCAAACGATTCTTCGTCTCCCAGACCTCGTCGCTCATATACAGGCGGTAATGCTCCGGATTGAGCATCCGCAAGTACTCCGGCCAGAACAGATTCAGCTGCTCGCGGTGATAGGCGCGAATCTCTTCCAGAGACGGCAAGTCGTACACGAGCTCGCCATCGAGAAAGACCGGGACGAGAAGCGCTTCCGCTTTGTACTTTTTCAGCTGCTTGTTCAGATACGGATGGCTCGGATTGAAGAGGTGCAGGGGAGCTCCCGTCGACACCAGTTCCTCATGCGGGAAACAGAGGTAGTCAGCGATGGCCTTGTTCGTCTCCGGATCGATCAGACGATACATATCCTTGATTCCGGGATTCGTCACTTTCTCCGGATTGCCCGAGATTTTGATCGTCGGCAAATATTCGCCATTCGCTCCCTCTCTCGCTACCAGCTTGTAGACACCGCCCAGAGTCGGTTGATCAGCCGCCGTAATCAGCTGCGTGCCGACACCCCAGCTGTCCACTTTCGCACCCTGCACCTTGAGGTTCATGATCGTATGCTCATCGAGGTCGTTGGATGCGACGATCTTGACGTAATTCAGCCCCGCTTTGTCCAGCATCTCCCGCGTCTTGATCGACAGGTAAGCCAGATCACCGCTATCCAGTCTGACTGCGGACAGCTGTTTCCCTTCCGCTTCCAGCTTTTTGCCCAGTGCGATCGCATGAGGGACTCCGCTGCTGAGCGTATCGTACGTATCTACGAGAAGAGTTACCTGGCCTGGCAGCGCCTGGGCAAAACGCTCGAATGCCTCTTCCTCGCTATCAAAGCTCTGCACCCAGGAATGGGCGTGCGTCCCTTTTGTCGGGATGTTGAACATTTTGCCTGCCAGCATGTTGGAGGTAGCGTCGAAGCCGCCTACATAAGCCGCTCTCGTCCCCCACAGCGCTGCGTCTGCTTCCTGTGCGCGCCGGGTTCCGAATTCCATCAGAACGTCGGAGCCCGCCACATTTTTAATGCGGGAAGCCTTGGTCGCGATCAGAGTCTGATAGTTCATGTAGTTCAGCAGAGCAGTTTCCACCAGCTGCGCCTCCATCATCCGGCCTTCGACGCGGATCAGCGGTTCATTCGGAAATACCAGCGTGCCTTCCTTTACCGAGTACAGCGTCCCCGTAAACTGCAGACTCCGCAGTTCCTCCAGAAAAGCAGGGTCGTAGTTCTCCTCCTGCTCACTCAGATAGACGAGATCGCTCTCTTCAAAACGCAGGTTCTGTATGTACGCGACGATCCGCTCCAGCCCGGCCGATACGGCATAGCCATTGCCAAAAGGCAGCTTTCGGAAATAAGCCTCAAACGCCACTTTCCGATTGTGCGTGCCATTGATCCAATGGGCATACATCATGTTAATCTGATATTTATCTGTGTGCAGTACCACACCCGACGATTGCATGGGACATAAGCCTCCTGTATCTTCCTTTTCACCATCATACCAGAGTTGCCAGAGGATGTCCCTGTGCACAGTGGTAGCGGATGGGGATTTGTTATAGTATGAAGGGAGTGCAGATGTTGGGAGTGAATGAAATGTCAGACAGAAAAATCGTATACGTGAGCAAAGGATTGCCCAAGAACAAGCTATACAACGGACAAGAATTTCGCTCCGGCATATGGAAGGAGCAAACGGACGAGCTGCATGTCCACGCTCATCAAATCGCAGAGGACGATGTGGCCAATCATGCGTATCACGGCGGCCCAGACCGTGTCGTCTGCCTCTATCCTTTTGAACATTATGCCCATTGGGAGAAGGAACTCGATCTACCATTGGAAAAATCGGCATTCGGTGAAAATGTGACTGCCGAAAATATGCGTGAAGATCAGGTGTGCATCGGGGATGTCTATCAGTTCGGGGAAGCGATTCTGCAAGTCACACAAGGTCGATATCCTTGTGCCACGATTAATAAACGCAATAACAACAACCAGCTGTTAAAACACATCATCGCGACCGGGTACACCGGGTACTTTTTCCGTGTCTTGCAGGAAGGAACGATCAAGTCGGATTCCCCTATCATCCAGCTGTCCGCCCATCCCTTGCAGGTGAGTGTCGCATCGATTCACCACTTGTACTTCCACGAGACAGCTCCAGACCCAAAGGCGCTGGCGCGGATGCTCGAAGTGGAGGAGCTCGCCCTGCCCTGGCGCAATAAGCTGCTCGAAAAACAGCAGAAGCTATGAAAGGAACAGTTGCATGCGAATCAATAAGTACATAAGCGAAACCGGCTTTTGCTCGCGCAGAGAGTCCGACAAGCTCATCGAAGCCAGGCGGGTGACGATCAATGGCAAGCTGGCCGAGCTGGGCAGCACCGTAGCACCGGGCGACGATGTACGCATCGATGGACAACCTGTCGGAGCCAAGAAAAAAGCAGTCTACATCGCGCTCAACAAGCCTGTGGGGATCACCTGCACGACCGAACTTCATGTCAAAGGGAATATCGTCGATTTCGTCAATCACCCCGAGCGTATCTTCCCCATCGGCAGACTGGATAAAGATTCCCAGGGGTTGATCCTGCTCACCAATGACGGGGATATCGTCAACAAAATCCTGAGGGCAGAGAACAACCACGAAAAAGAGTACATCGTCACCGTCGACAAGCCCATCACGCCAGAGTTCGTGCAGGGGATGTCCGGAGGCGTCCGAATCCTCGGTACCGTCACCAAGCCTTGCAAGGTCACCAAAATCGGCGACCGTGTCTTCAAAATCATCCTCACCCAAGGCCTCAACCGCCAGATCAGACGCATGTGCCAGGCGTTCGGCTATCAGGTGCGCCAGCTCAAACGGGTAAGGATCATGAACATCCAGCTGGACAATCTCAAGATCGGACAATGGCGCGACCTGACCCAGCAAGAGCTGGTGGAATTGAATAAGAATCTGTAACCCAAACAGGATCGAGCAGCTTCATGCTCCTTCCTGTTTTTTATTGAGCCCGATCTTTTTCAAGAATATTTCGCATTTACATCCCAACATCCTCCCGCTACTATATAGGGCATAAGTCGGTTTCTTTTTACGCCAACAAAATACATAGAAAAGAGGTGGAGAGAGCCACTCATCCCCAGGATGGCTGGATCTCATGGCTGATGAAATTGGTTTGTGTCGATTGCAACAAGGAATACCCTGCTGAATCCTTTGACTATCAATGCGTGTGCGGCGGCTTGTTTGACATTGTCCACGACACCAAGCATCTGGACGCGGAACAGTTGAAGCGCGTCTTTCACGATCGCCTGTCAGAACGCATGACTCCCTATGCCAGCGGAGTGTGGCGCTACAAGGAGCTGATCTTTCCCGAGCTCGCGGAAGAGTTCATTACGACCAAATACGAGGGCAATACCGGCCTGTACTCCTCTGAGCTGCTTCAGTCATACACCGGGAATCGTAAAGTCCTGCTGAAAGCGCAAAGTGAAAATCCAAGCGGCTCTTTTAAAGACAACGGGATGACTGTCGCTGTCTCCCACGGGCGCTCCCTCGGCTACAAGCGCTTTACCTGCACGTCCACAGGCAACACTTCCTCTTCTCTGGCCATGTACGCCAGCATGGCACAGGGCGAATCGTATGTATTCGTCCCGAACAAAAACATCTCTCTGAACAAAGTACTGCAGACACTTGCTTACGGGGCCAGGGTCATCAGCTTTGACGGTACCTATGACGACGGCATCCGCTTCTACGAGCAGCACAGCAAGGAGCTCGGCCTCTACATCTGCAACTCGATCAACCCGTTCCGCATAGAAGGGCAAAAGAGCATCGTGTATGAAATTGCCCAGTATCTGAACTGGAATCTGCCTGATTGGGTGGTGATTCCCGGCGGTGCGTTGAGCAATGTGACGGCACTGGGAAAAGGACTCCAGGATCTGAAGACTCTCGGTTTTATCGAAAAGGTTCCCCGTGTCGCCCTCGTCCAGGCGGAAGGTGCCAGTCCATTTCACCAGATGGTGTCGAAAGGGCGCACCCAGCTCATCCCAGAGCCTCATCCCTACACACGAGCTTCGGCTCTCAACATCGGCAATCCGCCCAGCTGGAAAAAAGCGTTGCGCACACTTGAGGAGACACGAGGCGTGACATGCTCCGTCACCGACCAGGAAATCCTGGATGCCAAAGCCTTGGTGGACAAGAGCGGGATCGGCTGTGAGCCTGCTTCTGCTGCAACGGTGGCCGGCCTGCGCAAGCTCGTTTCCCAGCAAATCATCGACAAGGACGAAACCGCCGTCTGCATCTTGACTGGAAATATGCTGAAAGACACCGACGCCCTGCACGAATATCACCTGGGCGAGACATCGAAAGGGGCTTTCCGCAACACGATTCAATCCGCCGAGCTTTCCTTGGAGAACATCGCTCGTCTCCTGTAAGAATCGAAATGGGGGTTTATTAAGCGCTCAAAAAAGGCAGTCCAAAACAGTTGCTTCCTGTTTTGGACTGCCTTACTTCTGTAGATCGAACAAGCCTGTCGAAACCGAAAAATCTTTCCCGGGAAATCTGTCTAAAAATGTTTTCCATTCGCGTAGTAGCTTTCCTTTTGGTAGGCAATAAAGGCCATTTCCACTTCTGGGATGTCGAGTGACAGGACGTGCCGTGTGACGATTTCCGCAAACTTGTCTCGCGTCTCCTGTCCCCGCTCGAACCATGCCACTTCTACGAAAGGAAAGGATTCTACCACCCCTCCTCCAAAAACACCTGTCGTATGTAAACACTCGATCGTAAAATTATCCGTGCCGCAGCCGCAGAGAACGGCCAATTCCTCAAGGAGCGGCTCACTGACTGTTGCCAATTTTTCTGGTTTGATGCCTCGTACGATTAATTGTGGCATATGCGATTCTCCTTTTGTTCATAGTAGGGGTCTTGCCTGCTATCATCATACCCTGAGCAGGATATTTTCCGATATCTTTTTTCGGATGTCCTGTACCATTTGGATAACGTCATACGTATCTTCTCTTGGTCATTTGGTTGATCAAGGAAAGGCTTACTATTTCACGGCTTTTGTATTACAGTGTATGAGGGACAACTCCTATAAAAACATGCGCCCAAACTAGAGGGGCGTTTTTGGAAAGGTGAGTAACCATGGATCTTTGGCAAATCTTCGTGGCGTTTGTGTTGGGACTCGTAGAAGGTCTCACGGAATTTGCGCCTGTCTCTTCAACTGGGCACATGATTATCGTCGATGATACCCTATTGCACTCAAAGGCCCTGTTTTCGCCTGAAGTTGCGAACACCTTCAAGGTGGTCATCCAGCTCGGCTCGATTTTAGCTGCCGTCATCGTCTTTAAGGATCGCTTTCTCAGCCTTCTCGGTCTGAAAAAAATGTCTCCGGATGGAAACGGCCCCGGACACAAGCTCCGTTTGTCGCAGGTCTTTGTTGGTCTATTGCCGGCTGCCGTACTGGGTTTGCTGTTTAATGATTACATCGATGAGTATCTGTTCTCGATCAACACCGTGCTGATTGGACTGGTAGCAGGAGCGCTTCTGATGATTGCCGCAGACTGGTTCCGTCCAGGCAAGCCAAAAGCTGCGAGCGTCGACCAGATCACGTACAAGCAAGCTCTCATCATCGGCCTGTTTCAATGTATTGCCCTTTGGCCGGGTTTTTCCCGCTCGGGTTCTACCATTTCAGGAGGCGTGCTGCTCGGCCTCAGTCACCGTGCAGCCTCCGACTTTACCTTTATCATGGCGGTTCCTGTCATGGCAGGCGCCAGCTTCCTGTCACTATTGAAGCACTGGCAGTACATCACGGCTGATACACTCCCCTTTTTCATCGTGGGATTCATCAGTGCCTTCATTTTTGCCCTGCTGGCCATTCGCTTCTTCCTCCAGCTGATCAACAAGATCAAGCTGGTTCCGTTCGCCTTGTACCGCATCGTGCTGGCTGCGATCATCTTCTTTGTCTTCATGTAAGCCATCACCAAACGAAAAGCTGCCTTCCCATTTCTTCGATGGGGGCAGCTTTTTTGTTACTAGGGAATCTCTACGCTTATTCCAGAGAGTATCTGTCAGGAGATCGGTTCCTTATCCCTACTCACTTGACGATCGGAAGTCCTTGTTTGACCCACTCGTCATAACCGCCGATCAGATTCTGTACATGCTTAAACCCGTTCGCTTGCAGGAGACTCACGCCGATGGCTGATCTTTTACCTGTTTTGCATTGGACCAGGATCGGTTTGTCGCGCGGTAATTCCCGAAGTCTCTGCGGCAAAAAACCGAGCATGATAGGTGCTGCCCCGGGGATGTACCCTTCCGCCCGTTCTTTTTCATAACGGACATCAAGCACATGCAGTTGTCCTGTTTGCACCGCATCCCCCACCTCCTCAGGTGTCGCTTCTTCATATTTCCCAAACCTCGAGTCGCCATGGAGATCGAAGACAGTCAAGTCCATCGTGGAAGCCACGTGATCCATTCCGATAGACTGCAAATCCAGCAAGATATCCGGAACCGACTGCTTTTCGGCCAATAGGTAAATCGGTCGATCATCATTCAGCAGCCATCCCGCCCACGTGACAAATGACTTGTCGTATGGAATATTGATTACTCCCTGTACATGTTTCTGGGCGAAGACTTTTGCTGGTCGAGTGTCCACTACCAAGCCTTGGTCCACCCACGTTTCGACTATGTCTATAGAGCCATCCAAGTGAAGCGGCGCATGAATCTCTCGCAGCAGCCGTGCCCCTTCCTTGTTCACTTGCTTCATCCTCGAGAAATATGTGGGCGGCTCCGGCTGCCCTTCCAGCAAGCTCTGAATAAAATCATCCTCATCCTCATGCTGCAACGCCCAATTCGTACGCTTTTCATAACCGACAGTGCTTGACTGGACTGCCCCTATGGCCTTGCCGCACGCACTGCCTGCCCCATGCGCAGGCCAGACTTGAAGATAGTCTGGAAGCTTTTTGAAGCGTGATAAAGAGCGAAACATGTTACGTGCCATCACTTCGGTGGAGCCGCTCACGTTTGCCGTTTTCTCCAGAAGGTCCGGACGTCCAACGTCTCCGACAAACACGAAGTCGCCTGTAAAAATTCCGATCGGTCCTTTCGCCGGCGAGCCTCCATCCGTCAAGAGCAGGGAGATATGCTCTGGCGTATGTCCCGGTGTATGGAGCACTTCGAATGTCAGGTTGCCAATGTTGAATGTGTCCCCGTCTTGGAGGAAACGGTGTTTGTACTCGCTTGCGTATTGGTAACTCCAATCGGGCCCCCCTTCATTGGACAAATACAAAACAGCTCCGAGTCTCGAAGCAATCTCCCTTGCGCCGGAGACATAATCCGCATGAATATGCGTTTCCGTCACGCCGACTATCTTTACCCCGTTGACTTTCGCCGCTTTGGCATACTTTTCGATATCGCGCGCCGGATCAATCACGATCGCCTCACCGGTCGCCTGGCATCCCACCAGGTAGGACGCCGCAGCCAATTTTTCATCATAGAAATATTTGAGTAACATACGTCAACCTCCCACACTCTCCGTTTACATGAAGCCTTTGAGCATGCCATGCCAATACATGACAGGAAGCAATTCTTTTTTCAGAAGATACATGCTTAGCCTTTCACGGGATTGATCAAAGGGAAACGACTCTTGGGGATTCATCTCATAATCAAACTCAGCTAATATCAATTTTCCGTAGCCCGTCACGAGCGGACATGAGGTATAACCCTTGTACTGGTTGCGAATGGGCTTTCCGCTCATCAAGGATAAAAGATTTTGCACGACCACCGGCCCTTGCTTGCGGATCGCAGCCCCTGTCTTTGATGTTGGCAAATTCGTGCAATCCCCAATCCCAAATACGTTGCCGAAGCGTTTATGCTGCAGCGTCCACTTATCCACGTCGAGCCAACCATCGCTTGCGGCAAGCGGACTTTTTTTAATCATATCGGGGGCGCTCATCGGCGGCACCGCATGGAGCATGTCATAGGGCATGATCACGTGATCGCCCGTATCGAGGTTCTCGAAAACTGCTTGTTTCTTATCACGGATGATTTCGATCAGGTTATGCCTAAACCGCGTCTCTATTTGCTTTCTTTCAATGACTCGCGATAATGCGTCCGCGTATTTTTTCACACCGAATATCGTCGCTCCGCCAGAGACAAACGTGATGGAGGCTTGAGACCGGACGCCTGATTTGAGGAAATAATCGTCCGCCAGATACATGATTTTCTGGGGAGCCCCGCCGCATTTCACCGGAGTGTTCGGGTTGGTAAAAATCGCCGTTCCTCTTTTAAAATTCCGAATGGTGTCCCACGTGCTCTCGACATAATCGTAAGAGTAATTGCTGCATACACCTTCCTTGCCAATGCTCTCTTTTAGCCCCTTCACCTTATCCCAATCGATTTGAATGCCTGCAGCGACCACCAGATAGTCATAGTTCAATTTGCTTCCCGACGCCAATACGATGGCATTCTCGTTCGGCCGAAATTCGGTGACGGCATCTTGCACCCATGCAGCGCCTTTCGGGATCACCGAGGCCTCCTCCCGTTCCGTAGCCTCCTTGGTACATTCACCAGCGCCCACTAGCGTCCATAATGGTTGATAGTAGTGTTTCCTTGCAGGATCAATGATGGCAACATTTCCAACCAAATCGCGCGATAGCCGCAGGAGACGGGCAGCAACCGTAATTCCCGCGCTTCCGCCGCCGACGATGACTATTTTGTAATGCGTCTTCGTCCCTGACATTTCCCTCCACCCCATCTCTATTCAAAGTGACCTTCACAAATTCAAGGCTTCTGCATTGATGAACAGCATGTAAATGGCTACTGCCATCACGACCCCGGAGAACAAATATTGGAGTACCCGTCGCTGTTGGCTTAACCGATTGGCGAGGAAAAAGCCTGCTAACCCGCCGATCATTCCTCCGCCGACAAACGCCAGCACTACCCACCAGTTCACCAGCCCGGACAGACTGTAATTCATTGCCGTTGTCATACCAATAGTCCCTACCGAAAGCAATGATGAGCCGATGGCTGCAATCATTGGCATCTTTGTTGCGAACATCAGTCCAGGAACAATGAGGAAGCCTCCCCCAATTCCAAAGAATCCGGACAGCGCCCCCACCGCAAGAGCGATGACAGCAACTCGCAGAAAACGAACCTGAGCGCCTGCGTCAACCGTTTCCTCACTCTTTTTCTTGGGCATGGACATTCGGACAGCCATGACAATCATGAAAACCGCAAAGAAAAATAACAGTTGCTTTCCAGGTATCAACTTGCCGACAAATGACCCGAAAAAAGCTCCAATCGAACCGAGAATGGCGAAACAGGCTGCTGCTTTCCATCGGACATGACCGGCCTTCGCGTGGGGAATGAAATTGATGTAAGCATTTACCGCAACCGCGAATGCCGAGGTTCCTATTACGACATGCGGGTCCTGAACTCCAACTATGTAAAGCAAAAGAGGAGTTGCCAAAATCGAACCGCCCCCACCAAGCAAACCTAAAACAAATCCGACAATCCCACCGGAAACGATCGCGAGAATCACTTGAATCGAAGTCATTTCTGCACAAGTCCCTCCCTTCTTGCTCGAACGTATATAGCAAGCAACATGCCAAAGCGATTTTTCCCGTCATACCGCCTTTTTCCGCATTTCGCCTCGCCTAAAAATTGTCAATCTTGAATATGACTTTTGGTGGAATATTCAGTCACAAACGAAGCTCATGCCCTTTTCAAATCTGATAATCCGTTTAGCATTCTTGGCAAAAAAAGGATCCCCGTTTCTTGGAACGAAAAAAGCCGTGAAAACAAGGGAGAGCATCCCCAAGTTTTCCTCGGCTTTTTACGGGCTCACGGCGCTGACAGCACTGCGCCATTCGATGAACGTTCCCCTTGCTGCAGTTGATACATTTGAAAATACTTTCCTCTCTTCTCCATCAGATCGTCGTGCTTGCCACGTTCTACGATGGTTCCCCGATCCAAGACGAGAATCTGATCCGCATTTTTGATCGTCGACAGCCGATGAGCGATGATGAACGTAGTCCTGCCTTTTTTCAAGACCTCAAGCGCCTCTTGGATGATGCCCTCCGTCTCGGTGTCGATGCTTGCCGTGGCTTCATCCAGCACGAGTATTGCGGGGTCAAAGGCAAGGGCTCGTGCAAACGAAATGAGCTGGCGTTGACCCGCGGAAAGGGTGCTTCCTTTCTCCATGACGGGCTCGTCAAAGCCTTTCGGCAGTGTGCGCAGAAGCTGCTCTGCCCCAACATCCCGCAGCGCTTTTTCCGCCTTTTCCCGCGAAATCGACGGGTCGGACAGGGTCACATTGGAAAGAATCGTCCCCGTAAACAAAAACGGGTCCTGCAGGACGATCCCCATATGCTGTCGTACCTGCTGCTTCGTCATGTCCTGCACATTTTTCCCGTCGATCAGAATCGCCCCGTCACTGATATCGTAAAAGCGGAACAGCAGATTGATGATGGAGCTTTTCCCCGAGCCTGTATGTCCGACCAGCGCGACCGTTTCTCCCGGCCACGCCTCGAATGAAACCTGGCGCAGCACGTATCGGTCTGCCTGGTACGCAAACGTGACATTTTCAAAGCGGACATTCCCCTGATAGCAAGGAATTTTCCCCGGATCGACGGGAATCCCTTCCTCATCGATCAGTTCGAATACCCGCTCTGCCGCTACCCGTGCCTGCTCCAGCAAGGACAACTGGTTGACGATTTGAGTGATCGGCTGAAACAGTCGGTTGAGATAGTCGACAAAGGCGTACAAGACACCAAGCGTAAACAGGCTTCCGATCCCCTCCGATGCTCCACCCACATACCAGATGAATAGGATGAAAGCGAGATTGCGCAAAAAATGCACCAGATTGAAGGAAGCCACCGAGTTGAAAAACTGCATCTTTTTCTGGTAAGTGAAGATCTCTTCATTGAGCTCGTCAAATTCCCGCTTGGTTTCCTTTTCTCTGCGAAACGCCTGAATGATGGCCATTCCTTGGATGGACTCGTTGATCATGGCGTTGATGTCACTGAGCCTTCTACGGATGACATGATTGTAGACGGCAGCGTACTTCCGATAGAGAATGACCCAAACGACCATGATCGGCAGGATGGCGAGACACACCAAAGCGAGCTTTACATCGAGCAAGAACAATGCGATGAAGATACCCACCAAATAAATGCAGCTGCTGAAGAACTGATCGAGCACCTTGGAAAAGAGCTCGCGCACTGCCTCCGTATCGTTGGTGACACGGGCGACCACTTTTCCAGCGGGAAGTTTGTCGAAATAAGGAATCGGCAAGCGCTGGATATGCGCAAACACATCTACCCGCAGCTTTCGTATCACCTGGTTGGCAGATTTCTGCAGCATGAACTTTTGTCCGTAATGAAAAAGGGACGCCATCGCGAGCAGCCCCATATAGAGGCCGGCGAGCATCAGCAAGCCTCTGGTCTCCGGACGAAAGAAGCCAAAGACCTCCTGACTGGTCAGCATTTGTGCCGGATAGACATCCTTCCCGGAATCATGCGAGATGGTGAGTGTCCCATTCCGGAACTCACGCTTGCCATCTGCAACGATCGGTTGGTCGATAAAGTAATAGGCCCGCCCGACTTGGAGCACACGTACTTGGGCACCATTCCGTTCCCCTTCTGCCAGATGGTCTTGGCGGGTGTACCACTTCCCTTGATACATGGCAGAGTCGTCACGCTTGTTTGTCTCATACCACGGAAGCTCGATCCCAAGGATGTGGGTATCGATCATCTTTTTCGCGAGGAAGGGACCCGTCAGCTCTGCGGCTACCGCGATGGATAGCATCAGCAGGCCCAAAAGGATTGTTTTCTTGAAAATCGCCGCGTAATAAAATAACCGCTTTCCTGTCGACATGGAATCACTCGCCCTCCGTCCATTGTGCTTCCATCTGTTGTCTCATGTATTGCTCCTTGTACCAACCGCCTCGTTCGAGGAGCTGCTCATGCGTTCCTTCTTCGACGATTTGCCCTTCATCGAGGACCAGCACCCAATCGGCATGCTTTACGGCAGACAAACGGTGGGTCGTGATGATCGTGGTCTTTCCGGCACGCTCACGCCGGATATTGGCGATCATCTCCGCCTCTGTCTTGCCGTCAACTGCCGACATGGCATCGTCGAGAATCAGGATTTCCGGCTGAACCAGCAAAGCCCGTGCGATCGATACCCGCTGTTTTTGTCCTCCAGAGAGCGCGACTCCCCTCTCCCCGACGACAGTTTCCACCCCTTCCGGCAAAAATTGGACGTCGCGAGCGAAAGCGGCTAGGCGCAATGCCTCATGCAGCTCTTCCTCTGTCCCGTCTTTGCTGCCGAAGAGCACATTTTCCCGTACCGTTTTGGAGAACAGGATCTGTTCCTGGGGCACATAGCCGATCCAGTGCTTGAGCTGATCGAGCGCAATCTGCTCCAATGGAATGCCCGAGATTGTGACCATCCCCGCCCCCAGTGGGTATTCCCGCAACAGCTGGCGTACCAGCGTGGTTTTGCCGCTTCCGGTCCTTCCTACGATCCCCAGCTCCTCCCCTCGCTCAAGCGTAAACGAGACGTCCTTGAGAGAATCGACATGGGCGGATGGATAGCGAAAGGTCACACCATCAAAATGAATCATCTCTGGGATCGCCGGTCGCTCGGGCTGTTCGTGATCCGTCACGTCTGCCTGATACGCCAGCGTCTCGTTGACCCGATCGAGTGATGCACTGCCCCGCTGCATGACGTTGATCAGCTCCCCGATCGCGAACATCGGCCAGATGAGCATCCCCAGGTAAACGTTGAAGGAGACCAGCTCCCCGAGTGTCAGCTCCTGGTGAAAGACCAGATATCCACCGTAGATCAAGCCGATCATGTAACAGATCCCTACGAGAATTTTCACAGTAGGCTCGATGAGGGAATCGACCTTGGCCACCGCGATATTCTTTTCGTACACCTCGTCCGTCTTTGCACGAAATCGTCCCTCATCTGCTGTCTCCTGGACATAGGCGCGGACGACCCTGACGCCGGCGACCGACTCTAGCACCTGGTCATTCAGCTCACCAAAGGCATCCTGCGCCAGTGAAAAACGCTCGTGAATTTTCTTGCCGTACCGATTGATCGCGTAAGCCATCAAGGGCAGCGGCAGGATGGAAGCAATCGTCAATTTCCAGCTGACCAAAAAGCCCATCGTCAAAATAATCACACTGGTAAAGCTGACCGAGTCCACCAAGGTCAGAATGCCGAAGCCCGTCGTCATCGACACGGCCTTCAGGTCGTTCGTCGCGCGGGCCATTAGGTCTCCTGTGCGATTCTTCTGATAAAACGTTGGCGTCATCTTGAGGAATTGCGTCATCAGCTTGGAACGCAGTGTCCGCTCTGCCAGGTACGCTCCACCAAACAGTTTGTTCACCCAGACGAGATTGACCAGATAGAGAACAACGGTCAAGACCGCATAAAACAGAATGATCTGAAACATCCGCTCCGCCGTCATGGTTCCCAGCTGAAGCTCATCGATCGCCACCCCGATGATCTTGGGCGGAATCACCTCCAGGATGCCTCCGACGATCAACAGCGTAATCGCGACTACATATTGCTTTCTATGCTCTCGAAAAAACCAATTCAGTTTTGCTAAAACCGCGAACATCCGCTGCACCCCCCTTCTTTTGTAGCGCACTGACTTCGGACCTGATGAACAAAAAAAGGCACATCGCTCGCAAGCAATCTGCCTTTTCTTCTATTGCAAATAGAAAAAGCGCCGGTTACGAAGACAGGTAACCTGCGCCATGATGTGCGTGGAGATAAAAATCTACTCGACTTGCCCATATGGTGTGGTTACGTCATGTATGTGATTTTGTCTGCGACGATCATTCAACAAATTCATGACAACCCCACCTTCCTAAAATTGTTGGATATTTCCAATTGATACATTCTGAACTTTATCATCCCGGCTGCACCATTGTCAACGGATGTTTTTTTAATGAATCAGACCGGTCCCTTTGATCTCTACCTCCACCCGGGGGCGAAAGCTAATGCGTGAAAAGTCCTTGTCCCAGTCCAGCTTCTTCCAGGTTTCCGGATGAAAAGCCATGATCTGACGGCCTACCCCATAGAAATCGCATCTGGCTTCCTGCAGCTTGTGCAACACTTTTTCTGCGTCCTTCGTTAATTGATTTGATAATTTTCGATTCAGTTCATTGAATTTGGCTTCGGTGTTCAACTGGTTATGCGGATACTCGACAACGGTAACCTTTAGCTTTGCATGCAAGTCAACGATGATGCTCTGAGAGGAAGAACTCTCCACTTTTACATCCATTTTTCTCTTCACATTTCCCACCAGGAAACTGATGTAGCCTAGCGTGCGCAGCTTTTCATCCCCGCCGATTCTTTGATTGATTCTCGCTCCCTTCAGGTCGAATTTTGAAAACATCATGCTGAGAAGCGACTCATCCGGAGTCAGCGTCCCTGTCATTTTTTTGTCATGAGTCAGAACGCTCCCAATGACGGCAGGTTCCCCATCGACTAGGCCCAGGTATGGAATAATCAGGTCCTCTCCGTGTTCGAGCAGGGATGGATAGATGGATTGGAGTGTCGCCTCCGGTATGATTCGTCTTTCCACCTGGCTTTCCAACAGCTCGACGAGGTAGGAGCCGACCAGAGGATCTCTTGCTGCGATATGCTCCATGAGCTGTTTGGCCTCGCCTTTCACAACGGCAACCTTCGCTTTTAATTCCCCCATGGGGTCCCGGTACAGCAGGTCCAGTGTCGAATAGAGATCCAGTCTAGCCAGCTTCTCCCCAATCAGAACGGCTTGATTTTTTGAATCATCTACGGTTTCCGATGTTTTTCTGTCCATCATCATCGCTGTCTGGTTGATCGTATCTCCGACCGCCGAAATCACATTCTTTTGCTTTCCGCTCACTGCTCCTGATCCTGGTTGCTGCGATGAAGAAGGAGAGCTCGTCTGCTTAATGGCTGGCGTCAGCAATGCGAAGGAGTTTTGAATTTTCCCCTCTTCCGCCAAGTCTCTACCTATGCAAATGATGAGGTTTCTGTCCTTTAATATTCGTTGATCCCAACATCCACTGAGAAAGAGAAGAGCGAGGATACCCGCTGCAAACAAAGATGGTTTCATGCGGTCTTTTGCCTCCCTTTTCCTTTTTGAAGAGAAGAAATCACGAGCAGAACGGCAGGAATGATGATGAAGATGACAGGACTGATCACTACTAGCAGGTCCGCCATCTTGTCCGTGATAAACGGATCGTCCGCCCACAGGGCTATGACAAAAGGAATCATGGATACCGGAACCGCCAAACGAGTGTGGCTTTGTTTTTTCAGCATATGAGAAATTCCAACAGCACTTAAAAAAATGAAGATGGCGGAAGAGCTGATCACTTTTGTTATCCAAAACGATAGAAAAATGAATTCCAACCGCTCGATTACAATGAAAGACAGAGCCTTTAGCATATATAAAACCGGCTCCGGGATGAGCATAAGCTGCTTCGAGTTAAAAATCGTGATAGCAGCAAAAATAGTCATCGTGTACAACAACGTGACCAAGAGATTCGCCGCCATGAGCTTTTTCAAAATGACTTTCGGGGAACCTTGCACATACGGGAACAGCACGAATATCGCCTCAAAGCCGGTCATGGCGACAATGGTGCTTTTTATCCCTAAGAAAATGTTCCCGAGACCTGCCTGTCCAATTGGCAGCAAATAGATCAAATGTCCTTTTGAGATGGCGAGGATGAGCAAGATAATGACGGGAATCAGCAAAAAGCTCAGGAGGATATAAAATCGAGCGATGACCTGAAGGCTCTGCTTGCATAAGTAAGCCGAGACCAAAAACATCAGCCCCAGCAAAAGCCATTTGGGCGTGTTGGGGTAAGCCCATTTGCTGATGATGGCATAATAGTTGAGCTGAATGAGTGTAGCGATGAACAAAAAGTACCCGATGTAGCACAGATTGATGAGGAATCCGAAAACGGCCCCTGTCCGTTCTGTTGTCAAACGGAACAGGGTGGAACCGGGATTTCTGCTCATCAGCATCCAGTACCCCACAATCAGGATCTGTACGAGCACTCCCGAGAGCAGCATGGATATCCAGCTATCTCCTTTAGCAGAAAGGTGGACCTGATAGGGCAGCGAAAGAATACCTGCACCTACTTGGCTCTGGATGATGACGAACATGAGTTGAAGGGGAGAAATTTTCCTATTCTCTGGAATCATCTGGTTGCCACCCTCGAGAGATTGTCTCTTGCGTGTTTCTTTGAGGAGTTGCATCAACGGGCCGGCTGCTCATTTTCCACATCGGGAAGCGGACTATCGTATCTTTGAGATTCCTCCATTTACCGGTAGAAAGGGGCGCGAAATAAGGTGTGCCAAAGGACTCTAGGGCGCACAGGTGAATAAGTAGCAGCGTAAAGCTCAATACAATGCCCAAAAGTCCGAGCGTGGCTGCCGAGATCATGAATCCGAACCGAAGCAGCCGAACCGCTGTGCCCATTTCATTGGACGGGACGACATAGGCAGCTATCGCCGTGATTGCCACGACGATGACCATGATATTGGAGACGAGGCTTGCCTGCACCACCGCTTGCCCGATCACGATACCGCCAATCACGCCGATGGTTTGCCCAAGTGGCGAGGGCAAGCGAATCCCCGCTTCCCGAATCAGTTCGATCGTGATTTCCATGATGAAGGCTTCCACCAAGGGCGGGTAGGGAACTTTATCGATCGATTGCTTGATCGCGATGATCAAGTCGCTCGGTAAAATTTCAAATCGAAAAGCAACCGTCGCGATGTAAATGGCAGGAAATGAAATAGCGATGAAAAAGCTGATCAATCGAATCAAACGAAAAAATGTCCCTGCAAACCAGCGGCTATTGTAGTCATCTGGAGATTGGTAAAACGCGAAGAACGTCACCGGAAAAATCAGAGCCGTAGGAGCCCCGCTGGCTAATAACGCCACCCTACCTTCCATCAGATTAGCCGTGACCCGGTCAGGGCGCTCTGTACTGAGAAGCTGGGGAAACGGGGAGTAGGGAGTGTCTTCAACATACTCTTCGATAAAATTGGTCCCTAATATGCTATCTGCATGGATGGCTTGAATTCGTTTTTCCATCTCCTGGACAACCTGTTTGTTTGCCAGGTTATTCATATATAGAAGGGCTACCCGCGTCTGTGTCTCCCTTCCGATGGTATAATACGTGACCGTTAATTGCCGATTTTCAATCATTTTCCGGACCAGATGGACATTCACATTCAAATTTTCAATAAAACCGTCATGCGCTCCGCGAACCACCTTTTCATTCACGGGTTCATCAACGGAACGGGTAAAGCTCGATTTGGCTGCGATGCATACGATGTCTTGCTGCCCGGTAAGGAGTACGATCACATACCCCTTCAGCAAATACGAAGTCGCTTCGCTCAGCGTTTGGACGGTGCTGACCGAGGCGGCTGGCAAACAGTCCGCGATCGCAGCGCCCGGTTTTTGAAGGATGGGCTGCAGAACTTGTTCGTGAATGGACTGGCTGTCTGTCAACGTATCGAAAAACATCAGCTTCACTTGTTCGCAATCCCGCCCGAAATCCTGAATTTGCAAGTCGTCGCTATATTGGAGAAGCTCCTGAATCGCAGCAGCATCTCTCTCGACTGAACCTGTTGGAATATCTGAAAGTCGCCGGCTCACACATATCCCCCCCTTTGGAAAGCACAATCTATTTTCCCTCATTTTCCAAGGAGTATGTACTCACCCTCCTCATTCTAGCTCGTACTATTTTTGCTTCCTCGCTTTTTTTGGTATGATTACCCTTACGAGTATGAACCAGGAGGCCATTCGTTTTGCTATCATCCTCTCAAAAACGTCGATTGACGTCCGTACAGATCATTGTCTTTTTTTATGTGGGACTCATCCTCGTCTCCACATTGCTATTGCTCTTGCCATTCTTTCATCATCCAGGAGTCTCGCTGTCATTTATCGACTCTCTGTTCACTGCGACGAGTGCCATCAGCGTCACCGGGCTCACCGTGATCACGGTCCATGAGGTCTTCAATGAGTACGGGATTCTCTTTTTAACCTTGCTCTTTCAGGTAGGCGGGATCGGGATCATGACATTGGGCACCTTTTTTTGGCTACTGCTGGGGCAGAAAATCGGCCTGGAGCAGCGAATCTGGATTGCGACCGACCACAACCGTTCTACCTTATCCGGTCTGGTCGATCTGATGCGAAATATTCTCGTCATCGCCCTGATGATTGAGCTGGCCGGTACGATATTGCTGGGAACTCACTTTCTTTTAGCCGGCTATTACGAGGATTGGTATACCGCTTTCTATCATGGCTATTTCGCATCCGTCAGCGCATTTACCAACGCGGGCTTTGACCTATATGGAAATTCGATGCTTGGGTTTACGCACGATTACATCTTCCAGTCGATCGTCATGATTCTGATCATCTGTGGGGCGATTGGCTTCCCGGTGCTTGTCGAGCTGAGAAGCTACCTTTCCTATCGCCGTGCAAAGCAGCGCTTTACGTTTACCTTGTTTACCAAAATCACGACCTTGACCTTTTTCTCGCTCATCGTAGCGGGTGCCTTGCTCATCTACCTGTTTGAGCGCAGCGCCTTTTTCCAAGGCCAGACGTGGGACCAGATCTTGTTCTACTCTTTGTTTCACTCCGTTTCATCCCGAAGCGGCGGTCTGACAACCATGGATATCAGCCTGCTCTCTACTCCTACCTTGATGATGCTATCCGGGATGATGTTCATCGGGGCCTCTCCGAGCAGTGTCGGCGGGGGGATTCGGACGACGACGTTCTTTGTGCTGGTGGCGTCTGTTTTTGCCAACATGCGCGGATTCAAGGACGTCAAAGTATTCGGCAGGGAGCTCGTCGACGAGGACGTCATGCGCTCGTTCACCGTTTTCTTCGTCGCCGTCATCCTCGTCTTTACGGCCGTCATGCTGCTGGTGTGGCTGGAGGACCTCCCTTTCCAGCATGTTTTGTTCGAGGTTTGCTCTGCCTTTGGTACCACCGGCTTGTCCACCGGCATTACCTCGCATCTCGGCACAGGGGGCAAATTGATTCTGATCATCACCATGGTCATTGGCCGAATCGGGATTATCAACCTGCTGCTGTTCCTGAAACGGAAAGACCAGATCGTCCGCTACCATCATCCGAAAGAGCGCGTGATCATCGGGCAGTAACCAAAAAGAAAAAGGCCTGTGTGATCTCTTATTCACTCAGGCCTTCGCTTTTACTTGTATTATTCATGCATCTGAGCGGCAATGATATTCCAAGGGTCCCCCGTCATTTCTTTTATTTCAAATCCAGCGTCGGAATAAAGTCCGAGAAAAACTTGAATTGCTGCTCGGCAAATGCCGTAAAGTCTGTCGGTGATTTGTACACGGCCGACATCCCGCGCTCGCTCGCGAACTTTTTGAAATCGTCGGACTCGACTGCTCCTTTCAGAGCATCCGCCAATACATTCTTATACTCTTCCGAAGTTCCTTTTGGCAGGACAAAGCCTCCCCATCCTACCACTTCCACATCCAACCCTTTTTCCTTCAGAGTCGGGATATCCGGAAAGTTTTTGTCACGCTCTGCACTCATGACAGCCAGCACTTTCAGTTTTTTGGCTTCCACTCCGCTCTTTACTTCCCCGAGACTGACCGCCACCGCATCTACGTGGTTCCCCATCAAGGCAGTCACTGCAGGAGCCGCACCGTCAAACGGAATATCGGTAAACTGCACACCCGCTTTATTGGCAAATGCAGTGGAAGCAATATGCCAAATGGAGCCTACGCCTGAATTGCCTACCTTGATCTTTCCTTGATTCTGTTTGGCGTACTCCACAAATTCCTCAATGGTGTTGTAAGGAGCGTCAGCAGGAACAGTGATGGCTGCAGGGATCATCGTCGCTTGACCGAGCAGGTCGAACTTGCTTGGCTCCAGCTCCGACAGACCAAGGGCTTTGTGCATCGTCATCTCTACCGGTACATAGCCAATGGTATACCCATCATTTGGGCTGCTCTGGACAAAGGTCATGCCCACACCCCCCGTACCTCCCGTCTTGTTCACCGTGACAATCGGCACTTTCAGCTTTTCTTCCATGTTCTTGGCAATGATTCGCGCTGTACTATCGGATGCTCCCCCCGGCGCGTATGGAACGACGAGGGTGATTTCTTTTTCCGGATACTTTTTCCCCTCTGCCTGTCCCGATTGCCCTCCTGCCTGTCCCCCTTGCGAGCTGCATCCCACCACGAGCGCTAGTGACAATCCGATCAAACCCCATGTAATCTTTTTCATCCCTTGATCCTCCCTTTGGCTTGATTTTTCGCTTTCTCACGACACCGCTGCAAAGCAAAAACCTGTACGTTGTGACTACATTTCTACATCTCCCGCGAAGCTCGCTTTCTTCTTCTTCACTTCTGCAATGACGCTCAAAACCAGAACGATGAGGGAAAGCACCAGCAGCGTCCCGGAGATCGGCCTCGCAAACAAATGCAGGACATTCCCTTCAAGCATTTTGATCGACTGCAGCAAGGAGTTTTCCATCAATTTACTCAGGACAAAGGTCAAGACGATGGGCGCC
This sequence comes from Brevibacillus choshinensis, assembly GCF_016811915.1. Classification (NCBI taxonomy): domain Bacteria; kingdom Bacillati; phylum Bacillota; class Bacilli; order Caryophanales; family Paenibacillaceae; genus Brevibacillus; species Brevibacillus choshinensis. Next base: position 760,227 of record NZ_CP069127.1, on the reverse strand, counting down.
ATCGGGATATCCAGCTTCTTCATGACATAACCGACGATCCCGAATACGAACATGACACCGACATCCCACAAACTGTTGCTCACTGTGTATGCACCGATGATGGAAATGATCAGAATGAGCGGGTACAGCAACTTGGGAGGCACCGCCGCAATTTTGGCCCACATCCCTGCCATCGGGAGATTCATGATCAAAAGAATCAGGTTCCCGATAAACATGCTCGCAATGATGGCCCACACGAAATCAGGATTGTTCTGGAAGAGCGTCGGCCCCGGAGTCAGGCCGTGCATGATGAAGGCTCCCAGTATAATCGCGATCGTAGGTGAACTGGGTATTCCCAGTGTAAATAAAGGGATCAATGCTGCGCCGCAGTACGAGTTGTTTGCTGTTTCCGGCCCAGCCACTCCTTCAATGGCCCCTTTCCCAAAGCGGGAAGGATCCTTGGCAATCCGCTTCTCCAAGGTGTAGGAAAGGATTGCAGGTATGACCGAATTCGAGCCGGGGATCAGTCCTACGAAAAAGCCAAGACCAGTCCCTCGTCCGATGGCACTCAGTGTCGGTCTCCACTCTTCCTTGCGCGGGAGGAGACCCTTTACCTTTGCCGGCTTATCCAAATTTTGCAGATTTTCCATTCCGAACAGGATTTCAGAAAGTCCGAATAGTCCCATTGCCACGGTGACGAGATCCAGACCGTTCATCAAGTGCGCTTCCCCAAACGTAAAGCGGACAGCACCCGAGACCGGGTCCATTCCGATCAGAGACAGAATCAGTCCCATAAAAGCAGCGATTAAGCCACGGATCAAAGATCTGCCCATCAGGCCGATCACCATGATCAGACCGAATATCATGAGGGCAAAAAACTCGGGCGGCCCAAATTTGAGTGCCAGTTCCGCCAACGCAGGGCCTATAAAAGCAAGACCGATTATGGAGATCGTCCCTCCGATAAAAGAGCCGATCCCCGCGACACCCAATGCGACGCCGGCTCTTCCCTGCTTTGCCAAAGGATGACCATCCAGACAAGTAATCACGGATGCCGCTTCGCCTGGCGTATTGATCAAGACAGAAGTAATCGTTCCTCCATACATGGACCCATAGTAAATTCCCGAAAGCATGATGATGGCCGATACAGGCTCCATTCCAAAGGTCATAGGGATTAATAAAGCGGTACCCGTAGTAGGGCCGAGCCCGGGAAGAACCCCTACCAGCATCCCCACTGTGACCCCAATCAGACAATACAATAGATTCCACCAGGTGAAGGCTGTCTCAAATCCACCGATTAGTTGTCCAAGTGCTTCCATCTTCCCCCTCCTTACCACCCAAACATGTTAACGGGTAGCGGAATCGTAAAAAAAGATTTGAAAACGAGAAACAGCACAATCGATACTCCAGAGGAAATCCCCAAGCCTGTGTACCATTTATACTCCCGGCGCAAAAGAATGAAGAGAAGAACCGTGCTCGCGATGATAAAACCCGTCACATTAACAATGATCATGAAAATGGCCACGGCGAGAATGACCGACAACACGTTTCCCATTTCTCGTCCTTTTGGTAAAATATCGGCCCAGGTAATCACTTCTTTTCTCAAAGAGTGCCATATGTACGCGATGCCGATCAGCAGAAGAATGCCACTTAGCCATATGGGAAACAGACCAGGTCCAGGGCCGAATTTGGTGTAGTACTTCAGGGAAAGCGATTGGATAAAGATAATCAAGGCAAAAAGAACCACGATGCCCCCGACCCATACGCCTGCATTTTGCCTCTTCATCGAAACCACATCCTTACTGGGATACGTTCACCTTCTCGAAAACGCTTTCAATGCTCTCGTCATCTCGCTTGTCAATGGATGCGAATGGCTTGCAAAAGGGATTTCCCTACTCCCCTTCTGATCTTCTGGCACAGGATGCACGTACCAGCAGCTCCGGCTTTATCACGATTTGCTTGGGTGGAAACGGCTCTTCCATCGTCAGTCGATTTTTGAGGATAATGGCTGCCTCCACCCCAATTCTCTTGAGCGGCTGTGTCATCAGCGTCAAGGGAGGCTGAATCAGTTCCCATTGATTCAGATCTCCGTATGAAATGATGGAAACGTCCTCAGGAAAGCGCCAGGCTTGTTCCTGGATGGCTTTTAGCATTCCTACCGTCATGGTGTTGTTGCAGCAGTAGATAGCAGTCGGCGGCTCGGGCAAGAACAACAGCTCGATGGTCGCTTTGTAGGCGTCCTCCGCCTTGAATTTCCCCGAGACCAGCAACGCCTCTTCATTGGAGCACCCAAAATGCTTGAGAGCATCTACAGCACCTTCGTACCGTTCTTTCCCGATCGAGCTGTTCGTCGTTCCATAGATGACTCCGATCCGTTTATGGCCCAACGAATGAAGGTAGGCGATCGATTCATAGGAACCGTAATAATTGTCATCGACAATGTAATCTGTCGTGATGCCCTCTACCTTGCGATCGACCAGCACGACCGGGATTTTATGGTCCAGAACTTTCTGAATCATGTCCGCATTACCGCTCGTGGGGACCAGAACCAGTCCATCCACCCTTTGTTCCAAGATCAACTGCAGCAGTTCGCGTTCGGTATCAGGATCTTCATTGTGGCTCATGACGAGCATGTGATAATGACTGGGACGGATTTTATCTTCGATGGTTTTCGCAATCGACATCATGTACGGATTGGAAATATCCTGTACGATGACCCCGACCTTGTTTGTCTTGGAGGCTTTCAGGCTTCGCGCATTCGCATTCACCTGATAGTTCAGCTCCTGGATCGCATCGGTTACCCGTTTGTATATCCCGCCGCTCACATATCCTTTGTCATTTAACACTTTTGAAACCGTACCAATCGATACGCCGGCTTGTTTTGCTACGTCTTTAATCGTGACCTTTTTCATCGATACCTCCAAAACATAGTAAAACGTTTCACCGACATTATAGCATTCGCTGTCAGTTACGGAAATACAGCGACCCGGAGCAAAGGCAAAGGAGGCAATCTGCGTCAGGGATTTCTGAGGAAGGCGGCGGTACCCTCACTCTACTGTGCTGCTGGTTCAGTCGCAGGTGTCCTATGACTGGCAGACAACTTCCTTCGATGCTTCATCGAGCTTTTGCAGACACGCTTGCAACGCCTCTCTCTCTTCTGTTGTCAGATCGAGCTGAGGCTCTCTCATTTTGCCGACATCGATCCCTCTCATTCGCAACGCTGCTTTAAAATAAGCCATGTTGCTGCCATTTTTTAAGGTTTCGCAATACCGGATGGCGATTCGCTGCAGCTCTCTCGCTTTTTCCAGGTCATGGTCTTGAAACGCTTGATAGAGTGCTACAAACGGCTCAGGGTACACACAGGAGACCCCGGAAACCGTTCCTTCACAGCCCATAGCGAGCCCAGCCAAGAACAATCGGTCTGTCCCGTGCGATACCGAAAAGGTGCCTTGGTTTACTGCGAGATACTCGTTGGTCCTCAGCATATCCGGATAGCTGTACTTAATCCCGATCACATTTTTGCAGCGGCTCGCGATTCTCTGGACGACATCGCTCTTCAGATCGTTTGCCGCACATTGCGGAATGTTGTAGAGATAGACCGGAAAATCAGCAGGGACGCTGGATGCGACAGCTACGAAGTACTCCTCCAGCTCTTTGTCAGTGGCTCCAAAGAATACGGGAGTTACTACGCCTACACCATCTGCACCGACTTCATGCGCATGTCTCGCGAGTTCAATCGTGTCCTCTTGATTCATGGCACCGACATGGATGAATACCGTTACCCGATTGGCCGCCGCTTTCACGACTGTCTGGGCGACCTCTTTTCGCTCTTGCACCGACAAACGGAGCATTTCGCCTGTGGTTCCCAATGGATAAAGGCAATGAACTCCTTTGGAAATCAAGAACTCCGTCAAGTTCCTCATCTGGTCATGGTCCACCTGACCATCTTCACCAAACGGGGTAACCATCGCTGTTGTGACACCGTGCAAATGCTTCATATCGTCATCTCCTCTTCTTTAGCCCATTTCTCTCTATCGCAGCATCGCGGCTGTGATCCCATCGGAAAAACCTTTGACAAAAAGAGCTCCCACTGCCGCGCCGGGGTCCTGGTGACCGATCGAGCGCTCCAAATATCTCGCTGCTCTACCATGCAGGGACTGCATGTCTATCGTTTCTTTGGCGCCTTTGTCCGCAGCCTCAGATGCGGCCAGCATCGTTTCTACCAGTGACTTGCCCTCACCCCGCGCCTTTTGCATCGCTTCGACAGCTGGTACCAGCGAATCCAGAATCGTCTTGTCGCCGACATTCGCTTTCCCGCGTTCCTTCAATCCTTGAACGATCGCCTGAAAAAGCAGGATGACCTCATCGGGAGCAAGCTCCGTTTTTCCCTGAATGGCTTTGCCTGCTCGGAACAATGCAGATGACATCAAGGTTCCCATCGTGGAGGCTACGGCTTCTCCCATTTCCAGCGCAGCGCTCATCAATGCCTTTCCGATATCGCTCTCGGCTGTGGCAATCAGATGATCGTTGACCGCACGAAAACCGTTTGACATGGTCAGCCCGATATCTCCGTCTCCCAATGCTCCATCCAATTGACAAAGGAAGTCTTTGTTCTCATCCATTCTCTTGCCCACTTCTTGCAGGACCGCCTGAACATCTTCAAACACGAGGGTTTCTCTCACGCCGCTCCCTCCTCTCTTAGGATTGCTGTACATGAAACGGAGTCTGGAAAGGAGCATCGAGCAATTCGCGCAGTTCGTCATCCAGCTTCAAAATGGAGACGGACAATCCTGCCATTTCCATAGAAGTCGCAAACTCCCCGATATATGGCCGGTAGACGCGGATTCCCTTTTCTGCCAGAAGCTGATGAACGGAGCGATAGACCACATACAACTCTTCTAAAGGAGTTGCCCCCAAGCCATTGATCAGTACGGAGACGTCATTTCCAGCTTCGATTGGCAAGTCCTGCAGGATGGTGGACACTAGAGATTTAGCGACTTCTTCTGCGGTCTCGATCGTGCCGCGATGGATGCCTGGCTCACCGTGAATCCCCATTCCGATTTCCATCTCTCCCTCTCCGATGGTAAACGTCGGATGCCCGACTGCCGGAAGGATGCACGGAGTCAGAGCCACTCCCATGGTACGCACGTTGGCATTTGCCTTTTCCGCAATACGCTTCACTTCATCGAGGGTAGCCATTTGCTCCGCCTTTGCACCAGCCAGCTTATACAGGTAGAACATTCCTGCAACACCACGTCGTCCCGCTTCGTTCCCTTTGGGCATGGAGGCCACATCATCAGTAGCGACTACCGTCTCCACCCGAATGTCCTCCATCTCGGCAAGCTCTGCGGCCATATCGAAGTTCATGACATCCCCGCCGTAATTACCGTATATGTACAAAACACCGGCACCACTGTTGATGGCACGAGTTACATCCAGCATCTGCCTCGCACTCGGCGAAGCAAAAATATTACCCACAGCGACGCCATCCAGCATCCCTGGCCCCACGTAACCCAAGAACAACGGCAAATGTCCCGAGCCGCCTCCCGTCGCAATGGCGACCTTTCCATTGGTGGGACCGCCCGCTCTGACTAGTGCACGATTGTCACTGCGCACACTCTTCAACTGGTTTGGATGAGCGAGGAGCAACCCTTCCAGCATTTCATCCACCACATTTTCCGGATCATTCAGGAATTTTTTCATCCGATTCACTGCTTGGCTCATACTTTCCCCTCCATTGATTTTTTGGCAGTTCAGAGCTTCTCTGTAAATAATGAAACGTTTCACTACAGTTCGTAAAAATAGGCCTCATCTCACAACCTGCATGGAATCATACGCATGGGATTGATCGGCCATTTTTTACTAAACACACTCGATTTTCCATCGTTCTTCATTTTTATCAGTTCTTTGTTCTTGCTTATTACTTGATGATAGTGAAACGTTTCAATGATTTTCAAAAAAATAAAGGAGAAACTCCTATATAGCTTGATGATCATATAATATTTAATTGAATTTTGCGAATGAAACGTTTCAATGTCCTCAGTATAAATGGAGAGCGCTTTCAATTCAATCCTTAAATTTTTAATTTTTTTACTTTTCTCTCTCTTCCTCGACTCTGCAAAAACAAGCCGATGCCCCTGCCATCTACGCGGGAGACATCGGTCTTTTTCTACTCAGATGCAAGCTTTCTTTACAAGAGAGGGTTCATCGCCACTCCTGCTTCTTTGTCCGCTAGGTTTGGTATGGTCAGCATAGGCAGCTCCATGATGTTGCGCTGCTTGCCTGTCCCATAGTAGTCCTCTTCCTTTTTCGCGAGCGTAAAGCCGAATGCTTCTAACGCCCGGATGGATTTGATATTGGTTTCGCTGACGGTGACGAGAACACGCTGGAGGGTGGTGTGTTGACGCAGAGCCTGCAGACGTGCTTCAACCAGCTTTTTGCCGATCCCTTTGCCCTGATACTCCTGGTGCACATTGCTGAACAAGAGCCAGCCCGTCGTCTGATACATGTCGATTCCCGCACACCCAAAGCCGATTAACTTGCCTTCATGGGTTGCCTTGAAGATCAGTTCGGGAAACAGCTCGATGTACTTCTTCAATTCGTGCAGATTCATGCGATCCGGCAGCGTCAAATCTGCCAGCTGAATCATCTCGGAGAAATCGTCCCTTTTTGCCAGTTCAATTCGTATGTCCATTCTCCCACGCCTCCTTCCGATTGCGGCTATACCCTTACTCTAGCAGAGGCGTGTTAAGTCTGAATGGATGTCTCGTGGAAGGTGTGTAAATCTTACTTAAACCTATACTCGGCCAGACTGTAGTGGTGGGGAGGAAAAAGGAGAAAACACTCCAGCTTTGCAGGAACACCCGCTGGGGTCATCCCTGTCCAGCTCCCTGTAAAAAACGAAACCGCGTCCAAAGCAGCCGTCTCAGGGAGCTCCTCAGAGGTGGACGCTTAAAGGCGTGTTTCGTTTATTCCATTGCGCTTCGGTCGGTGTTCCTAAGAGCTTGCGCTTATTTCTCCTGTAGCTAGAAACCACAACAGCTCGCAGGAGAAGCAGGTTTCCAGGCGGAGCGACTCCGGAACCCAACCTAGCGGAACAACGAATTCACGGGATTCAGAAGCGGTACCCCTGTATTCGCTGGGAACCGGCTACTGCTTTACCGCTTCCCCGTGAATCGTTGTGGAGCGGACAGTCTTATCCTCATCGTAGGGTGTAGGCCGGAGCGCAGATCGGAAACCTGCTTCTCCCACCACCATCTACTAGGTTGATAAAGAAAAAGCCGACGATTCTTGTCATGTAAGAACCGTCGGCTTGGGAAGAACTTGCTATTTCGTGTTTTCCAGGACTGCTTACTTCTTAACAGATGGCATGACGCCTTCAGGGATTGGATTCACATAGGTAGAGTTGCCGAGACGCTCTTTCAGCTCCGCTTTGGCTTTGTCGATCATCTCTGGGTTTTTCAGCATGTCCACTGCCGTAGATGCCATGACTTTCCCAGCGTGCAGCATTCCTTTATGAGCCATGGATGTCGCGCCCAGCGTTACCCATTGCCAGGAATGCAGTGTCGAGCCGTTGATAAAGCAAGCGGTCGTGCATTGCGCCGTCGGTGTAATCCAGCTTACATCCCCGACGTCTGTAGAACCGTTCAGCGGTCGCAGCTCTCCCGTATACTCATTCAGCCATGTCACCATGTCCGCGTCAGGGCCTCCTGGCGTCTGCACTTCGGATGTACGGAGCTCCTGTTCAGTCAAAGTCGCACGAACGGCTTTGGCCAGCTGCAGCTCTTCTTCATCGTGCACCGGCACCCCGAGCTCCTGGAAGTTGCGATACATGACCTGTTCCAGTGTCTTGTTTTGAATGAGGTTGGAGCAGGCTTTGTCAAACACGATTTCCACTTCGGTCTCTGTCATGAGCGCAGCGCCTTTGGCGATTTTGCAGACACGCTCGTAGATCTCCTGCACTTGAGCCACGATCGGTGCTCGCACCAGATAGAGCACTTCCGCGTACGGCTGCACTACATTCGGGGAAAGTCCGCCAGAATTCGTGATCGCATAGTGCACACGTGCTTCCGGGATGATGTGCTCACGCAGGTAGTTCACGCCGACGTTCATCAGCTCGACCGCGTCCAGTGCGCTTCGTCCGAGATGCGGGCTTGCAGCTGCGTGGGAGCTTTTCCCGCTGAACTTGAAGTACACCTGATAGTTCGCCAGCGAGTTCATCGCCATGATGCTGTTGTAGCCCATCGGATGCCAGCAAAGGGCAAAATCCACGTCATCGAACAGCCCTGCACGCGCCATGAAGGTCTTGCCGGAGCCGCCCTCTTCACCCGGGCATCCATAGTAGCGAACGGTACCTGGCAGGTTGTTTTCCTCCATGTATTGCTTGACCGCTACCGCTGCTGCCAGGGAAGCGGTCCCGAGCAGATTGTGCCCGCAGCCGTGTCCGTTCGCTCCCGGCACCAACGCTTCTTGTTTTGCCTGTCCTTTTTTCTGGCTCATGCCGGACAGGGCATCAAATTCTCCCAAGATCGCCACAACCGGGCTGCCACTTCCGAAGCTTCCGACAAAAGCCGTCTTGATCCCGCCGACACCTCTCTCTACGGTAAACCCTTCGCTCTCCAGGGTGTTCGCGAGCAGCTCAGCCGACTGGTACTCTTCAAAACGCGTCTCCGCAAATTCCCAGATGCGGTCAGCTACTTTGATAAACGACTCTCTTTTGCTTTCGATCATGTCTGCAATCCGTTGTGTATGCATGTAGAAACATCCTCTCTATTTTGCTGTAAGGGTAGGCGAGTGCGACTAATAGAAGGGTTTCTTAAGTAAGAAGCCGTTTTGCAATGCGAGTGAGCAGTTCGACACTGCGCGGAAGAATTTCTTCCTGAATATCGAACTTCGGATGGTGGTGAGGTGCCGGGATATCCGTACCAATCGACATGTACGTTCCCTTGCCGCCGCGCTCCTGTACGCGCTTGATCATGAAGCTGGCATCCTCGCTGCCCATCGCGTTATATTCGCCCTTTTTAAAGGAGTGGAACCCTTCGACGTGTCTCGCTTCTTCCAAAGCCAAGTCTGCCATATCTTCATCGTAGTTGATTGGGATGGCCGCCCCGATGACCTCAATCGCATAGTCCAGCTCGTGCATCGCTGCACTGCTCGCAATGATGTTTCGTACCCGTTTTTCTACCTCCGCATTGACCTCTTCTGTCTCGGAGCGGGTCTCCACGATCATTTTGGCATAAGCCGGGATGATGTTCGCTGCAGTTCCGCCTTCCAGCACCCCTACGTTGATGCGGGTCGCTGCTGTGCTAAAACGCGTAATCGCATGAATGTTGAGCAAAGCAGTAGCTGCACCCAGCAAGGCGTTTTTCCCATGCTCCGGCGATGCTCCGGCGTGGGAAGACACACCGTGGAAATGTGCGAGCATTTTGGTGGTGGCGAGCAATCCGTGCGAGCCGCCGTGAATTTCACCCAATGGTACATTGACTCCCAAGTGCTGGCAGAAAAGGTAGTCGACATCGTCCAGGAGCCCTTTTTGCACGATCGAGTAAGCGCCGCGCACACCTTCTTCAGCAGGTTGGAAGATCAATTTGAGCGTACCGGCAAAATCACCGTTTGCCAGCTTTTCCGCCAGCCCCAGACCAAGGGTGGTATGACCGTCGTGGGCACAAGCGTGCATGTTCCCTTCATAGCGGGAACGGAAGCCGTTTGCCTCTGGGAAATGATCCCCATCTGTGCTTTCCAGTACGGGCAAAGCATCCATATCGAAGCGGAAAGCAACGGTAGGTCCATCCGTTTTCCCTTTTTTCACACCGATCACAGCCGTGTAGCCGCCGCGCATTTTTTCCACAATGGCAGGGTTCGCGCCATCACGCAATGCCCGTTCGTAAGCTTCTTCTAACACTCCCTGCGCCGGAAGGCCTCTGCGAGAAGGCCCGTCCAGCGCGTCTTGTCCATAAATCACGTCATAGCCCAGGGAAGTCAGAATTTCTACCACTTTCGAAGCTGTACGAAATTCCGTGAAACCAACTTCCGGATGCATGTGAAAATCTCTTCGTAATGAAACCAGATCCAACATTACTCAATACCTCCTGTTAACTCTGGGGCACTCACGCCATTAGAGATGCGGATAGACCCCAGGACCGATTGGCAAGCCTACGAAATACCAGACGACCAGCATCAGTGTCCAAAGAATGAAGATGGCGATCGGGTAAGGCAGAATCAAGGAATAGTAGGTTCCCAGCTTGGCATCTTTTTTGTATTCCTGCAAGAAGCCCAGGAACAGCGGGATGAACGGCGACACGATCGCGAACGGAATCACGGAAGAGTCGGCTACCCGGAATGCAATTTGCGCAAATGCAGGGTGGAATCCCAAAGCCATGAACATCGGAACGAACACCGGCGCCAAGAGAGACCAAATCGCCGAACCGCTGGCGATGAACATGCAGAGGAACGCGGACAGGAACATCAAGCCGATAAAGACCGGTGCTCCAGTCATGTTCATTTTTTCCAGCACGTCTGTAATGGACAGGGCGAGGAAGCTACCCATGTTGCTCCAGTTAAACATCGCCACGAATTGAGACAGCGGGAACACCATGACGATGAATCCAGCCATTCCTTTGATCGGGTCGGTCAGCAAAGCAGGAATGTCGTTTTGCTTTTTGATCATGCCTACTCGAATACCGTATGTGATCGCTACTGTGAAGAAGAACAGCAAGATGACTGGCACGATGCCTGAAATGAATGGAGAAGGAACGATGGTGCCTTGTTTTGGATCGCGCAGGATACCGTTTGCAGGCAGAACCAATGCTGCGAGTACAGCGATGAACACCAGCGCGGCGATCCCTGCTGCACGCAGGCCTTTCTTTTGAATGTCAGACAAATCTTCCAGCTTGCTGCGTTTCTCCCCTTTGTAGACACCCAGCTTCGGTTCGACAAACTTGTCTGTGATAAAACCGATGGCCGCAGACAGCAAGATGACGGAAGCGGACATGAAGAACCAGTTGTCCAAAACGCTTACGGTTACATTCGGATCAACGGCCTTGGAAATCTCCGAGCTGATACCGGAGAGCAGCACGTCGGTGGTCACAATCAGGATGTTCGCAGAAAAACCAGAACCGACACCAGCGATCGCGGCCAGCAGACCCGCTATCGGGTTACGACCTACAGCAAGGAAAATCAATGCTCCGAGTGGAGGCATGATAACGAAAGCAGCATCAGAGGAAACGTGGCTGAAAAACGCGATGAATGCTACCAAATAGCTCGCATACCTAGCGCTTACGCGGAGCGACATTTTGCGAATAACCGCTTCCAGAAGCCCGACTTTCTCAGCAAGCCCTACCCCGAGCATCAAGGTCAAAATGGAGCCAAGCGGTAAAAATCCTGAGAAGTTTTTGATGATGTTGGGCAGCAGCCATTGCAGCCCTTCTTGGCTCAGCAAGTTTTTGACAGCTACCTGTTCATTCTTGATCGGGTCAATCGCTGTTACATGAAAAAAGGACAGCAGCGCTGTTACGACCATCAATATTGCAATCAGATAAAGGAACAGCATGAACGGATTTGGCAGCTTGTTCCCGATCCGCTCGACCCATTTCAAAAGGCCGACTCCATCTGAATGTTGCTCATGTTGGTTGATTTTTGCTGGTTGTGCACTCATAGAGCAATCCCCCTCGGGCCGTTTTCTAAATTTCTTTTTCTTGCAACTCACTGCTGAGTGAGTGATCAGTCTTTTGAAGCAACAAATGAAAGCCCTTTCAATTTCGCTTCAGATAAAAGCTGTAAGCAAGTTCTCCTTTCGTGTTGTCTGGCTGATTTCTCAATATACGAATATAAAGAGACAATTTCGTTTAATTGAATTATATAGCGTGCGTTAATTTTTTTCAATACAATTGTTTGATTTCTTGCAAAATACAAAAGCTTCCACGTAGATTTTCATTTGAGAAAAACGCGATAATCCAGCTATTGTGGGGGAAGAGGAAAAAGCGAAACCGCGTCCAAAGTAGCCGTTTCAAGTTGAATCTCAGGGGTGGACGCTTAAGACCGTGTTTCTCTTTTTCCATTCCGCTTCGGCTTTGTTGATATACACACAAAAAAACACCCGATAGATTCGAGTGTTTCCTCACTTTTTCAACGTATACATTTTCTTCGGTCTGCCTCGCACCGCTTGCTGTTCCTCACCTTTTAATTCAGCCAGACCGAATTCGCAGAGGCTTCCCATGATCCGCTGAGCATTGCGTACCGTCATGGACAAATAAGATGCGATGTCCGTCGTGGTAAACGTGCTCCAGCCCATTCGCTGTATCAGCGCTTCGATCTTGTGATAGGTTTTGACGCTGACATTGGCCTTGTTCAGCTTGTCCAGCAGCTCTCTGTCGCTGGAACGGTACGAGTACGACAGCTGCTCCGTTTCCCCCACCGATTCGATGATGACGCCATCATCCTGAACGATGACAATCCCGAATTCGGGCCTTTCCTTCGCATGCTGGATCGCCTTACGGGCATTGTTTTCCGCCGAGAAGGCTGTTTCCCCAAACCCTACGCCGACTGCAACTGGGACATCCGCTTCCAGCGATAGCTGCTGAACCGTGTTCCGGAGCATCTCGATCTCCCGTTGGATCGCGCCGCGTGTACTGAAAATCTGATAGCGGCCGTTGCCGTTGGCCAAGAGCGAGCCATCCAGCTTTTCGCACAAAAGCAGCAGGATCTGTCTGATTTTCAGCTCCAAATGCTGCAGGTGAAATCTCGTTTTTGCCCGTTCCGCGATCTTGTCCATCTGCTCCAGCTCGATGATTTCTACGCCGATCTGAGTATCTTTGAAATACGAACTTTTCGCTTTTTCAATCACGATTTTCATGGCTTGCCGGATTTCCATTTTCGTCATCAGTACCCGGTAGACGGGTATGCCTTCCTTTTGCAGCGCACGCTCTACAGCAAAGAGCGTCGTAAAGGCCCCTTGCGTCTTCCCTTCCTTCCACAGGTCGAGATGAAATTGGATGATTTTCTCCGCGTCGTAATTCTCGTCGTACGTCAAAACATGCATGTCCTCTTCGGGAATGTCGAGCTCATACAACGATTCTTGCAGATACATCCCTTCTGATTCGATCATGTCGACGGACACGCGCTTGACGACCTCATCATGCTCAATCGACATCTGAATGAAGCAGCGATACAGATTCGATCCGGTTGGCGGACAATACACGATGTTCGCGTCCTGACTCAGTGCGTTTTTGGCAATGGTGAACGGGATCGGCCCCGAAAAGAACCATCCATTGAATTCCCAATTACGCTCCGAGACAATGCTGCTCACGACCTTCGCATCCTCATAGGTGATCGGGACAAATTCGATGCCGTGTTCAAACTCATTGGCGACTGCCAAAATCCGCTCTACTGAAGGGGGCGGGCCCACCACACCTATTTTGTACATAGTTCCGATTAGCTCCTGATCATGAATTTGAGATATGTAACTCCTACTATATCAGACAAGGATGCCTCCACGTAATGGGGTAGCATGAACACTAGGAAAAACGAACAGGATCACGAATATTTTTGCCGATAAAGATAAGTTTTGAATTGCCTTTAAAAAGAGAAAGAAATATTCTGAATACATGCTTTCATTTTCTTCAAGGGGGATCACTATGAAAAAGGGCCTTGCACTGGCAACCTGTCTAACCCTGTTATTTGGTGGGGTTCTAGCAGGCTGTTCCAACACATCTCAGCCGACCACACCCGATTCATCTGCACAGACTCCAGCAGCACCGACTGAGGCTACAAAGACAGAACCGATGGTGTTGCACTGGAGCATTAACAGCGAGCCGCCTTCCATGGACCCTGGGATCGCTGTCGACGCAGACTCGTTTGACATGATCTACGCTGCGTTCGAAGGTCTGACCAACTACGACCTGAATGGTCAACTGACCAACGCCACAGCGGAGAGCTTCACCAACAACGAGGATTACACGAAATTCACCTTCAAGATTCGCAAGGAAGCCAAGTGGAACAACGGCGACCCTGTGACCGCGAATGATTTCGTCTATGCGATCAGACGCAATCTGGATCCGAAAACGGCTTCCGAATACGCCTACCAGCTCTACTACATCAAAGGCGGAGAAGAATTCAACACGGGCAAAGGCAAAGCCGAGGACGTAGGTGTAAAAGCGCTGGACGACTACACGGTCGAATTCGACTTGAAGTCTCCTACTCCGTTTTTCCGTGAGCTGACCTTCTTCCCAACCTTGTTCCCTCTCCATCAAAAAACCGTGGAGGGCAACCCGAATTGGGCAGGAGAAGCAAAAACGATCGTCTCCAACGGACCATTCAACATGGAATCTTGGGAGCACAAGAGCAAAATCGTGTTTACCAAGAGCCCTACCTACTGGGATAAAGACAACGTCAAGCTGGACCGTCTGGAAATCGTCATGATTGATGACAACAACACCGCTTTCTCCATGTTTGAAAACGGTGAAGTGGACTGGGGCGGCTATCCGGCCTCCACCCTGCCAGCGGACGCGATCCAATCGATCAAAGATCAAGGCAAATTGATGGTAGCCGACAACCCTGGCACTCAGTCCGTCGTCTTCAACACCACCAAGCCGCCATTCAACAACAAAAAGATCAGACAAGCTTTCTCCTATGCCATCAACCGTCAGGAAATCATCGACAACATCCTGCAGACAGGCGTGCCGGCAGCTTACGGCTGGGTACCTACCTCCATGGGCTTGAAGCAGGATGGCTATTTCAAGGAAGATGCTGAAAAAGCGAAGCAGCTCCTGGCAGAAGGCATGAAGGAACTGGGGTTGTCCAAGTTCCCGGAAGTCACTTACACCTTTGACACGACTGACGTCAATAAAAAAGTCGCGGAAGCCCTGCAAGACCAATGGAAGAAAACGCTCGGCGTAGACGTGAAGCTCTACACCGCCGAACTGAAAGTGTATCGTGACATGAGATCGCAAGCCAACTTTGACATGATCCGCTTCCAATGGGGTGCCGACTTCAATGACCCGATCAACTTCCTGGAGATGTTCCGCGACAAGACAGGCGGAAACAACCATCCAGACTGGGAGAATCCGAAGTTTAAAGAGCTGATCGACCAGAGCTACCATGAGCCGAATCTGGATAAGCGCAAACAAATTTTGCTAGAAGCAGAGACAATCCTCATGGATGAAATGCCACTCGCACCGATCAACTTCCGTGGCAGCCCTTATGTGAAAAATGACAAGGTCAAAGACTTCGTCATCTTCCCACTGGGTGGCGCATACTTCAAGTTCACTTCCGTCGTCAAATAATCAATGACAAAAAGCAAGCTGCACCGTCCCATTGGACAGTGCAGCTTGTTTGCTGATGATCCGTGTCAGCGCTCTACCGGTGCGCCCGCTTCTTTTGCTGCAAACACATTGTACCTCAGGGCCACGATCGCACAGATCACCGTAAGCACCTGCGTGCCGATCAAAAGTGTAAATCCTGCGGTGAAGCTCTCTGACCCGTTCCCCGCAATCATCGCCCCCATGACGGTCGGCATGAGAGCGGATACGAGATTTCCTACCCCGTTGACGATCCCGTACGTAGATCCTACGCTAGAGTCTGGAGATGCGGATTGAACAATACTCGGGATCGCGGGACCTTGAATGCCCCAGAACAGATTGGCCACAATCAAGCCGATCGCCGAGACGACAGGGCTGGCCGAGAAGATTGCGATGGAAACGCTAATGGCCGTACCCAAACCGCCGACGACAAAGAGCATGGATACGCGTTTGGGAGAAATGCGATCGATGATATACCCGCCGAGATAGCCCGATCCGATACTGAAAATAAAGGGCAGGGAAGCCAATATCCCCATTTCCTTGATGGAAAAATGGCGCTCATTAAGCAAATAAGCAGGCAGCCAGGAGCTGCTGCCCCACAAGTAGCTGAGTGTGGCAATCTCAATCAGCAGAATCCAGACCAGCCCCGGGGTTTTCCACGCCTGGCGGAACGTCTCCTTCAAGCTTTTCGGCTTAGCACTGGCTCGTTTTGAATCTTTCTTTCCCGACTCCTTGATGAAGAGGAGAATCAGCGGCAGCCCGATAATCAGATTTAAAATACCGAGAATGACGTAAGAAGCTTGCCAATGAGAATGCAAAATAATGTAAGTCACGATCGGGAAGCCCACAGCGAGGCCGATCGACACACCCATGGAGCTGACGGCATTCGGTTTCCCGCGTTCATGCTGGTCAAACATGTCCTTGATGTACATGGTTTTCAGCGAGAACAGCGGCCCTTCGCTTGCCCCCAGGATAAAGCGAATCAGGAGCAGCAGGCCAATGGAGCTGGCGACTGGCGAGACGATCGTCATGACAGCCCAGATCAAGATACTGATCAGAAGCCCTTTGCGAACGCCAAAAAACGTTTCATACAACGGGCTGAGGAAAAAGGCAGCGATACCGTACCCGATCAGGAACAGAGACATCAGCTCGCCCTGTGCGATACGATCTCCTTTAATCCCAAAATGTTCCAAAAATTCATTGTTTGTAATCAGAACCGACACGTTCATACGGTCAACGTAGGAAATGATTACAACGAGCAGCAGCGTAATGACGCCCCACCAACGCAGTTTCCGAGGATTAGAAGCAGTAGACATCAGCGTGCACCTCCCATTTTTGTTTTAAATGCAAAACTATTGTTTTGCATTTAAAAATAATATACCTAATTATCTAGGTAACGGTAAATCTCAAATGTTTATATTCACGATGAGAAACCATGGCTGCTCTACGTCCTAGCGAAGCCTTACCATGCAAAAAAAGGCTACATCCGCCCTTTTCCTATGGCGGAGTAGCCTTTTTCTTTTTTTATACAGTCAGCGAGTTGTCTCTCGTGTCGTTGTACACATTCGTATCCAGATCTTTTGTCGCCTTGCTGGTGAGCAGACCTGCCGTCATGCTGCCGCTCACGTTTAGGGCCGTGCGTCCCATATCGATCAACGGTTCAACCGAGATCAAGAGACCTACGATCGCGATAGGGAGATTCAGCGAGGACAAGACCAGCAGCGCGGCGAACGTAGCTCCACCGCCTACGCCAGCTACACCAAACGAGCTGAGCGCCACGACCGCAATGAGCAGCAGGATAAACGATGGAGACAGTGGATCTACGCCTGCCAATGGTGCGACCATCACGGCGAGCATAGCCGGGTACGTACCGGCGCAGCCATTTTGTCCGATGGAGAGACCAAAGGAGCCTGCGAAGTTGGCGATTCCCTCGGGAACTCCCAGATCCTGCGTCTGTGTTTTCACATTCAGCGGCAATGCCCCTGCGCTGGTACGGGAGGTGAAGGCAAACGTGAGAACCGGGAATGCTTTTTTCACATAGGTTATCGGATTCAAGCCTGCGAAAGCCAGCAGGAGCAGATGCACGATAAACATGATGATCAGGGCTACATAGGACGCGACGACGAATTTCCCAAGCTGCCAGATCGCATTGTAGTCGCTGGTAGCCGTCACTTTTGTCATGATGGCCAGCACGCCGAACGGGGTCAAGCGCAAGATCAGGGTAACCACACGCATGGTAATCGTATGGAGGGTGTCGACGATCTTGGAAAAGAGCTCAGCCTGCTCCGGATTTTTGCGTTTGATTCCCAAATAGGCTGCACCGATGAAAGCTGCGAAAATCACGACTGCGATCGTCGAGGTCGGGCGCTCTCCCGTCAAGTCCTGGAACGGGTTCGCAGGCAGGAGCGAAACGATTTTTTGCGGCAGCGAAGTATTCTGAACGTCGCCTAATTTTTGTCCGACCTGTTCAATTCGTGCTGTTTCTGCGGCTCCCTGCTGAAGCTGGGCTCCATCCAGATTGAAGGCCAGCGTAGAAGCAATACCAATGGCAGCGGCAATAGCCGTAGTCCCGACCAAAATCCCCAGGATCAACGAGCTGATTTTCCCAATGTTATTCGATAATTTCAGCTTGGTAAAAGCAGAGACGATCGAAATGAAAACGAGCGGCATGACAATCATCTGGAGCAGCTTCACATAGCCGTTTCCGACAATATTGTACCAGTCGATCGTCGTTTTGAGCACGTCTGACTTGGCACCATAAGCAAATTGCAGAACCAAGCCAAACACGATCCCGAGTCCCAATCCAATGAAAACCCGCTTGGAGAACGAGACGTGCTTCTTTTGCAGCGTGTACAAGCCAATAATGAATAAGAGCAAAATGATGATGTTGGCAATGATTAAGAGCGTAGACATGCTTTCTCCTCCTCTTCGGTCTTTCTTTTTCTCTAATGTATGATGAGCCTTCTCTATTTATATTCTTATAAATCCGATTTGTAAAGTGCGAATTTAGAATTAAAAAACAGGAATCGCAATCATAGCGACTCCTGGTCCCACCTGCGTACGGTTATTTCATTTGCTTGGTAATGAGATTCCAGAGCCAAACCAGTACAATGGCGCCAATCGCCCCGGCAATGACATTGAATCCTGCCAACATCCACAGCCAGTTGCCCAAGACCAGATCACCGAGCCAGCTGCCGAGCAGCGCGACAATCAGGGATGCCAACCAGTTGCTGCCCCCTGCTTTTCCTGTCATCAGCATGTTCATACCCCACCATACGACCAAACCGACCAATGCCCATACGATCCAGAACATTAGACACACACCCTTTCTCATGATGGTGACGCTTCCATAAGGACCAGATAAATGTATAGTTATCTGTTACCATCATATTGAAATTGCTCGGATGTGTTCATAGGTACATGCCTGTTTTCATGCAAGGAAGCATGCTAAATACACCTTTTTCTAATGAAATAGACTGTAGTGGAGGGGCGGAAAAGGGAGAAAACACTCCGGTTGGTAGGGGCACCTGCGCGGGGGTCATCCCTGCACAGGTGCCCCCAATACCTTCGCTTTTTTCTCCTTTTTCCGTAAGGAACTCCTCAGCACTCTACTTACGGATGAGGTACTCCCCGCCAAATCCACTGTGCTGGCTCGGATATTGGTTAGTTGATATAAAACTCCGGTCGACGATTGGCCACGCTCGGCAATTTGCTGCGGACACGGGAAATCCGATCCAGATCCAGCTCGGCGACGATGAGCGTCTCTTCCTCACCTGCACTCGCCAGGACGACTCCCATTGGATCGACAATCAAGCTGCGTCCTGCGAAAATGTTGCCTACTTGATCTGCCGCGCACACAAACATCGTGTTTTCAATCGCTCTCGCACGGACGAGCGTCTCCCAGTGATCTTCTTTCATCGCACCCGCTACCCATCCCGCCGGCACGAACAAGATGTCTGCGCCTTGCAGGGCAAACTGTCTCGCAATTTCCGGGAACCGCACTTCATAGCAAACCATGAGCCCGATTTTCCCGAACTCGGTCTCCACCACCTGATACGGGTTGTCACCCGCAGCGATGGCGTCCGATTCCACGAACGCGAAAGCATCGTACAGATGCGTCTTGCGGTACGCATGGATCAGTTCGCCGGAGCGATTCAGGAATACCGTCGTGTTGTACGCCCGGTTTGGATCCTGATCTATTTTTTCATACATGCCGCAAACCACATACACCCCATGCTCGCGAGCCGCCTCGGCCAGCCCGGTAACGAATGGTCCGTCCAAAGGTTCCGCTACCTGCGCTGGCGTGACGTTTGTTTTCGGAGTGGCTGGTGCGAGATACATCTCGGGCAGGATCACAAAATCTGCCCCTGACGCTTTCGCTTTTGCGATGTAGGTCAATGCCTTTTGCAGGTTTTCCGCTTTATCCATGGTAGAAGTCAGCTGCGCGATCGCTACTTTCATCTTTTCTCCGCCTTTCACGTTGGTCAACATACTTACTGAATAGTATAACTGATTTTATCTGTTTGTAAGTAACGGCTTCCGATGGGCTTTACCAATTGCGCGGCTTGTATATAATGGACTTGTCAGAATGCAAAGAGGTGAGACAATGTCCATCCGTATCAAATTGCTGCTTTCCTATACCGGGATGCTGGTCATCAGCCTCGTGATGTTTGGGCTGACAGCAGGGCTGTTTACCATTGCCGCTACCGGTGATATTCACAGCATCCGGGACTTTTACAAAGTCCATTACCAATTGAATCCGCTGACCGAGCAGGAAGAATCGATCTTCCTCGACTTGAAATACCTCGCAAAAAATACGCCGGACGAGCTTTTGAACAAGCAATTGCTCGTCGACTACGATTTCAAGCTGCGGACCGTGCGAGCAGGGCTCTACGTACGGCGGGAGAGCAACCAGGTGTTTGAATCGTACACGTTCCATCAGCCGCAGCTGGAGCAAAACCTGCCTCCGTACGATCTGAACAACAGCCAGATTCGCAATACCTTCAACATCGGGGAACGCTTTTACGCCTACGCGAAATTCGATTTTCTGTACTCGGATGGAGCAAAGGGCAGCGTCTTCGTCATCCGGGAGCGCAGTCCGTTTGCGGAGGTGACGCGCCGGTTGCTTCCCATTCTCCTGTTCATCCTGCTCGGCGTACTCGTCATCGCCAACGTGCTCTTGTACCGCTGGATTACCAAGAGCGTGGTCAAGCCGCTCAATCTGCTGCGCAGCTCAGCTGAGCGCATCCAGGAGGGCGATCTGCGGTTCGCTTTGGACCTGCGTTCCAAGGACGAGATCGGTCAATTGAACGAAGCGTTTGAGAACATGCGCAAGCGGCTGCAGGAATCGGTGCAGCTGCGCCTGCAGGATGAGGAGAGCCGCAAAGAGCTGATATCCAACATCTCGCACGACCTCCGCACCCCGATCACGAACATCAAAGGCTACATCGAGGGAATCCGGGATGGCGTCGCCGATACGCCGGAGAAAATGGACAAGTACGTCCAGATCATCTACTCCAAAGCCGTGGATTTAGACAAGCTGGTCGATGAGCTGTTCCTTTACTCCAAGCTCGATTTGAAGCAGGTGCCTTTTACCTTCGAGCCTGTGAACATCGTGCCGTTTCTCGACGATTGCATCGAGGAGCTCCATTACGGCTTGGAGGAGCAAGGCATCGACCTGACGTGGGCCAACCGCATCGAGGAACCCACCTGGGTGCTCGCCGACGTGGAAAAGCTCAAGCGCACGGTCTTGAACATCATCGACAATGCCCAGAAATTCATGGATAAATCGGAGAAACGGATCGGCGTCTCGCTGCAAGCCGATCAGCATTGGGTCACCATCGAGATCCACGACAACGGGATGGGAATACCCCCGGAAGCCCTTCCGCATCTCTTTGAACGCTTTTACCGCGCAGAGCAGTCCCGCAATTCCGGTACGGGCGGCAGCGGCTTGGGGCTGGCGATCGCCCGAGAGATCATTGAGGGACACGGCGGCAAGATCTGGGTCGAAAGCGAGCAAGGCGTCGGCACCAGCCTGTTCTTCTCGCTCAAACGCAGCACAAAACCAGGAGGACCACGCACATGACACGAATCCTGATCATTGAAGATGAAACGACCATCGCCCAGCTCGAGCGCGACTATTTTGAGCTGAACGGCTTTGCTGTCGATCTGTGCCACACAGGTGATAAAGGGCTGCATCTCGCTTTGAATGAGGAATATGGACTGATCATCATCGACCTGCAGCTCCCTGGTGGCCTGGATGGCTTTGAGCTGTGCCGGCAGATCCGCCAGGCAAAGGAGGTGCCGATCCTGATCGTCTCTGCCAAGAAAGAAGAGCTCGATAAGATTCGCGCCTTCAATCTCGGTGCGGATGATTACATCACCAAGCCTTTCAGCCCAAGCGAACTGGTGGCCCGTGCGAAAGCTCACTTGACCCGCTACGAGAGACTGCTCGGCAAGCAAGGGCAGCAGCAGAAAGATGAAATCCACATCCGCGGCATCGTCATGGATAAAGCATCCCGGAGAGTGTACGTCCGCAATCAGGAGGTCATTTTCACCACCCGTGAGTTCAACCTGCTGGAATTTTTGGTGAGCCATCCAAACCGCGTGTTTAGCAAAAACGAGTTGTTTGAACGCATTTGGGGAATGGACTCTAGCGGAGATATCGCGACGGTCACTGTCCACATCCGAAAAGTGCGGGAAAAAATCGAGATCGATCCCTCCAATCCCCAATACATCGAGACGGTTTGGGGGGCGGGCTATCGCTTTACCGTGTAAGCACGTTTTTGTTTAGGTTTTTTTAATCATTGGTTTCGAATCTTTTAAGGACAGGTTTCTAGCCAGTTTAGGTCTCTCGTCTATCCTGTGAGTAAGGCAAGCAACAATAGCCACTCACGATATGAGGAGGACATTCTGATGAAAAAGATTTCAAATAAAGTCGCCGCTCTGGTACTGACAGCCGCATTGGGAACAGCCTCACTCCCGTTTGCAGCGCTGACCACTCAGGCAGCTTCAGCCGCCATCCCTTCCCCACTTACCGCCGAGGAAATTGGGGACGCAGTCAACCAGATGGCGCGTCTCGGCGTCATGCAAGGGTACTCCGATCGCTCCATGGGCGCCCACAAGCAAATCACCCGCGCCGAGCTGGCCAAAATGGTTGTGAAGACCTTCAATCTGGAAGGCACTGCTCCATCCCCTGCCAATCTGACAGATATTCAACCGAAATCCTGGGCATACAAATACGCTTCTGAAGTAGTCGGACTGGGAATCATGCAAGCAGAAGACGGACAGTTCAATCCGGCAGGTGCCGTCACGGATGCCGAGCTCGTGCAGATTGTATCCAAAGCACTGAAGCGCGATGTCAAATCCGTGAGCTACTGGATGGAACGATTCTACTCCGGCAACCAAGCTGCATCCCGCGGAGAAGTCGCTTATCTGTTGAAGACCGCCCAAAAAGCGATTCCATCCGAAAAAGCGAAGATCACAAGCGTGAAGTCTCTCAATGCCATCACGCTGATTGTGACCTTCGACAAGCCGCTGACCGCAGAAGATGAGGTATTCGCGAAAGCAAAAGCCGATTTCGTCTTCAACGACGGTCTGACCCTGACAAACATGCCCCGGTTGAAAACCGGCTCTATCGCGACCTACATCGTCCCGACCTCCGTCCAAAATGCTGGCACGACTTACAACCTGACGTACAAAGGCAATAAAGCAGGGACCTTCACAGGCAATGCCACCAAGCTGCAAATGAACGAGAGCAGACAAGTAACGAACGATACCTTCGAAGTGGAGGCGTTGAAATCCGATAACGTCACCGACTACGGGTACGTCATCACTGCGTACAGTGCAGGCCGTGGCGACAATGCATTCGTCCTGGATGAAAACAACCGTGCAAACGGAACCACTTATCAAATCATTTCGTCCATGCAAGCCAGACAGGTGACCATTACACCGGCAGGCGGCCAACCGATTGCAGCCAAATACGTGCCATTTACCCAATCGACGGACGGCAAGCAAGAGCCAAAATTCCGTCTGCCAGAAGGTCAAGTACTGACTCCGGGCGTGACGTACACGGTAACCTCTGACTGGGCTGACATCAAGAACCCGACATTTGTCGCAAAAGAAATCGCCCCAGTGGAAATCACCGAAGCAAAAGCACTCTCTGACACCTCGATCTCCGTTACATTGGCCGAGGATCCGGGCGATGAGCTGTTCTCTGGACGCAGCGTCGAGCTGACTGCTGAAAATGGAGAGAAGCTGCTGGCCACCTACAAATACTCCAGCCGCAAAGGTGCAGTCGGTATTTTTGATCTGCAGCAAAACGGCAAGCTGTCTGTAGGCACCACCTACACCGTTACGCCTGTTGGCGATTGGGCCGGGGATTCTCAGGCTGAGCTGACTGTGGAATAATAGAGGCAATGTACCATTCCATACCAGCAGAAAGGAGAGGGCTCGCTTTGCTGCCAATCAGCCTGCTCGCTCTCACGCTGGCACTCGCAGGCTGCGAGATGAATGTAGACACCATGCTAAATAGCGACGAACAGCAAGCGACCCAGTCGGTGAACATGGAAATCAGGAAGCAGAACCAGGCCTTGCTCGAGGCCGCCAAGCAAGGGGATAAGAATGCCATCAACCAGCTTTTGGCTGATGGCGCTGACATCAATGCCACGGATGAAACAGGCAGAACCTCCGCGCTGATCGCCGTGCATACCAATCAACTGGACATCTTCAACCTGCTGATTGAGCATGGGGCGAATCTAAACATCCGCGACGAGCGATTGGACAACCCGCTGCTCTATGCCAGCGCTGCAGGCAAGCTCGAATTTGTCAAAGCCTCTATCGCCGCAGGAGCAGATACCACGGTCACCAATCGCTTTGGAGGCACCGCCCTGATCCCTGCAGCGGATCGCGGACATGTCGCCATCGTCGAAGAGCTGCTCACTCACTCTGATGTGAACATCGATCATATCAACCGCCTGGGCTGGACGGCGCTGCTCGAAGCCGTCATCCTCGGAGACGGCGGCGAAGTGCATCAACAGATCGTCAACCTCTTGATCGAGCACGGGGCGAATGTGAATCTGGCCGACCACGACGGGGTGACCCCTCTGCAGCACGCCAAAAGCCGCGGCTATCAGGAAATGGCGGACGCCCTGACGCGGGCTGGAGCAAAATAAAAGCGGCAGGAGTAATAAAAGAAAGGAGCGGGAATCATTCCGCTCCTTTTTGCTTGCCCTAGGCTACCGTATGATGTTTTTCCCATAATAAATTTCGTCCATTTCGTTGTGCAGCCGCTCGGTAATCTCCCTCTGCTCGTCTGCCGTCAGCTTGTCCTTGGTGTAGCCAAACAGGTAATTATTGAGATCGAACCGCTTCAGCTTGCATTTGGTGTGAAAAATGTTTTCTTGATAAACGTTCACATCAATCATGTCGTACAGGTCAATCACTTCATCCGGGATGTAATTTTGGATCGAGCTGATGTCATGGTCGATAAACAGCTTGTCGCCATTGATATCACGGGTGAAGCCGCGTACCCGGTAATCGATCGTCATCGTGTCCGTCTCAAACGAGTGAATCAGGTAGTTGAGCGCCTTCAGGGGAGAGATTTCCCCACAGGTGGAGACATCTATATCCGCTCGAAACGTGCTGATTTCTTCATCCGGATGGTATTCAGGATACGTGTGAACTGTAATGTGGCTCTTGTCCAGCTGCATGACGACGGAATCCGGCAAAGGCCCCGGCGATTCCTCATACGATTCAGTCGGTACTTCTACCACAGGCCCCTCCGACACGAGGAAGGTGACACTGGCGCCTTGAGGGACGTAATCTTGCTTGGCGATATTCAAAACATGGGCGCCAATGATATCGGATACGTTTTTTAAGATGTGGGTCAGACGGTCGGCATTGTACTGTTCGTCGATGTATTCGAGATAGGCTTCCCGTTCTTCCTTCGTTTTCGTATAGCAGATGTCGTACATATTGAAGCTCAGAGACTTGGTCAGATTGTTGAAGCCGTGCAGGGTGACGTGCCGTTCTGTCATCGGTTTCACGCTAGTCTTCTCCTTCCCGCTGCGAACTCTCTTTGATAATTTACCCAATTGCCTGCTTTCATCCCTCATGAGAAAGAAAGAAAAACAAAAAGGTCCCATCCATTTCTGGACAAGACCTTCATGGCTAGCGCAGCGGAAGATGAATGACCGCTTGCCAAGTCCCCGTCTCCCCTGCACGTATGGAGGGAGGCTTCATTGCTACCTGTCCCCGCAGCACGTAGTGGCGGAGATTCAGCAGAGGTTCGTCTTGATACAGCAACGTGCCGACGTAAGAAGCAAACTGGGTGTGAAACGCGATTTGGCGGGCAGCTTCATTCCAGACTCCCTGAATGGGAATGAAATTGCCCCGAAAATTCACCGCGCCACTCAAACTGTTGTTGTTTAAGACGCTTTGGATGAACAATGTCCCTTGTGATACCGGTCTTCCCCCAAACCGAGCCCGGATCTCCCATGTCGTCGGGTACGGCAGGCTCACCCTCGTCATTTGCCTCATTGCCAAGGCTACCCTCTCCTTCATCCGTGATGGTTACGAGCGAGCAAAAAGGTACCCTACAGTATATGAACCCATGGGGAGGCGTCACGTAGGCAAACGTACATTCTTTCGAAGAGGGCGAAACAGGAAAAAGGGTGACTCAGTGTCGGAACTTTCTACGATTGCTCCTTTCATTAATGACCATGACCAGCAAGAGAACGATTCCCCACATAAAATCCTTGAAGAAATTCCCAACATGGAGCGCATTTAAGCCACTCGACAAAAATTGAAGCGTAAGGACCGCCATAACGATTCCAGATACTTTACCGAAACCACCCTTGGGATCGACTCCCCCCATCACGGCTACCAAAATCGCCTGCAAAATATAGGAGGTCCCGTAGTCTGCCTTGGCTGAATTCGTCTGTGCCACGATAACGAGGCCAGCTATGGCTGCAAGAATCCCGCTGATGGCGTATGTCCCCAGCAGCACGCCCGTATTGTTCACACCAGCGTATAGGGATGCCGTCGGATTGGTACCCAGCATTTGCAGCTTCATCCCAAAGGACTGCTTGCCGAGCAGCATATAAGTCCCCACAATGCACAGGCAAAACATCAAGAGCGGTACGGGAATGATCCACAAGCTGCCATTCCCTATGGCCGTATACAGATCCGGGAGTCCGACAATCGCTTGTCCTTTGGTCAGGATAATCGCGAGCCCCATGAATAGCTGCATCGTTCCCAGGGTAACCAGAATGGGAGGAATTCCGATCTTCGTCACCGCAAAGCCATTGAGCAGCCCGCAGGCCATCCCCACCACGAGCGCAGCGATGACACCAAGCGACATATACAAAAGGCTTTCCCCAGCAGTCGCTCCTGCAGGTACGAGACGCACCATGACGGACGCAGCGATGATGGAAGTCAGATTGGCGATCCCCACGATGGACAGGTCGATGCCGCCCGAAATCATCGTCAGCATCATGGCTAACGCAAAGATGCCGAACACGGGAAACTGAAAAGCCATCGAGGAAAAGCTGTCCAGCGACAGGAACGTGCCCGGGCTGATTCCCGCCATCAAGGCAAACACGACGAGCATGATGAGAGACATCCTGATCGTGCCTGCGTCCTGCGGTAAATAACGCTTCATGGAAAAGATCGAGCTGTCAATGGGCGTGATTGGCTCAGGATTGCTTCCATTCCGATTAGTCATAACAGACCTCCTCTCTAAAAGTGGTTACGTTACGATTGATTTTCGCCTCGCGATCGATCTCTTCACCTGATACGCAGCCACGCCCGTTCCGATCAGGATCAAGGCACCGATCACAAAACGCTGCCAATAAGAAGGGATTCCCAACAGAATCAAGCTGTTCTGGATCGTGATGACGAGGACAAGCCCCAAGAGAGACCCCAGCACGGTTCCATGACCTCCTGTAATCCGTGTTCCTCCCAGAACGACAGCGGCAATGATCAACAGCTCTGTGCCGAGCAGATCGACTGGATTGGAATTGCGCATCATGGTCGTATGAATCATGCCTGCGATCCCCGCCAAGAACCCGACCAGGCTATAGACGAAAAACTGAATCCGTACGGGAGAAAAACCGATTCGCTGCGCAGACACGGCATCGCCGCCCAATGCGTAGATGCCTCTGCCGAGCATCGTGTACCTAAGCAGCAAAGCGACCGAGATGACGACCCCAAACGTGATGAGGACAGCGGCAGGCAGTCCGACCGTGATGCCTCCCTCACCTGTAAACTTGAACACTTGCTCCTTGGAAAATGTGAGAAACGGTCTCGGCAAATCATTGATTTGGCTGCTGCCGACGAACGTCAGGAGAAATCCGCTGAACATCGAAGAAGTCCCCAATGTCACGATCAGGGTGGGCAGCCGAAACAAAGAAATGAATACGGCGTTGATCAGACCCAGCCCGAGCCCAATCAAGCCTGACAAGAAAAACGCAGTAACGACCGGTCCCTCGTAATGCATGGAGTGAAGGATTTTGGTGGCGCAAAACATGCTGAAGGTCGCGACAGCTGGAAACGAAACATCAATGCCGCCCGAGATGATCACGAGCATGGCGCACATGACAAATATTCCGGGAACGATCCCGCTTCGGATGAGATCGTAAAGATTCGTGGCCGTAAAAAAAGCACTGTTTTGGCTGCCGATCACAAGAAAAAGCCCAAGGACGACGACAGCCACGTAAAATTCACTGGTCTGCACCATCTTTTTCATAGGCAGGGTGTACACCTCTTTCCCTTTGTCATCTCTATCCTCAGGTGGCTTCCTGCAGCCGTGTCCACTCCTCTTGGGTCAGCGACTTGCCTGCGATTTCCCCAACCAATCTCCCTCTCTTCATCACCAATACGCGATTGCAGTTTTGCCGAAGCTCGGGCAGGTCATCGGAAATCATCAACACGCCCATGCCATCCTTGGCAAGAGCCCGTATCACTTGGTGAATGTCTTCTTTTGAGCCGATATCGACACCGACTGTCGGACCGTTCAAAATGAGCAGGCGCGGCTTGGTTGCCAGCCATTTGGCGAGAACGACACGCTGCTGATTGCCGCCGGACAGCGTCTTGACGGGCAGCGAGGGCGAGTGTGCGACAATCCCCAGACTCATGATCCAATCCCGGACTGTTGCTTTTACTTTCGCCTGATCGATCAACTGCCAGGTACGAGACAGCCGATCGATGACGCTGATCACCATGTTGCGCTCAATGGATTGCTCCAAAAAGAGGCCCTCGGTCAGTCGATCCTCCGGCACGTAGGCAATCCGCTGCTCGATCGCGTCTTGTACCGAACGAATCTGCCTCTCTGTTCCATCCATGTAAACCTTGCCGCTCGTCGCAGGCCGCAGCCCAAAGAGCGACTCGGCCAGCTCCGTGCGCCCCGACCCCAAGAGACCTGTCAGCCCGACGATCTCTCCTGCGTGGATCTGCAGCGATATATGTTCAAAGCACCCCTGCAACCCTAAATCCTCGGTTTGCAGGATCGGTACTGTCTTCTCCTCGTTGATCTCGTAGTAGCTCTCTTCAATCTGCCTGCCCGTCATGTAGAAGACGAGCTTGCCCTGATCCAGCTGCTGGACCCGCTCGGACACAACGTTTTGACCATTGCGTAAAATCGTGATTCTCTCGGAAATCTCGAAGACTTCCTCCAGCTTGTGGCTGACAAACAGGATGGTGATTCCTTCTTTTTTCAATCCGCTGATGACGGAAAACAGCGACCTCACCTCTTTTTGCGTCAAGGCTGTCGTCGGCTCATCCATGATGATCAGCTTGGCCTTGTGCATCAGCGCCCGCGAAATGGCAATCAGCTGCTTGTCGGCGACGGACAGCGTCTCGACCTTTGCGTCCAGATCCAGCGTGACATTCACTTTCTCCAGCGCCTGCTTGGCCATTTGCCTCATCCGGCGCCAATTCACCAGCTTCCTGTTTTGCGCCAGCTCGCTATTGAGCGCGATGTTCTCCGCGACGGTCAGGTTGGGAAAGATGGAAAAGTCCTGATAAATGACTTGAATCCCTTCGTTAATCGCGTCCATCGGAGTGAGCAGCTTGCGTTTCTGACCATGAATCCGCATATCGCCATGGTCCGGTGCGTGCACACCGGACATGACTTTGATCAGAGTGGATTTCCCGCAACCATTCTCTCCGGCCAGACAGTGGATCTCCCCATAGTCGAGCTCCAGGCTGACATCCTTCAGCGCCTGAACACCGGCAAATGACTTGCTGATTCCTGACAATTGTATGAGCGACATGATTGCGGTTCACCCTCTCTATGCACATGCGGGATTAGAAGTTGTAATCGTTCATATTGTCCTTGCCGACACCGACCCAAGCGCTGCCAAACAAGTATTTGCCGCCTACCACTTTGATGCTTTCGTACCCTTTCACTCCGAGATTCGCACCTTCTTTGATGTCTGCCTTTTTGCCGTCCAGCACCATGACTGCCAGCTTGTTCATGACATACCCGGCATCAGCTGGATCCCAGAACCCGATCATGCTCATGGCTCCGCTCTCCAAATACTGTTTGCTGACAGAAGGTACACTCGTGCCCACGACATTCACCTTTCCTTGCAGGCCCATTTCCTCGACTGCCAAAGCCGCACCTGCAGCGTCGTTTCCGGATGCACCCTGGAAGCCTTTCAGGTTCGGGTATGCTTTGAGTGTCTCACGGAACTTTTCACTCGCCGTCTTTTGATCGTCATTGGTCTCCAGCTTACGGGCGACGGCCTTCATGTTCGGGTATTTCTCCTGCTGGCGCTTGTAAGCACCCTCTTCCCACTGCATGTGCGATTTCGTCGTCAGGCTGCCCACCGTCGTCATGTATTCACCTTGCTCCCCCATCGCCTTGGCCAAACTGTCCATCAAGAACGCGCCGTAATCCAGATTGTCGAACGCCTCGATGTTAAAGTCCGTATTCTCAAAGCCATCTGCTTCGTGCGTGATTACCACGATGCCCTTTTCACGTGCCTTTTTCAGCACCGGCTCCAACGCTTCTGCCGAGAAGGGCACGACCGTGATCGCGTCCACCTTTTGCGCGATGAGATCCTCGATGATTTGGACCTGCAGTGCAGCATCTGCTTTTTGCGGCCCTTGCATGAACGTCTCGTTGCCTGTTTCCTCGCCGAATCTCTTGATACCCTCATTCATCCGGTCAAACCAGGCGACACCCGTCAATTTGACTACCGTAGCAATCTTGTACTTTTTGCCGCCCTCCGCCCCGCCCGATTGACCCTGTGGTTGCGTGCCCGCTCCGCTCTGCCCGCCTCCCCCTCCGCTGCATGCTGTCAGGAAGAGCAGAAAGACAGCCAGCATCAGGCTCACGAGCGTCATGCTCTTATTGCCCCTGTTCATGAACGTCGACCTCCCTTATCTACTGTGTGTAATGAAAATGACACTGTCACATGTCATGCACTACCTTGTCGAAACGCTTTGACCTTATCCATGAAGGCACGTACCCGCTCTTGGTCTACATGATTTTCGAATTTTCCGTCTAATTTGAACGTCGTTCCTACGACCGCCCCATCTGCGATGGCTAGCTGCTGCTCCAGATTTTGCATGCGGACTCCCGTATTCGCCAAAACGACCGTTTCCGACACCGCTTCCTTCACCCGCTTCAGGATTTGGGAATCTGTCTCCGTCCCTGCCGTCAGTCCGGATACGCACAGGGCATCCGGGCGGTTGTTGAAAACCGTTGACCTTGCGACATTTTCAATATCCCGGTCTGCCAAATACTTTGCCGCTTCTGGAACGATGTTGAAAAGCAGCTTTACCCCTTCTGCCCCGATCCGATACTGATGCCGCACCGTTTCCCCTACATTGGTGTTCCAGATCCCGAAGTCACTTGCATACACACCCGTAAAGATCTCTCGCACGAAGAGCGCTCCCGTCGCCGCTGCCAAATCGAGCGACTTTTTCGCATCCCACAGCACATTCACCCCGAAAGGAATCTTGATATCGCTCTTGAGCTCTCCGATAATTCTCGCCATGGCCGCTACCGTTTCTGTCTTTACATCTGTCAAATACGGCAGGCTGAATTCGTTTGAGAACATGACCGCATCTACTCCGCCTTCCTGCAGGGCATGCAAATCCTTTCGTGCCATCTCCACGACGTATTCCATCCCTTTTTCTTTTTGGAAAGAAGGATCCCCCGGCAATGGGAGCAAGTGACACATGGCGATGATGGCTTTTTCCGTACCGATTACTTCTTTCAACCAAGTCATTGATTGATTCCACTCCTCTGCTATGTAAATTGGTTAGCCGCGGCTCAGGTCCAGCCGGTGATCGCACGTGAGCACCAATTTCTCCAGTAGACAAATAAGCTGCTCAACATCATGCAAGTCGACCGCCTCCACTGGAGCATGCGTGTACCTGGCCGGATAACCGAGGTCGATCATCGGGATGCCGTCGTTCTCCAGCTGACTAAAAGACGCATCCGTCAATATCCCCATGAAGACAGCTTGCTGCAAGGGTATATCATGCTCTCTGGCTATTTTTTGCACATGCCTCACCAGCTTAGGGTTGGGGATCAGTCCTCCCAGCGTTCCTCGCCCGTGGAAAGTGTACATGCCCATGCTGGGACCGCCGCCCAAACGGATATCTGCGCTACCCTTCAGATCGGGGGTATCCGTCGCTATTGTAATATCAAGTGTGATTGCCAAATGCGGATTTACTTTACGGATTGCCGGAAGCACCCCGCGTAGATTGAACTCTTCTTGGACGGAAAAGACGATGTACAATTCACATGGAAGCTCTGTGGCCTGCAAACGATCTGCCAGCTCCAGCAAGGCCAGACAACCTACACGGTTATCGAGTGTATTGCTGAAAACAATCGAACCGTTGTCAAAAAACTGCCGGGCATAACCTACCGGAGTGCCGGGAGATATTCCTGCCGCAAGGACATCACGCTTGCTCCGAAAGCCAAAATCGGCATATGTCTCGTTGATCGGCAGCACTTTATATTTCTCGTCCTGCCT
The DNA here is from genome assembly GCF_016811915.1 of Brevibacillus choshinensis. NCBI lineage: Bacteria > Bacillati > Bacillota > Bacilli > Caryophanales > Paenibacillaceae > Brevibacillus > Brevibacillus choshinensis. Next base: position 727,964 of record NZ_CP069127.1, on the reverse strand, counting down.
CGTGACGTGATGGGATTTTGTACCGACGATCCCAGGCCACCGTTTCCCATCCACTTCGATTAAAAGGGTGGTGCCCGCCAAGCTTTTCTCTGGAATTCCGCCCAACCGTTCCACTCGTAAAAAGCCATCCTCTTCGATCTTCGTCACGATCATTCCCAACTCGTCCATATGCGCGAACACCATGACGCGGTACGGATCCTTCATCTTTGACGAATTCATGCGTGCAATGACATTTCCCAGCGGATCAACCCCGATCTCTTCTGCCTTGCCCGCCAGCTTCTCCTTTACATAGCGGATGACGGAATCCTCATACCCGGACAAAGCTAGGCAGGACGTCAATTCGCGAAGGACTTCTTTCCATTTTTGATAATCTGGAATCATGCTTCGTTCCCCCGATGCTTGGTTAGGTTAGCTCATCCATCAAATCTCGCGTTTGTCTATACAGCCGTTGATAGAGCTCGTAATGGCGCTCGTAAATAGCACGATGCGTCTGGCTGGGAGTAATCTCCTCTTGTACCCGCACCCATCGGTCCATATCCGAGAGATCGGAGTACCAGCCGAGACCCAGCGCACATAGAAAGGCGTTGCCATAAGCGGCTCCAAGCGTGATTTCTGGAATGACCTGTGTCACTTGGCAGATGTCGCTCACGCATTGCAGCCACAGACGATTTTTTACCCCTCCCCCGACAGCGATCGCACGAGTAATGGGCACCTGCATGCTTCTGATTTCGTCCATGTTATGGCGAATCGAAAAAGAGATGCCTTCCAGTATCGAACGGTACATATCTGATTGCGTATGATGCAGCGTCAGTCCAAAAAAGACGCCTTTCGCTGCAGCGTGGTGAATGGGTGTCCTCTCTCCGCTAAAGTAAGGCAGCGTAAGTAGTCCTCCTGCACCTGGGGGGCTTTGCTCCGCCAGTCTAGTTGCGTACGTGTACGCTTCATCGACATTCATGCTTCTAGCTGGCCCCGAAATTGACAAGCAATGATCAATGAACCATCGGGTGAGCGATCCTGCGGTAGCCGTCCCGCCCGTAATCGTATGTCGTCCAGGAGTAGCATGCAAATTCGCCCACAATGTCTTGGTGATCGGCAAATGGGGAGAGACGAGGATGAAAAACGTAGAGCTGCCGTACATGAGCATCAGATCACCCGTGTGCACAGCTCCCACGCTGATCGCCTCAGACAGTGCATCGGCTGTCCCTGCGATTACTTTTGTACCCGGAGCCAATCCAGTTTGAGCAGATGCCTGATTCGTTACTTCCCCTACAATTTCATGGCTCCAGACGAGGCGAGGTAATTGATCCACTTCACAGATGCCACTCGCCATTTCACGGTTCCACTGAAGCTCGTGGATGTCAAAGAGTGGTGAGTAGGACGCTGCTGTATAGCGGTCGATGATCATTTCGCCGGTTAGCTTGTAAACGAGATAGCCCGAACCGCAGAGAAACTTGGCTGTTCGTTCATAAACGAGCGGCTCCTCCTCACGAATCCAGAGAATTTTCGGTCCGGCCGACTGAGCCGACAAGGTCTGCCCAGCCACTCGAAAGATTTGTTCCTCGCCCGCTGACTCATTTAGCCTTAGGATCTGCTTTTGGGAACGCGTGTCTACTCCGTACAGGATGGCTTTGCGAAGCGGCTTCCCCGCAGAGTCCACCGGTACTACCGCCGGGGCAATAGAGCTGACTCCCACTGCCTTGATCTCCTCCGGTCTGATTCCATGCTGTTTGACGGCCTGTTGCGTGATGGTCCTGCTCAGATGGGTAAAATCATGCCACCACGTTTGCTCAGCATCGTGCTCCGCCCAGCCTTTTTGCGGGATTTCCAGGTGATGGGCCACAGACTTGCTTACGAGGAGCTTCCCGGTCTCATCTACCAGCGCTCCTTTTGATTCATAGGTGCCTATATCGATTCCCAACACATAGGCCACATTTTTCACTCCCCTAGCGAACTAAGCCTTACACGTAAGTGATTTTCCCTCGGAAGTGATCTTCGGGACGTTCTGCTGTAATGTCGCCTTTGTTCGTAATCATCTCGCCGATCTGCTCGCCCTCACATACCTTGATCAAGGAAGATTCGCCAAACTTGGTGCGGTCGACGAGAGCGATCACCTCTTTCGAACGATGAATAAATGCTCTCTTGATCTCCGTCTCCTCGATGCTGTAATCCGTAATACCAGCTTTCAAGCTAATCCCAGCTACCCCGAGATAAAAGCGGTCAAAGTTGAATTTCATGATCGTTTCCAGGGCGATGCTGCCAACCATCGACATTTCGCTTTTGCGGATCAAACCGCCGATCATGTACACCTGAAGATCGCTTTTGGCGAGAATGGATGCAACCTGAATGCAGGAGGTGAACACCGTGATTCCCGAGCGCTTCGTAAGCTCCCTCGCCAGCTCTGCCGTTGTGGTTCCGACGTCCAGCGCGATGACCTCGCCTTCTTGAATCGTGCTTGCCGCATACTTGGCGATGGCTTGCTTAAGCTCGATATTTTTCTTTTGCCTCTGGTTGAACATCGGCTCGAAGCCCAGCTCGGGAAGGGAAGCTCCCCCTCTTTTACGGACGATCATTCCCTGCTTCTCCATCGAAGTAAGATCCCTGCGGATTGTGACCTCCGACACGTACAAGCAAGCCGCTAATTCTTCTACTGTCATCGGGGACTTATTGTTAAGAAAATTCAGAATCTCTTTCTCGCGATCTGTTGCCATGCTTATCGATCTCCTCTTGAATGAAATGATACATGAATGATCATCTTCGATCAATTATAAATCATGAATTATCAGAAATTGATCATTTCAAAATGTTATTTCGATCATATTTGATCACTAATGCGATTGCAATACGGGAAAATGAAAACAGCAGCTAGCCTATGGAGACGACTAGCTGCTGCTGTGATTTTCTATTTAAACCAGCCTTTTTCCTTGAAATGCGTAATGGCCTCGATGCGGTTGCTCACTCCGAGCTTGTCGAGAATCACCGAGATGTAGTTGCGGACGGTGCCCGTCGTGAGGAACAGCTGGCTTGCGATCTCCTTGGTATTTTTCCCGTCGGCGATCAGCTCCAGCACTTCCTTTTCCCGCTCGGTCAGCGGATTTTCCTGTCCGTACGCTTCGTCCACCAGCTCTGCAGCGTAGATGCGCCGTCCCGCCATGATGCTGCGAATCGAGCTGGCCAGCTCCTCACTGGGGCTGTCCTTGAGCAAGTAACCATTAGCTCCGGCCTTCAATGCACGCTCAAAGTAGCCTGGACGGGCAAACGTCGTGAGGATCATCACTTTGCAGCCGGAGCCTTTCAATTCTTCCGCGGCATCCAGCCCGCTTTTGACCGGCATCTCGATGTCCATGATGCATATGTCCGGCTGATGCAGGTGGACGAGCTTGACGGCATCCTCCCCGTTGCTCGCCCGACCGACGACCTTCATATCCTCTTCCAAATCGAGCAGGGAAGCCAGCGCACCCAGCAGCATCCGCTGGTCCTCGGCGATGACGATACGAATCATACCCCCGCCTCCTTTTCCGGTTGTTTGAAGACGTTTGGCACCTTGATTACGACCGTGGTTCCATTCTTTTCTGATTCGATTTCCATGCTGCCGTTTACAAACTCGAGCCGCTCTTTCATCCCCCGCAGTCCGTTCCCTCGGATGTACGCGCACTCCGCTGCCATGCCGATCCCGTTATCCTTGACTTTGAGCACCAGATCGGTGCGCGACGGCTCGATCTGTACCGAGCACGTAGTCGCGCCGCTGTGCCTCACGACGTTCGTGACGGCTTCCTTCAGACACATGCTGAGCACGTTTTCGGTCATCAGCGACGTATTCTGCAGATTCGGATCTCCTTCCAGGATGAAATCGATCTCCGCCGCCTTTGTGATCTGCTTGACCCGAAACAGCTCATCCTCCAGCCTAGTCCCGCGCATCTGAGTGACCATTTCCCGCACTTCCTTCAGGGCGATCCTCGCTGTCTGGCGAATTTCCTCCAGCTCCGTTTGCGCCCTGCTCGGATTTTTGCTGATCAATTTGGAGGCCAGATCGCTCTTCAGCCCGATCAGGGACAGCTTCTGCCCGAGCGTATCATGCAGGTCCCGGGCGATGCGCTGACGCTCCTCGAGCTTCACCAGCTCGGAAATTCTCTTGTTTGCATCCTCCAGCTGTCCCTGCAGCTTCTCCCGCTTGTTCCAGTTGTATGTGGTGACGGGCAGGAGAATCACTGCGACAAGACTCACGAGAACAAATGGCAGCTGGTTAAAAAACTCCGCGTTCTTCGACAAGAAGCCGATATTGACCGTGACGATCATACTGATCAGATGGATCGTGTACAGTGTGATGAACCCGACCTTGTTTTGGATATGCCCAATGAAAAACGCCAGGAACAGCGAGAAGTACACATAGCCGAACAGAACGGTCATCAATATCGATATGATGATTTGCAGGCTCGTCCAGAAATAAACCGCCCATCCTTTGGACAAAAAGGCGAGCACATAGCAAACAAAAAACATCAGGATCATCACGATTCCGATCACGACCTCATACGTGGAGGAGGACCGGAATATGAAATAGAACGGGAGGATGTAGAAGACCACCCACACGTAGGGGCTCAGTCCCGTATTTTTATGAAGGATTTGATACCACTTCTGCATGATTGCCCACCTTTTTTCTTCGCCACTTACGCTAAGTGTATCTGAAACGGAAGGCGGATGGCAGGGTTATTTTCCTTCCAAGCTCGGTCTTGGCACAGGGATCGAGTCTGTCAGCGATTCAGCCGCCTGACGACGGATGTCCTGAAAGCCGATAAACTTTTTGTTCTCTTCATCCCACAGGCGGAAGCGCAGCGATTTCAGGCTCGATTTCAGCGTGATGGTCGTCGCTTGCTGGAGCGGCTTGGTCTCGTTATGCGCCCGTTCCAGGTTGTAATTCGGTACCTTCGGGCTCAAATGGTGGACATGATGGAATCCGATGTTGCCTGTGATCCATTGCAGCACCTTGGGCAGCTTGTAGTAGGAGCTTCCCTCAACCGCAGCTTTTACATAGCTCCAATCGGCCTCCTCTTCGAAGTAAGAATCTTCGAAGGTGTGCTGCACATAAAACAGCCAAACGCCAAGCAGTCCGGATACGAAGAAGATCGGACCTTGAATCATCAAAAACGCTTGCCAGCCCACCGCCCAGATCATGAGAGCATACAGCCCGACGATCAGAACATTGGTGAGATACGTATTCAGACGCTCTTTGCGCCTCGTGCCTTTGCGATTGAAACGGTATTGGAAAACGAAGACAAAAGTAGGACCGAAAATAAACAGAGTGATCGGATGGCGATAGATTCGGTAAAAGAAACGCTGCCATGCCGGTGCGGCCACATATTCGTCCACTGTCATCATCCAGATATCACCCACACCCCGTTTGTCGAGGTTGCTGCTGGTAGCGTGATGGATCGAATGGCTGTTCTTCCACTGTTCATACGGGCACAGCGTCAGCACACCGGTGATGTTGCCGAGAATGTCATTGGCCAGACGGCTTTTGAAAAACGACTGATGACAGCAATCATGAAAGAGAATAAACGTGCGGACGGTAAATCCCGCAGCGATGATGGTCAGGGGAAGGGTGAGCCAATAAGAGACAGACAGGCAAAGATATGCCGCATACCAAAGCAAGAGCAGTGGTCCGATCGTGTTGACTACTTGGCGGATACTCATTTTCGTATCCGTTTTTTCATAAGGGGCCACATCTTTCTTCAAATGGGCAATGTTCGCTTGGTGCATCGCATATCCTCCTTGATCTGACAGACGCAGGACGCCTGTCTGCCAGGTGTCTTACGCTGCAAGCTTTTCACTTATATTGTAGAAAATACAGACTTTTCGCTGTAGTCATAAACGTCAAGTCAAGGATATGACAAATGTCATGGGTGAAAGCGATTTCTTCAAGGTTTTTTACAAGTAAGGGATGATTTGGGTGTTCGGGCTTTAGTGGAGGAGAGGAAAAAGGAGAAAACGCTCCAACTTCTTGGGTCCCCTGCTGAGGGGTCATCCCTGGACAGCTCCATGGAAAAAGCGAAACCGCGTCCAAAGCAGCCGTTTCAAGTTGAATCTCAGAGGTGGACGCTTAAGACCGTGTTTCTCTTTTTCCATTCCGCTTCGGCTGGGCCCCAAAGATCTTCCGCTTATTTCTCCTTTTTCCTCAGCCAGCCTTGGATCTCCCAGTTGCCTTATTTTGTGGGCTTTTCAAGGAGGTTCTTTGAGAAAACCCTACATGGAGCAATCTCTTTGGAGAATGGAGGCTTGTCATTTCCTGTTTCACCGATACCTTCGAAGTGAAGCAATCAAAAGAAAAAGCTTTTCCCCTTGAATAACCGCAAAAAAGGTGACTAGAAACCACAACAGCTCGCAGGAGAAGCAGGTTTCCAGGCGGAGCGACTCCGGAGCATAGATCGGAAGCCTGCTTCTCCTCCCCCCAGCAAAGTTGATATATACAAAAAAATGCCCCCAAAGTCGTTCAAATCGACTCGGGAGCACCCGTTTTCATTTACATGCCTATTTCTTTTCTACCTTTTGCGCCTGGTACACTTCTTTCCCTTCCACCATCGTCAAGAGAACCTTCACATCCTTGATCTCGGTAGCCGGCGTTGTGAACAGGTTTTGATCCAAAACGACCAAGTCAGCTTTTTTGCCTGGCTCGAGTGATCCGGTGATGTCCTCGACGTGGTTTGCGTAAGCACCGTCAATGGTAAAGCTCGCGATCATGTCCGGCAGGGTGGCACGCTCGTCAGGGTTGGCGATTTTGCTCGGATCGGTCTCCCCTTCTGCAATGCGGGTAATCCCTTGCTGAATGCCGTGCAGCGGATTGAATTCAGGCGTCACGATGTAGTCGCTGGAGGACGCGATGTGTACGCCTTGATTGAGAAAGCTCTTCATCGGATACTCTTTTTCTGCGCGCTCTTGTCCCAGGTACGGCACCTCGATCTCGTCATAGAAGCCATCCTCCTGCATGAACCAGAACGGCTGAACAATGCCGACTGCCCCGAGCTTTTTGAAGCGCTCGATATCCTGCGGGTTGACCAGCTGCAGATGCACGAGCGAGTGGCGGGCATCATGTGCGCCGTTTTGCTTCTCGGCGTATTCCATCCCGTCCAGCGCGATGCGTGTGGAAGCATCCCCGATGGAGTGGACGTGCAGCTGGAAGCCGGCCTTGTCTGCCGCCGCTGCTGTCTTGTTGTAGTTGTCCACTTTCCAGATCAGCTCGCCGTTCGTTTCTTTATGCTCGTACGGCTTCTCCAGGTAGGCGGTTGCTCCCTCGACTACTCCGTCCATGAAGATTTTCACCGCGTTCACCTGGAACAGCGGGTAATGATCGCGCTCTCGGATCTTCACGAATTCTGCGACTTGCTCCGGTCCTTTGTCAGGATTCGCTGTCACAGCATTGCGGAAGCGGATAGTCAGCTTGTTTTCTTTTGCCAGCTCTTCGTACGCTTCCAGTACGTTTGGATAGCGGAGCATGTCAGGGTCGCGCACAGTCGTTACGCCGCGCTCGACTGCCTTTTCCTGATATTCCTCAATGCCGGATTTGTATTGCTGAATCGTATAGCCGCCGATTTTTTTAAGCACGAGGTCCATGGCTTTTTCACGCAGGGTTCCGGATGGCTCTCCCGTTTTCGGGTCGCGCTCGATGATGCCTCCCTCCGGATTCTTGGTATCCTTGGTGATTCCCGCGAGCTTCAGCGCTGCGGAGTTCACCCACAGGGAGTGTCCGTCATCAGAGGTCAGTGCGATTGGTGTCGTCGCATCGATTTCATCCAGCGCTTCCTTGCGTGGACCGATCCCTGGCACTACCGGATTGCTCCAACCGCGGCCTTGCAGAGTCTCCTCGTTTGGGTGCGCTTTGACAAAGTCCTTGATCGTTGCTACATACTCTTCTACGGAGCCGCCGTCAAACAAATCGATGGAATAAATGAGTCCGGTTGTTTTGCTGGCGTGCGTATGGCTGTCGATGAAGCCCGGAAGCACCATCTTGCCCTTCAGATCCGTAACCTTTGTCGTTTTCCCGATGAACTTTTTCGCGCCCTCGTCGCTTCCCACATAGACGATCTGGCCGCCGCGGATAGCTATCGCCTGAGCGATGTTCCGATTGCGATCCACGGTATACACCACGGCATTCGTAAATACCTGATCCGCTGGCTGCACGACTGCTGCCACTGTCTTCACTACAGCTTGTCCTGCTGCTTGCGGTTGCGGCGCTCCCGTCGTTTGCGCCATTGCCGCCATCGGACTCATCAGTGCCGTGACGAGCAGGGCGCTGGTCATTTTCTTGAACAAATAGATCCCCACCTATCTACTTCATGTTGCTTCTCTGTCTGAAAGATCTGAAAGCACAAGGAAGATTGTAGCATTGCAACTCAGAAAATTCCATGAGTTTCCTCTTCCCAATATGCACATTCGTAAACTTCCCAACCAATTCTTACTTGACAACTCGGAATTGTAATTTTTAAATGAAAAGAAGAACTCATCACAAATGAGAGTGGGGCGAATTCACATGGCAAAGAAGCGAATTGACCATATCGGCATGGTCGTAAAGGATTTTGAGAAAGCCATCGAGTTCTATCAAACAATCGTCGGCTTTGAACTGAAAGGAAAAATCACGCACACCAACGGAGTATTCCAGTTGGCGTTCCTCGGCTTCGGCAACGCGGACGAGACGGAGCTGGAAATCATCCATGGCTACAACGACAACCTCCCTTCCGAGGGCAAAGTCCATCACTTCGCTGTGAACGTAGACAATTTGGAAGAAGAGTACGAGCGTGTCAAAAAGCTCGGCGCACAGTTCGTAGACCCTGAAATCGTGGCGCTGCCAAATGGCTACCGCTATTTCTTCATCTTCGGACCCGAGGGTGAATGGGTCGAATTTTTCCAGAGATAACCGCATTTCATAGAGAAAGCCACTCTTCTCGCGGGAGTGGCTTTCGGTCATTCTTTTTCTTTTTCGCTCATGCTAAAGGGAGCCTGTTACCGGCAACCTCATGACCAGCTCTCCGCCATACACATCCCCTGTTTCTGCAAAACCCGTACGGCGATACAGCTTCAGGGCCGATTCATTGTGCGGGCAGACTGTCAGCCTCACTTCCTGGCACTGGGAGAAGCGTTGGGTGATATAGTCGATCATCTGTAGAAGCGCTGCTTTTCCATACCCTCTTCCCTGGTGGCTGGCATCGATCAGAAAGCCGTTGATCCAGTACATGTCCCGGGTCTCTTCTTCAAAAGCATGCATGATGAACCCGACCATACTTTCTTCGTGGTAAATGGCAAAGGGGAGGTATTCGACCCCGTCCCCATCCGGCTTGATGTGCACCTTCGCCAAGGATACGGCCACAGTCGGCACGAAGCTTTTCTGCTCCTCCATCACTTGCAGCTCCAAAGCCTCTAGCCAGTTGTCTCTCGTCACCGGCTTCAATTGGATATTCATCATCCATTCCTCTTCCTCATCCGTTCTGATGCAGCACATCGAGCGCTTCTGCTTCGGTTCCGAGGAACCAGACGCCGCTTTTCCCTTTGTTGCTCTCATAGATGAAATCGCTTAGGCTCTTGCTGCTATACCCGCTAAAGTCCCCGACAATGGCGAGCTTCATTTGGTAATTCGTGTATTTTTGCAGGATTTCTCCGGCCAGCCTTGTTTTGAGTTCAAAGAAATCTTCTGTGATGTGCTCTTTTTTCACGATCATTTTGTCGCATCCGTCGTTATAGTGGACATTTGCGATCAGGTCCAGCGCATCCTGCACACTGTTGATCACGACTTCATCATGTACGACTATCGCGACTTTTGAATCCCCTCTTTGGTCTACCTTTACAACCATGGACAGCTCCTTTCTGCACTTCGCTCCCGTTACATATACCCTCTGCGATACAGCTCCCCGATCGCATGGGACCGATTTTGTGCTCCCAGCTTTTTGATGGCGGATTTGACGTACTGCTTCACGGTGAACTCACTAATCTTGATCGAATCTGCCATTTCTTTTGTATTTTCTCCCCACGCTATTCGCCGCATGACCTCCAGTTCCCTTTTGCTCAGCACGTGCTGTTCATTATCCGCGCCGGCGGAGCCTAGCATCAGTCTACCCACCTGTTTGCCATACATCGTCATAGACGGCAGCAAGCTCTCGTCAAAGGGCAGCGGGTCAAAATCAGAGCTGCAAATATATCCGACGACGACAGGCCCGCTGCAGATGGGCACCACGAGCATGGAATGGATGGATGAAGGCATGATGTCCTTGGTGCTCATTTGCTTGAGATAGTCAATACCCGTACAAAACTTGGCCTGGCGCTCCCGAATGGCGGTGAAAATAATAGGGTAGGAACGGACGTCTTCTCGTATCTCCCCTATGTGAACCATCCCCGTCGCTTGCAAGGAAATGATGCCTTCAGCCAAATGCCCGAGCGGTGAGTATCTCATGAGGTATGCATTGCGTACGGGAAAGAGCTCCAGGTAAATCTGGAGGATCATGTACAATTGCTCCTCATGGCTTGACACGGCCTCGAGCTTTTGCATTTGCTCCTGAAAGGTAGTAGTGGAAACCATCTGATCATCTCCTTTTCGGGTAAGTTGCATGCGAAAAATGAGGAATATTCAGATTTTATCATTCGAACTATGCTGAGGATAGTCACGATGCACGCCAGAGCGTTTGGCAGAGTGATGAAACCATCCACTCGAGAAAGGGAGATCTGATGTGGCAAACCTGGACCCAAAAGCAGTGATGCATGTGGAAATGTTTCAAGTGATGTCGAGCTTCCCATCGATGGAACCGCATGCCGTTCGAGAGTTACTCTCTCAAGCTCCCCCGCTGAACGTAGAGCTGGCCCCCCTCGCAAAAGTAGAGGACCGAACAATCCCGGTCGATGGCGATACCCATATCCCTGTGAGGATCTACACTCCGGAAGGGCAAGGTCCCATGCCTCTCTTTGTCTACTATCATGGCGGCGGTTGGGTCATCGGTGACATCCAGATGACCGATGCAAGCTGCCGTCTGCTCGCCAATCGCACAGGCCGAGTCGTCGTTTCTGTAGGGTACCGGCTCGCTCCTGAGCATCCGTATCCGACTCCTGTAGAGGATTGCTATGCCGCTTTGAAGTGGGTCCATGAGCATGCTTCGGACATTCATGGAAACGCTTCCAACATCGTCGTCGGCGGGGACAGCGCTGGCGGGAATCTGGCTGCAGTCGTCGCGCTGAAAGCCCGGGATGAACGCGGTCCTTCCATTGCCGCTCAAGTGTTGTTCTATCCGGTCACCAATCTCGATTATACCACTCGATCGTATGAATCGTTCCAAAAAGGATTCGGTCTGGACCGCGAGCTGATGATGTGGTTTGGCGAGCACTACGTCAAAGGTGAAGACCGGGTAAACCCGTATGTCGCTCCTTTGCTGGCTGAGGACCTCGGCAAGCTCCCTCCCGCATTCGTGATCACCGCAGAGTTTGATGTGCTGCGCGACGAAGGTCTGGCGTACGCCAAGCGCTTGCAGGAAGCAGGGGTCAGGGTCGAATCGGTCTGTGAGGAAGGCTTGGTTCACGGTTACTTCTCCAATGTCCTGCATTTCTCGGAGCGAATCGACGCGATCCTGGCCAGAATCTCTCGGTTTTTAGATGAGACTGCGAATCAAGGGAGGCTGATGCAGCATGAGTTATGATGCGATCGTGATCGGAGCTGGCTTTTCCGGGCTGTATATGCTCCACCGTCTGCGCGAGGCTGGTTTCACTGCTCGTGTCTACGAGGCTGGGGATGGTGTCGGAGGTGTCTGGTACTGGAATCGCTATCCCGGTGCACGCTGCGACTCGGAAAGCATCTATTACAACTATACCTTCTCCGCTGAGCTTCTCCAAGAGTGGACCTGGTCTTCCCGCTATCCCGAGCAACCGGAAATCTTGCGTTACCTCAATTTCGTAGCGGACAAATTCGATTTGCGCCGCGACATCCAGTTTGAGACGAGAGTGACAGCGGCCCATTACCAGGAAGCGACCCGCAAGTGGCTGATTACCCTCGACGACGGCACGCAAGTCTCCGCGACGTATTTCATTTCCGGCGTAGGCTGCCTGTCCGCTGCCAACCTTCCTCCCTTCAAGGGATTGGAGCAGTTCGGGGGCGAGTGGTACCACACCGGGCAATGGCCACGGAACGAAAAAGTCGATTTCAAAGGGAAGCGAGTCGGAGTGATCGGCAACGGCTCCAGCGGGGTGCAGTCCATCCCTGTCATCGCCCAGGAAGCCGAGCATCTCACGGTTTTTCAGCGAACGCCGCAATATACCATCCCCGCGAGGAACCATCCCTACTCGGACGAATTCATCCGCCAAACAAAAGAAAGCTACCCGGAGATCATCCCGCAAATGCGTGAATCATGGGGCGGCTTCCCGATCGCACCCAGCGTCCGCTCGGCACTGGAAGACCCGCAGGACGTCCGTCAGCAAGTCTATGAGGAAGCCTGGGCAAAAGGCGGCTTTTTCCTCTCGTACGCCTATCACGATCTGACCATGAACGAAGCCGCGAACGAGACGGCAGCCGAATTCATCCGCAGCAAAATCCGCGAGACGGTCCACAATCCCGAGGTGGCCGAAAAGCTGCTCCCTTCTTACTATTTTGGGACCAAGCGACCGATTCTCGACACGCATTACTATGAGACGTACAACCGTGAGAACGTCACATTGGTGGACGTGAAAAAGGCACCCATTGTGGAGATCACTCCCAAAGGTCTGCGAACAGCCGATGCCGAGTACGAGCTGGATATCCTCGTGTTTGCGACGGGCTACGACGGCATGACAGGTCCCCTGCTGAAGATCGATATTCGCGGCAAGGATGGATGGACACTCAAGGAAAAATGGTCAGAGGGCTCCAACGTCCAGACCTATCTCGGTCTCGCAAACGCAGGCTTCCCCAACTTCTTTATGATTACCGGCCCGGAGAGTCCCTCCGTCCTCGCAAACATGCCGCTGGCGATCGAGCAGCATGTCGACTGGATCGGCGATTGCCTCACGTATATGCGCCAGAACGGGCTGGAGACGATCGAAGCGACGCCAGAAGCAGAAGCCGCCTGGAGCCGTCACTGCAAGGAAGTCGCAGACGCCACGCTGTATCCCAAGGCCGATTCCTGGTACACCGGCGCCAATATCGCAGGCAAGCCGCGAAGCTTCCTCATCTATCTCGGGGGATTTGGCAGCTACCGTCAGATTTGCAGTGATATAGCTGCAAAAGGATACGAAGGCTTCACACTCGCACCCTCTCCCAAGATTGTGTCCTAAGTGGACAACCGTCTTGCTCGGCAAAGCTTTTGAATGATACGAAATGGGGGTATACACATGTCCGGACAAAATCGTGTAGCGGTCATTACGGGGGCTGGCGGAGGCATCGGCCGATCAGCAAGCCTGAAACTGGCGGGACAAGGCTATCGTGTCGTGCTCGTCGATTATGACGCGCAGCTTGGCAAGGAATCACTGACTTTGGTCAAGGAATTCGGTGGAGAGGGAATCTTCGTCCAGGCGGATGTATCGAAGAATGCCGACGTGGAGAAATATGTAGCGGCAGCGATGGAAACGTACGGAAGCATCGATGTGTTCTTCAACAATGCGGGAGTTCTCGGAGCGCCTGCGCCTTTGGCAGACCAGACAGAAGAAATGTTTGACCGCATCATGGCCGTCAACCTGAAAGGCGTGTTCCTCGGGATCAAGCATGTGCTCAAGGTCATGGAGCAGCAGCAATCCGGAGTCATCGTGAACACCTCTTCAGCTGCCGGGATCGAAAGCTGCCCGCATCTCGGGGTCTACTCTGCAAGCAAGCATGGGGTCGTCGGCCTGACGCGAACGGCTGCCGTAGAGTACGGCCCACAGGGAATCCGGATCAATGCGATCTGCCCTGGAGGCGTGCTCACCAATATGACCAAAGGGATGGAAATGTCCAACCCGGAGCAGAATGGACCGTCGCGGCGCCCCGCTACGCCCATGAAATTGCAAATGTCGTATGCTTCCTGGCATCAGACGAAGCCAGCTATATGAACGGAGCGATTATTCCCGTGGATGGCGGCTTGACGAGCTAAGGCTAAATGAAACGGGCAGGACGGTCTGGCAATGCCATTCGACCGTTCTGCCCGTTTTTATCCATGTATGGCAGACTCCCTATCCTCAGGGGATCAAGGTCACCCTTTGGTGATCCCGCAATGAATCCGGCACATTCACAATCACCAGGCTGTCTTTGGCGAGACCTTTTTTCACCTCGATGAACGTATCGTTTTTGATCCCGGTTTCGACTGGTACGCGGACCGCCTTCTCCCCCTGCACCGTCCATACGAAAGGAAGGCCATCTGCCCCTCGCTTCACGGCACCGATGGGGACCTGAATAGCTGATTCTGCTTCATGGATGACAAAATTCACATCCACATGATAGCCAGGGAGCAGCTTCGCGCCTCCTTCCTCAACCGCAAGAGTGACTTCCACAACTGCCTTTTTGTCTGGATTGACCCCGGAGGCAGGCTTCGCAACACTAGCCATCTTCGTTACGCGTGCGCTCAGCTGTTCTTTGCCGATGGCAGCCCCTTCGATGACTGCTTCTTGATCGAGGTGTATTTGCGAGATGTACGTTTCCTTCACATCTGATACGACCTGAAGAGTAGACAGATCTGCCACCGTCAGCAGCTCTGTACCCTCCGCTACCCATTGCCCTTCTTTGGCTGGCACCTCTGTAACCGTTCCGTTCCCCTTGGCCATGATCCGCATGCTTTGCAGTTCATTCGTCAATTGCTCCCGCTGCAGCTGTATCTCTTTTACTTTCGCCTGATACTTTGCTTCATCGGATGCACCTGGTCCGGCATGTAGCAGTGCGAGATTATGCTTTGCTTCATCGAGACCTGACTTTGCCAGCTTCCGTTCATCGTCCTTTTTCTGCCACTCCGCTCGAGGCACGGCACCGGCCTCGTACTCTTCCTTCAAGCGATTCCATTCTCTCGTCTTGACCTCCAAGTTGATTTCTTGCTGACGTACGCTCTCTTCGAGTACCTTCACTTCTTCCGCCTTTGGCCCTTCCAGCAGTTTGGACCATTCCGCCTGTACCTGCTCCAGCTGCAAACCGAGTTGCTCTAGCTTGTACTGCGCATCGGTGGGATCGAGCTCGGCAAGCAGTTGATTTGCCTGTACGCGGTCCCCTTCCTTTACATAGACATGCAGCAGTTTGGCGCTCGTCTGGGCAAAAAAAGATTGCTCTGTCGCGGCTTTTACCTGGCCAGTTGCCTGAACATACTGTACCAAGTCAGCCTGCTGTATGTTTACTGCTTTTACAGAAGCAGCTGCTCCCAAGGCGTACCATGCTCCTCCGCCTGCGAGCAGAAGTGCGGCACCCAGGAAAAACCATCGTTTATTGCGCATTGTCCCCTATCTTTCCTCTCTCGGAAGATCTCTGCTATTTCATGACTGCCTGTTTCATTGTCGCGAGCTGTGCCAACCGCTCCCTCACCTCTTGGTTCATCTCTTCTACTGTCATGGTGGAGCGGTTTAACAGTCCACTGAGCTCTTCTTTCCCGAATGCTAGCAGCTCCATGTCCTCCCTCGCCCGGACCGAGGCCGTGCGCCGGCTCCCATGGATCAATGCGATTTCACCAAAGTATTGGCCTGGCTCTAAGCGGTTGACGACACGATCTTCCCCAAATCCTTGATGAATGAGCACGTCAGCTTCCCCAGAAACGATGATATACGCACGGTCAGCCTCGTCGCCTTCCTGGATGATCATAGATCCCGCCGGAACAAATACTCTCTCCAACCGCGAATGCAGATGGCCCAACTGCTCAGCATCGAGATGCGGAAAAGCCTGCATGACATATTCATTGACGATCTCCCCGTCTACGACGACGACTGTCCGTTGAACCTGATGGGCGAGATCATTATCGTGCGTGACCATGATGACCGTCTTGCCTCGCTCTACGAGATGGCGAAACAACGTGAAAACGGAATCAGCCGTTTTGGAATCGAGGCTTCCGGTCGGCTCATCCGCAACAATGATGGGTGGATCATTTGCCAAAGCACGGGCAATGGCGACTCGCTGCTGTTGTCCACCGGAGACTGCTGACGGCATTTTATGGGCATGTTCGGCCATTTGCACCTGTTCGAGAAGCCCCATAGCGCGTTGCAGGCGTTCCCGCGGGGCATACATCCCGCAAAAATCCATGGGCAGCATGACATTTTCCAGCAAAGACAAAGTCGGAAGCAATTGAAAAAATTGAAAGATCACGCCGATCTGTCTTCCTCGCCACGGAGCCAACTTTCTGGGAGGCAAGCTGTGCAAATCCGTATCGTTGACCCGAACCGATCCAGTAGTCGGCCTGTCAATCCCGGTGATCATGTTCAGGAGGGTCGATTTCCCGCTCCCTGACTTGCCGATGATCGCAACGAATTCTCCCGGCTGAATCGTCAGGTCAATGCCCTTCAAGACCGGATGCACACCGCTTTCGCTTTCATACGATTTGTGCACATTCTTCAGGATGACGCTCAATGAAACCCACTCCTAAAAGTTGCTCGAATTATTCGTACGCGAGTATTTCCTGCATGGGCAGCCGAATAGCGTTCCAGGCAGGGATGAGACTCGCGAGCGCGGAAAGCCCGACTGCAGTGCCCAACCAATAACCGACACCCGTCCACGAGTACACCAGATCGAGCGGAGCCTGATATAACGAGAGCCCTACGGATTGGCACAGCCAATAGGAGACGGGGACTGCCAAAAGGCAGCCGGCTCCCCAGCCTATGATGCCGAGAAGCACTCCTTCTGCCATGACGATTCCAGCAACCATCCCGTCCGTCGCACCGATCGAACGCAGAATGCCGAACTCCCGAGTCCGCTCCAGCACATTCAGGCTCATTGTTCCTGTCAACCCAAGCGAAGACACAAGCGTCAGCAAGACCGCCATAGCAGATAGGAAAACGACCACGATATTCATGCGAGCCTCCTGAATGCTGCGCATTTCCGTGGTGACTTCGGTGGACGTCACTTCGAAGCCTTCCTCTTTTAGCCGCTCTTTCAGCTCCCGCTGCGCAGCAGATTGGGAAGCGGAGTCATGCTCCCCCATTCTCAGGTGGATGAGAGATGCCTGCGAGTCGTCCCCGATCGCTCTCCCCATCCCTTCCTTGGTTATGTAGCTCACGACCTCGCCGATTGTCTTTCGCGCGAAGCCTTTAATGTGCCATTTCCGTTCTTTTTCACCTTCTATTTTCAGTACGATGGAATCCCCTACTTGCAGCTCTGGGAAATAGCGGAGCAGATACGAGTCCAATACGATCGAATCGTCTTCACCCGGACGCAGCCACTCCCCCGAAAGCAGCTGCGGATGAATGAATCCAGAGTCTGCCGGGAGCGAATGCACGGTCAGCTCGGCACTCTCGCTCCCATCCTCGTACAAACGATGCGCGCGGATAAGACCCCACTGCTCTGTCTGGACGGCGCCTGGCGCACTCATCGCAATGTCGGCGAGCTCTCTTTCAGCCTGAGGCTCTGCCGTCGTGACACGCACATCGTAATCCGCATATTGCAGAGTTTGATCGAGAGTGTTCATAAGGGATGCATGAACGCTAAAAACGGAGACGACCGTCGCTCCGCCCAAACCGAGCGTAACGAGAGTAAGCAGCAAACGTCCCTTTTTCCGAAAGGTATTGCGCAAGGAGAGCAACAGCGGGCGAGGAAGTCCCCGAATGTCTTCCATGAATCGGTCAAACCGGGAGTGGCGTCCGCGCTTTGCCCCCGCTCCTCCCAGCGCCTCTCTTACACTGATGCGCGTGCCCCGCCAGACAGGCAGATAGGCAGCTGCCAAGGGAAGGCCAATACCGATGGCCACCTGCATGGCCATCACTCCGAGCGACAAGCTGTACCCTTCGCTTGGGAAATTCAGCAAGTAGTTGGATTGGCCGGTCAATGCCCTCGCACCCACATAACCGATAGGCAGTCCGACAGCGAGTGCCAGGATCCCGTATATGCCTGCCTGTATCATATACAGGCGTATCAGGCTATTTGGCTCCGCTCCCAATACTTGCATCACACCGATCTGCCGCAGCTGACTGCCTAAAATGGCGAGCATCGTATTCACGACCAGGAAAGCTGCCGCAATGAGCGTCAATGCCCCTAAAGACTGTAGAATCGAGCCCATCGACATCACGATATCCGAAGCCCAGTGCTTTCCTGGCTCCGGTATCAAGGTCGACTTCACCTCGATCCCTCTGTCTCGCAGCAGCTCTCTCGACGAGGCTGCTACCGATTCCAGCAGCTTACGGTCTGTCCCCTCCCCTTGGACGCGCAGGACAATCATGTTGGTTCCAGCAGGCAATCCCAGATCCTCGAGGGAATTCATGGAAACAAAACCGGAGCCTACCCGGGATAAAGTGGCAGACTCCATTCCCGGATTTCTCACCGTGCCATCCACCGCGAGAGCATGAAGCTCGCTGTCCGGAGTCTCGATCCACACGCGGTCATGCACGTTTACCGCCAAGTATTGCGCAGCCAGATGCTCCAGGAGAAGCTGTCCATCTGCAGGTGGCCATTCGTTCACATCCTCTTCGGGAGTGATACGCCCCACCTGCGCCTGCGAAATATCGGGAAGCGCATATAAATCAAAATTTGTCCAAGCCTCTGCGTCAGGCTGGCCGCTGCCATCGTCCGTCACATTGATCCGCAAACGATAGTAGCTGAGAGCTTCCGCCTGTGAAAGATTCGGAATTTCCAAGAGTTCTTCCACCATATCTTCATCCGAAAACGGAGCGGTCATCAATGTAATTTGCGAAGGAGACACCGCATGCTGTGTATCTGCCATGGCACGGCTCAGGACGACCATGGCTTGTCCAACGACTCCGACGCCGGATACGCCGACGGCAATGGTCAGCACCACCAAGAGAGAGCGTCCCTTGTACATCCACAGGTCACGGAGTACTTTCGCGAGACGCGGGGAGAAATACCTTTCATTCATGGGAAAGAGATGCCTCCTGGTTGCAGATGCTGGTTCCGATGAGGATAAAGCTCGCGTCGATGAATTTTATTGCCGATTGCATATGTCATTCTCCTCATGAAAATACTGAAGGATAAGAAATATTCCCACTTTTCACATACGGAATCATATCATTGTTGGATCTAATTTTCTACCAAAAAAGGAGCCCCTAATAGGCTCCCTTCCCCCCTGCCAAATGTCTCACTCACCCAGACTGCCATTCATCCTGATTCGGGAGTAGACAGCGAAGCTTCCAACGCTCAATCTGTTTGATTTTGCGGTTGGCCACGGGAGACTTCTTCCTCCAGCGTTTGATAGTAATCGATTTTCTTCCTGATGCTCTCCAGATTTTCCTCCAGTGATTTCAGTTGCAGCTCAATCTGCACCTGGTGCGATTCTAGCATTTCCCTCCTCGCCGGTACGGTCGATATCCCTTTGCTCCTCAAATCCGAAAAACGCTTCATCTCCGCGATGGGCATGCCCGTTTCTCGCAAACGCATCAAAAAATCGACCCAGTCGAGATCAGACTTCGCATACTGGCGGTAGCCCTGCTCGTTTCGCGCCACTCCATCCAATAGTCCGATTTTTTCATAGTAACGCAGCGTGTGCACGGTCAGCCCTGTGATTTTGGCTGCTTCTTGAATACTGAATCGTTTGTCCATTTGACACTCCCCATGCCTAAAGTCAGGGGATTCTTGGGTAGTCACTCCTAACAGAGTGAAATATTCCAAGCTATCCCTGTGTGCCCCACAGTTTAGTTGGCTACGCCAACAATCGAAGTCCTTCTTGCTCAATATTGATGGCAGCGTTTTGGTCACGATCATGCTGTACGCCACAGTTCGGGCATATCCAACTACGCAAATTTAGATTTTTTACGTCCTTGTTACGGTATCCACAGTTTAGAGTCGAGCAGGGCTGACTGGAAGGGAATTGTTTTCCAACAATTGAGACCTTTCTGCCATACCATTCTGCCTTATACTCCAGCATCGTACGAAACATAGACCATGAAGCATCTGCAATGGATTTTGCTAACTTCTGGTTTTTGACCATATTTTCCACTTGTAAGTCTTCCAAACAGATTACTTGGTTTTCGTTGATCAGCTTGGTTGACAGCTTATGTAGGAAATCGTTGCGGGTATTTGCGATTTTTTCATAGAGCCGAGCTACTTTAATACGTGCTTTATTGCGGTTTTTACTACCTTTTTGTCTGCGAGATTGAATCCGTTGCCACTTCGCCAATTGTTTTTCAAACTTGCGATAGTATTTGGGATTCTCCACTTTCTCACCTGAAGAGAGAGTAGCGAAATCCTTAATACCAAGGTCAATTCCTACTGTCTGCTTAACTTCTGGTAGTGGCTGAATCTCTGTTTCACATAGAATAGCCACAAAGTATTTGCCTGAAAGATTACGTCTGATCGTAGCTGAAAGAATGCGCCCTTTCACTTCTCTGGACTTGGCGAATGCAACCCATCCAAGCTTAGGAAGTTTGATGCGATTCCCTTCTACTTTGATGTTCATTTTACATGTATAGGACTGTTTTGAATTCTTCTTGCTCTTGAATTTTGGGTAGCCTTTTTTCTCCTTAAAAAACTTTTTGTATGAGGAATCCAAATCTTTCAATGTGGATTGTAGAGCAGTAGAATCTACTTCTTTCAACCATTCAATCTCTTTTTTTAGTTGAGTTAGCATAGCAGAACAGTCGCTGTAATTCAGCGTTTTCATTTCTTGTTCGTAAGCGTCTTTTCGTTTCGCAAGAAAGTGATTGAATACAAAGCGAGTGCATCCGATTGTTTTGTTAATGAGTGTCGTTTGTTCTTTGTTTGGATATAAACGGAATTTGTACGCCTGTGCATATTCAATCACTCCTTTCCTTCTGAAACTCAATGTATTTCTTAATCACATCCAGTTGAACAGTTCCAACTGTGGCAACAAGTTTGTCCATAGCGAGGGAAGTCTGCTTTTGAGATGTCTAAAATCCATCCGCAACACTCTGAATGTATAGCCCTTCAAATGTTTTACAACTCGATGAATTCTGAATTGCGGATCACATTTGATGAGCAAATGAACATGATCAGGCATGATTTCCATTTCAACAATCTCAGCCAGTAATTCCATTGCCTTTTTAAGAAGCAACTCCTTTAATCGAATGTCTACAGGTTCTTTCAAAACCTTTTTACGATACTTTGGGCAAAAGACAACGTGATATTTACAGTTAAATACGATATTGTGGTTGCTTTCCACTGATCTATGGTTAATGATACAACTCTACGTTAGATGAAGGAAAGATATCTAACATATATACAAAAAAAGAACTATTTTTTGCTTGCTCTTAGCCCCCCTAAAGGGGGATACAGAGCAAAGTGCCTTATATCCCTATAGCTAAAGCAAGAGGTTTTACGGCACGAATGATAAGCGATTATACTCCAAGAAAAAAACCTTGCATTAGAGCGCACTCGAAACGATACCATTTATTCTCGAATGAATGATTACGCACTCCGGGAGGTTATCGCATGGCTGCAGAACGCTTTACACGAGGATGGGAAAAATTGATGGAAGTGGATGGGGAAGGAGGCCAGCGCGTCATTGAAAGTTTGCAAGACATTGCACCTGATCTGGGAAGGTACGTCGTTGAATTTGCCTTTGGCGATATCTATTCCAGAGAAGGTCTGGATCTGAAGCAGCGGCAGCTCGTGACGATCGCTTCCCTGACCACTCAAGGGGGATGCGAGCCTCAGCTCACCGTCCATATCAACGCCGCACTGAACGTGGGCCTCACTGCAAATGAAATCATCGAAGCGATCACGCATTGCATTCCTTACACAGGATTCCCGCGCGCCCTCAATGCCGTGTTTACGGCCAAGCGTGTTTTTGAAGAGCGAAACGTGATGCCGACCAAGGCTCCTGAATAAGCTGTCTCACAAAAAAAGGGTGGAAAGAGAACTTGCCTCTCTCCACCCTCTCCCCTTCCGTTTCCTTCCTGCTGCCTACAACGAGGCCCATGTGCTTTGGAGCCACTGCTCAAAGTCAGCCCCTTTTTCGCCCTCGTACGCATCGTAAATATCCGTCCGCATCTTTTGCAGCTTCTCTTTGAACTCTTCGAACGTGTGCCCTTTCGGCAGGCTCTTCTTGATTCTCACCAGGCTCTTCGTCGTTCCTTTGATCAGGTCGCCTTTTTTCTGCGGCGGCAAATGGACTGCTTCGCCAAACCCCTTGAGCTTATGATAGGCAGCCTGCTGTACCTGGTACACGGAATCGTTTTCCAAAATGCGTTTTAAAAGACCGATTGTCTGGGCGTCTTTCCACTTACCCAACTCTTCAACGGCTTCTAAACGTTCTCTCCAATTCGATGTTCGATTCGCTGATTTTTTCAATTCCTCATAATGAGGGGGAAACTCATTTTTCACTTCATTCGCATTCAAACGGCTCATTCTCCTTTGGTCTATCTTCCCTATCAGTATAGCCAATTACACAGCAGCAACGCCAACGGATACGCAAATCTCTTCCCTATGCCCCAAAACGCTGGCGATACCCGCATCTTCTGCAGAGCTCTTCGACAGCCTCCCTGCGTGAAAATCCATCCACGAGCTGGTTGGCTCGCTCGCCCTCTACGATGTCGGAAAAAGATGTCTCGTTGATGTTGCCCAGATTGATGACCCCTTCGCCATCCAGACAGCATGGAACCACCGTCCCGTTTTCAAGAATCGCTGCTTGTGTGCGAAGTCCGTGGCAAAAGCCTTTGCCGTCATCCTCAGGCGCTGTCAGACTCGGCCACTGGAATTCATAATCCTGGTTCAGATAGACGGTCTCGGAGATCCTCACTCCGCTGCCCGGCACAACCTTTTCTTCGATCCTATAGTCTAAGCCGAATTCTTTCTCGATGACTTCGAGTGTCTGGCGGTTTCTTTTCCTTTGCATGTTGGTGATGTTGTCCTGCGTCAAATTCCACAAACGGAAGGAAAAGATGACTTTATGCTGCTCCGCCTCCCGTACAAAGGACAAGATCTCCCGCAGATACCCTTCGCGGTCGGTGGAGCCCTCATGCCCATCGAAGCTGTGGAGAGAGAAATTCATTTGTCTCAGCGCCGGCTTGCCGAGCAATTTATGCCGGTTCTTGGCGATCAGCGTGCCGTTCGTCGTGATGTTGACCTTGAAGCCCTTCTCGTGGGCGATATCCAGCAGCACATCGATCTTGGGATGGAGAAGCGGCTCCCCTTTGACGTGCAAATAGATGTAATTGGTGTGCGGCTTGATCTCATCTAAACGTTTCGAAAAATCTTCCACCTGAATAAAGCTCTTCGCTCGCTCCGTCGGCGGGCAAAAGTGGCAGGCGAGATTGCAGACGCTGGTAATTTCTATATACACTTTTTTAAACGTTTTCAAGATTTTGTCCCCATTCCGGATGTCTCTGTTTGGAAGTCGATTGCTAGATCATATAGCTTTCATAGTAACATAGGAGGGGGTTGGGGGGTAACGGAGGTTTCTGGGCTTGGGGACTACTCCTGTGAGGAAAATGGTAGGTTCATTCTTAAGAAAACAAAAGTGGCCCTTTGCAGATGGATTGACCTGCATCGGGCTGTGTTACCTAATTTATTTTTTTCTAATAGCCTTGGCAGCATCAATCGCCCACCATGCTATACCTCTCTTTACAAAGTCACTCTCGCTCTCTAGACTATTTTCCTGAATGAAAGTATCAATTTTTTCACGGATCTGATACTGAAGCTTCTCAAATCCAACACTGTTACCGTTAATACCAAGCTCCTTGGCTGTATCCTCTAATTTCTTTCTGTCTGCAATTGATGTAACCAATTCAGGAAAAATCATGATCTCGAGCCGATGGACGTAAAAGAGTGGTTTTTTCCCAAATGAAAACGGGTATTTATCCAAATGCTCAATGAGCCCTACATCTGCTATTTTTTTTACCAATCTGAAGTCTAAAGATTCTTGTTGCCGAATAAAGAGCAGTTGACGAACTTTGTCTTGCGTATAGGCGTCTTTGAGAAACAGTTCGGTAAAGTTGGATTTATTCATCTTTGCAATACCTTCGGCAGAGACCGCATTCGCTTCCGGTGCTGTCCAATACTTATCAAAAGTAGTTTTGTTCGAAATTCCATCCCATTCTTGTATTTCATACTGTAATTGATGCAAGAATTTTGTTGCAGTCGATTCTATATGTTGGAATTCGGGCCGTTCCAAATCCTTCTTTAACATCTGATACGCCTGGAATAATAATAAATTATTATCGATATTCTTTGACATTAACTTTCCCCCGCTTTAATAAGATTTTAGCTTACTCAGCAGTTCCGTTATTGATGGACGAAGCCACATGATATCCTGTGGAATCGGTTTTCTATTCGTGACAAAATTCCAACCTGCCACGTTCGGATGATTTTCGGCAGACAGAAAGAAAACTTGTCGGATCGGATTGGCGAGAGAAGAGATGTTATTCACATACAACTCGATATACTCCTGTAGCAAGCTTCGATACGACAGAGTGAGTAATGACGCTGTGTCAGGCACGTTCTCCCCCATTAATTGCTTGACGTGAGAACCGTCGATACTGTTGACAAGGGAAGAGACGATAACGAATACATCCTTATTCGAAACCCCTCGTGACGCTGCCTGATGAACGACCTTTTCGATTTCCCCATAGAAATGGTCACCGCGATGAAACCCCAAATCGGCATAAAACCTTATGCAAGCTGTTGCTTCTTGGCCTTTGTAAACAAACAGCAATGGACCCTCATTCGTAACATCCATACCGTTTTCAGATAAAGCCCCTTGGAAAAAACTCCTGACTGCAGCCGTCACGTTATGGGATAGCCGCACTCCTGATTTGCGCTTTAGATTTTTTTCCTGCTTTAGTTCCTCTTCCTCCGCATAAACTTCTGCGATCTTCCGAAAGAACTCTGATTCAACTGAAAAACCAGCAGGCTGTTCAGCACCAACAGGAGCAGAGAATTTATTGCCACTGACTGCCTCAACAAGCTTCTCTAGAGCAACTGCCACGCGTTCCAGATTTAGGGAATCTTTATGGGACCAGGCCATGTAAGCTCCTCCTCGATTTTCGGATTTCTCATTTATCCAATATACAAAGATAATGAGCTAATGTAAATGGGCAACCAATATCCTTGATACATTTTGTCATTAATAAAAATAACGACACACGGTAAATGCGCCGGTGTCGTCTAGAAACGGGAACCCTTTGAGGCGTTGATCCCCGGCTACTATGAAAATCCTTTAAATCCACTACCACTGCGTACGTGGCTTTTGAATAGAATCAGTGTCTTTGTCGATGTCGTTCATCATGTCCTTAATTCGCTCCAAAGCTACTTTTGAACCCAAAAAGCCTCCCAGCCTTATGCGGCGGGAGGTTCTTCATTTTTTACCCCTTCATATCTTCCTCAATTTTTTTGAGCGTTTTCTTGTGTTTGCAGGCTTCCTCTTGCTTGTTCGACCAAGGAGTATCGCTCAGCTTTTGCAGCTCCATGATCAATTTCTTATCCGACGTTACGTGAATCTTGGCATTTGGAAAGCTGCTTTTTAATTTCTGCGCTACTTCTTTTTCAATGGATTTCAAGCGAAAGCGATTAAAGTTGCTCACTTGAATAGCGACATCCAGCTCATCGTCGATCCGGACGGCGACTACTTTATCGATGCCTTTTACCTGTTCTGTGATTGCCTTTGCTTTTTGTTCCGAATCAAAGTAACGAATCGGTGTCGGTTTGCACATCGGATCTTC
Organism: Brevibacillus choshinensis; assembly: GCF_016811915.1. Taxonomy (NCBI): domain Bacteria; kingdom Bacillati; phylum Bacillota; class Bacilli; order Caryophanales; family Paenibacillaceae; genus Brevibacillus; species Brevibacillus choshinensis. The sequence goes on along the minus strand of NZ_CP069127.1, from coordinate 702,260 downwards.
TGCTGCGGATTGGGTCTTGGCCTGTTGGTTTGGTTTCGGATTGCAGCCTGCGATGAGTAGACACATGGACACGACAAGTAGTAGGGTACGCAAAATGGAAAAGCCTCCTATCGCGATAACATACGCATAGCTTTTCCTATCTCGCTGTTTCTATGTTCATCAAGTCTCGATGCAAAAACAGGGGAAAGGCTTGAGGTCCCTGGGCTTCCCCATTTTCCTCACTCCTTTCCCCACTGTCAGAGGGAGGCTGGCTCCCTCGCCATGTAAAGCACTTATCTCAACGTTTTCAGTGCACCGCTCCAAGCAATCACTTGATCCAGCATGGCATGGACGTTTGTCTGGTGAAGCCCCGCTGGCTTGAATACCGAAAAGTTCTCGAAATCGGTAAATAAGGATAAGGTAGGATGAGCTCGGACGTCTGCGACCAACAGCTCACCCAAAATCCCGCGAAGATGTTCTGCCGCTCTTGCTCCGCCTGTAGAGCCGTAGCTCACGATTCCGGCAGCTTTGTTGTTCCAAGGATCACGCGCCGAATCCAAGGCGTTTTTCAAAGCCCCTGTAATGCTGTGATTATATTCCTGTACGATAAATACGAATCCGTCCAGGCTTTCAACCTTCGCTTGCCACGCTGCAAGTCCCGGCTCTTGCCCCGTTCCTTCGCCAAAGAAAGGCAATTGGTATGCAGAAATATCAACCACTTCATACTCGGCATCCCCGCGACCATCCGCCAGCTTCTTGATCCAATCCCCAACCTGCGGGCTGACACGCCCCTGCCGAGTGCTTCCCAGAATAATGCCAATCTTCAAGTGTTGGTTAGCCATTACCTTACCTCCAGAAGTAAAGTTATTAACTCACTTTATGTTACTTAGGCTATGGCACTTTTAGAATGGCTCCTTAAAAATTCTTTATCCTCAGGAAGTATATATACGCCTGTTCACTCCTGCTCATTCCCAAAGGCTGCTTTATTTGCAGACTGCTTTCGTACAGATTAATCTGCAGTTTCATCAAGATGAGTGGCGTAATACATGAGGCCTCGCTTGAAATACTGAAGTTTCTCGTCCGATGTCGTCTCCAGCAAATTCGTTAAAACGATTTCCATCGCTTCCTTGTAGCACTCCGTGTTGTATAGGGACAACGCATGCAAGACCTGGATCGCCCTATTGTGAGGAAACTCTTTCACTCCTCGACGCAGCGTTTCCTCAGCCTGCAGATAGTGTCCTAAATACCGATACGTGCTGCCCAAGCCGAGCAAGCATCTCTCCAGGTCTGGTCCGGAAAGCCCTAATTCGAGGGCTCGAACATAATACGGAATGGCCTGCGCTCCCAATCCCGAATTGTCATGGGCCACTCCCGTCTGAAAGAGAATCTCCGCGTCATCGGGGTAAACAGCCGCCAATTCCAAAAGGAGCGATCTGGCTTCCTTCAGGATGGCTTCGTCTTGCTTGGCCCGTCCCTCCTCTCGCAGCTGAATCGCTTCTGGCAAACGATCTCTCAACATCGATTTTCGCTCCCCTTTGTCCCCTGTTTTTATCCCCTGCCACCGACTCCACAAGACTCGTATTCTTAGACGTTTAGCATCTTACATATTTTCGTTTGAAACCAAGCTGCTCTTTTTCTACCGCTTTTTGAATACTTTCGGAAGCGTGCAAGATGCTGCTTTTTTTCTTGTCCCGTTTCATTTCTACTGGGCCTACCGCCTTGGCGGTCTCGACCGCCTGATCATGGAGCGGCAGATAGGACACCCCGACGGTGTACATAAAAGTATTCATCGAAGATTTCGTGCGTTCGGGTGAATCGTGAATCGTCTTTTCCACAAGCTCCAGCATGCCAGCGATTTTGCTTTCGGCAAACTCAGCGTCCGGCCGACTTCCCAAAAGCCAGCAATAACAACTCCATCCCGCTGACATTCTGAGCTCTTCGCCACTTGCGATCCATTTATCGGCAACTTCTTGCGCCATATCGGTTTCCGCCAAGGTTACGGCAACCACGTAATCGGATAGCATATAAAAATAAGCTCCATCCATCCAACGCTCAAAATCCTCCTCGGTCATCGCTTTCGGATCTGCGATGATGCCAGCAAAGTACATGGCATCGTAGTTTCCTGTGGCGTATAGCTGCTCAGCCAAAGGTTGATTGATTTTGATTTGCTTGGCAATGGGCTTCATCGCGCCCGTCGCCACGCCAAAAAGCGGTTCGTGCGCTCCATTGGACATGTACATTTTCTTGAGTCGTTCCTTGCCGAGAGCTTCGAGCTCCTGCATGACCCATTCTGCATTCATGGTATGACACGACCTTCCTTCACTTTAATGGCTTTTATCACTGTTATTTTTATCTAAACGTAAGAGCAAGCATGATGCCGTTCCTGTGGCTCCGCTCAGAGCAGATGCATCTTGGCTTCCGCCTCGTCCCAAGGCACCGAATAGCCGGCCCCTTTGGCGCAGAAGATCGAAGAAGAGGTATAGAGAGGATCTGCGTCCTTTTGGTAGCCTTTCTTATCGATCACTTCCTCCGCATTATGGCAGCGGTCGTAGCCGCCAAACACGCAGCGGATGCTGCCTCGTCCATGCGTGAAGGAAGCGAATTCGGCGCTGTAGTTCATGAATGTCGCCACGGGCACCCTTCCCGTAATGACCGCATGGGTATCCGACATCTGCGGCGGCTCGAACGTGCCTGAGGCTCGCTGAATATCAGACAGCACCCTCCCCATCTCGTCCATTCCCACCTTGATTTTGACGTCATAATAGGGTTCCAGCAGGAGGTTATCCGCTTTCTCCAGTCCCTGCCGCAGCGCGCGGAAGGTGGCCTCACGAAAGTCGCCCCCATGGGTATGTTCGTTATGCGCACGGCCTCTTTGCAGAGTGATTTTCAAATCGGTGACCGGCATGCCTGTCAGCAGCCCATGATGCTCCCGTTCGTACAGATGAGACCGAATCAGGTTCTGGTAGTTAAAACTCAGGTCATCAGGATGACATAGGCTAGTGAAGTGGATCCCGCTGCCTCGCTCCCCCGGCTCCAGCAGGAGGTGCACTTCAGCATAATGCCTGAGCGGTTCAAAGTGTCCATAGCCGGTCACAGCAGACTGGATCGTTTCTTTATACAAGATTTCCGGCTGGCCGAAAGAGACTGCGAAACCGAAGCGCTCCTTCACTACCTGCTCCAGCACTTCTAGCTGGATCAGACCCATGACGCGAATGTGAATCTCTTGCAGACTCTCTTCCCAAACCACATTCAGAGACGGATCCTCCGCATTCAAAATGCGGAACGCACCAAGCACTTGCTGCACGTGAAGCGAATCGTCGAATTGCACTTTCGACTGCAGCGTCGGCTCAGTCTCGTAAGCAAACTTGTCTGTGTAATGCCCCACCCCTTGTCCAGCCTCGGCCTCAGACAAGCCGGCGACTGCGAACAAATCGCCGGCTGCCACTTGCTCAACCGCCTGCGATTTCCTTCCGTTGTACAATAAGATCTGGGTAATCTTCTCCTCGTATGGTAGTCCGCCGCTCTCATACCTGAGCAGCTCCCGGACCTTCAGCGTGCCGCTCACTGCTTTGATGAACGTTAGCCTCTGTCCGTTTGCGGCATGTCGAATTTTATAGATGCGGCCCCCGAACGGAGCCGTTTCTTCATAAGAGGATGTCGTCAACAGGTGCAGTTGATCCAGGAATTCATCAACGCCCTCATCCTGCAGCGCCGATCCGTAGGTGCAGGGGAAGAGACGGCCCTCTCGTGTCATCTCCCGCAAGGCGCCCAGCCAAAAAGCTTGATCATCCTTCTCCTCCAGGAACGCTTCGAGCAAAGACTCGTCCCGCTCCGCCATCATCTCCCGCAACCCCTCACCGACGATACCGTTGACAAAGTGGTCCTTGATCGAACAGACATCACCTGTCAAATGACGGCGTATCTCCTCCTCTGTTCGCTTTGCATCCGCGCCGATCCGATCCGTTTTGTTAAGGAAGAAGAACGTCGGAATCCGATGCTTGCGCAGCAGCTGCCAAACTGTCTCGGTATGCCCTTGGACGCCTTCTACCGCACTGACAATCACAATCGCGTAATCCATGACCCCTATCGCTCGTTCCATCTCGGAGGAAAAATCGACGTGTCCAGGCGTGTCGATCAAATAATAAACGTCGCCCTTATAGTGCATAACCGCCTGATCGGCGAACACGGTGATCCCCCTTGTCCGCTCGATGTCATGGCTGTCCAGAAAAGCATCTTGATGATCTACCCTGCCTCGCGATCGGATGCTGTTCGTATGGTATAGCAGCTGTTCTGCGAAAGTCGTCTTGCCCGCATCCACGTGGGCAAACAAGCCGATCGTTAGGCGCTTCATGTTATCCCTCTTCCGTAGCTACTCGACTACATTTTCTTTTCTCATTAAAACATAAGACTTGTGGGCAAGAATAGGGTTGCTAGGCGGAGGAATGTTTGATGAGGGCTACCGATAAAGTCCTAAAAAAGCATAAAGTCCGCTATCATTCTTTCACGGTGCTTCTCCGGGATTTTTAGGGAGGTGTTTGGCAGATCTCCTTGTTTTCAATCGTTGGAACGAATCATAGGGGTTTTTCACTATCAACATGGATATAACATCTATTATTCTTTCGTGATTTATTTATTAATCTTGAGTCTTTGGGTGCCATTTTACAGGGTTATTAAGACATACGGTGAGAAGCAATTTTATATCGCCTATTTTTAAGTTAATGTGGTTGTCATGGGGAATTTAGCAAACTTAGCAGGAGCACGGAATATTTCTCTTGAAACCCTTGAACGTATTATAATAGCCTTGTATACGAAACCTTCAGAATTCTTTGGTTTTACTGAGAGAAGTAAAATTTTTTAAAAAAGAGAATCCGATTCAGCTTGTAGAATCGGGTTTTATCACCTGAGAATATTACGCTATCTGAGCAGGATATGGTGTAAACGCTTTGGAAATTCCATTGTCGATAATGGAGGTAATATGATCGAAAAGCCTGTAGAGCTAGAGTTGGTCGAGGAGTTTAGGAAGGAGTTAACTTCATACTGTTACCGAATGTTAGGGTCCATTTTCGATGCTGACGACGCTGTTCAGGACACGCTTATTCGTGTCTGGCAAGGTTGGGACCAATTTAGGCAAGACTCCTCGCCCAGATCCTGGATGTACCGTATTGCTACAAACGTGTGTCTAGATAAGCTAAGGTATGCAAAGCGCCGTGCACTTCCAATGGACCTGTCTGGTCCCTCCATTTCGATTGTGGAACCTCGAACGGTTTTACCCCATACATCTTGGATTTGGCCGGTTCCTGATACTGCATGCGATCCAGTGGATCTTCTCGTTCGGAAGGACACCCTGCGATTGTCCTTTATTGCTCTGCTGCAATCCTTACCACCTCGCCAGCGCGCGGTGCTCATCCTCCATGATGTCTTCCGATGGTCGGCTAAAGAAACTGCGGAAGCACTGGGGATGACCTCGGCAGCCGTCAATAGTGCTTTACAAAGAGCGCGGGCGACGATGTCTCGTGTGAATCTTCGGTCGGATGAGCTTCGGGATATGGACGACGAAGCAGACCACCAGCTACTCTCCCGTTACGTGGAAGCTTTTGAACAATACGATATCGATGCTCTAATGGAGTTATTTCACGAGAACGGCAGCTTGTCGATGCCTCCATTCGTTATGTGGGTTCGCGACCGTGCCAACCTCGCTTCCTTCTATGAAGCAACACGAAGCCATTGTTTTGGTTCCCGGCTCCTTCCGGTCAGCGTCAACAGTAAAAATCCTGCCTATGCACAATATGCACCTACTGAACCCGATGGGACGTTGAGACCGTGGGGCCTACATGTGCTAGAGATTAAAGATGGAAAAATCGCTCACATCCACACATTCATCGATGCTGCCCTGTATTCACGGTTTGGTCTTCCCACACAGTTAAACGCGAGGACATCCACCGGCAGGCAACCTGAAGTTTAAATTCAACCGGTCGGTCTCGAACTAGCAGATACCGTGTTCTTTTTGGGACACACCGATGATTTTGGAACCGCTTATTCGTCTATATATGTGAATAGCGAAAGGCTTTCAAACTATAGTCGACGGAGGTTTGAGGATGCTGCAACGTTTGTTTATTTGGGTTGAGATTCCAGCAGAGAATTTGAAACGGGCTAAAATTTTTTACGAGCAGATTTTTCAGTGTGAATTGCAAGTGGTTCCGATGTATGATTCCGAATACGCATTTTTCCCGGTTCAAGAGCAGTTTAATGGCGGGGCTTTAGTACAGGGACCGAATCACAAACCATCTGCAGAGGGTCTCACTGTATACCTGGATGGAAGCCCAGACATGGCAACCATTCTATCCCGAGTACATGAAGCTGGTGGAAAAGTCATTATGGAGAAGACATATGCTGGGGAAAACGCAGGATACTTAGGCATGTTTATTGACAGCGAAGGCAATCGCATCGGGCTACAGCATTTGTAAGTGGGTGACTTTTGTAGCTTGCATCCAAATGGTATTGCAAAACCCATTTGAACACGAGGAGGCTGAGAAGAATGTATCGTACAATCGAAGAATTTATGAGGAACTGGAACCATGAAGCAAACTCGACACAAAAAGTCATGGATGTGCTGACAGATGCTTCATTAAACCAAGAGGTAGTTCAAGGTCATAGAACACTGGGCGAACTAGCTTGGCATATCATTACTTCTTTGCACGATATGATGTCTAAAACCGGATTAATATTCGATGCAGTGGGGAGTCATGGGAGCCAGGTTCCCGCTTCTGCAAAGGAATTCGGTAATAGCTTTCGTCAGTCAAGCGAATCCATGATTGCCGCAATAAAACAGCAATGGACAGACGAGTCATTAAAAGAAATAAACGTTATACATGGAGAAAATTGGCCGAATGGACTAACACTTTTCATCTTAAATTGCCATCTCATTCACCACCGCGGACAAATGACGGTTCTCATGCGTCAAGCAGGTTTGAAAGTACCTGGTGTATATGGACCTTCACAGGAAGAATGGGCAGAGTATGGCCTGCTAAAACAGACTGACTAATCGATCGAAGGGCTTGTTAGTTGAACCACGCTTGCTTTTGCGAGAACCGGACTTCCTTGTAGGTCCGGTTTTTTCATGCAACACATTTGACATATAATTTTCCCAAACAGATAACTGTTTAGGCTAACCAGCCCAGTATCCTCGTAAAGCAAATCATCCAATGATTTCACTCATTAACTAGCACAATCTTACCTCGAACTCTTCCTGTTTGACTGGATAAATGTGCTTTTTGTGCACCTTCGACTGTTAATGGGTACATTTCTGTCAAAAATGGCCTTATTTTTCTTGCTTCCACCAATTCTCGAATATGGTTCATGTTTTTTCCGTCTGGTCGCGTAAACACAAACATTACGGACAAGTCCTTTTCTTTTTCCATAGCATCTGCGTAATCAGGCCACTTTGCATCACGCTCGCTGATAATCGTTGCCACTTTTCCTTTCCGTTCCATGAAATTCAAAGCTTCCCCGTAAGACTCTCCTCCAAGGGTGTCCAGCATGAAAGTAAACTTCGTTGCCGTATGAAGTACTCCCAAATCATAAGCGAGAGCCTCTCATTTTTAGGTAACGAAATAAATACTATGGGAATTAATGAGATGTATGATAATAAAGTTACCCATTTTTCCAAAACAACTTTGCGTATTATTAACTTAAAATACAAAAGAAGGAAAAATATGCATCTAGTAGAAATTACAGGTGTTCGAATTCTCTCTTAGATAGGAGGGTGATGCGATAGAATAAAACCAAAATACGATTGACCTTCTACCTATCAAAAACAGGGAGGAATTCAACGTGTTGCCTGTTAAGGTTCCTATCCATCTTCAAGCGCTTCCGATCATCGTTTCCATTTCAACCAATGATTCCGTCGGGTATGCTCGGGACTTCATGAAACTTTGGCATGAAACTACCTTGAGCGAGCTTACCCCGGAAATAGTAGAATGGTGCACCAAGTATGTTCCATTACTCAATATCCCATTCTCTCTCCAAGGTTCCGCTCAAGTATTGTCAAAGTATGAACCTGATGTCCAGAAAAACCTGCTCCGATTGGAAGAACAATTGAAATTGCTTTTAGATTCCACCATTCCCCTACTTCCATCCGAAACATTCCAATCTTCAAAAATAGCCATGGTAAGCGAAGCTTACGACAATATCTCTCCAGGCACTATCGTTTATATCCGTGATACTAACCAAGCTGTTGTTATGTTCGTGTTGAAGCATGTCAAAGTTCATGTAAATAGCGGCACCCCCCGATTATTTTTCCCCGAAGCGAAAAATGATTTAACCGCTGAGCTTGACGAGACCATCTATGCCGCAAGTGGTTCTGACATCATCAAAGTAGGTGAACAGATAACATCCACATTGGCATGGGTACTACCGATGCCTTGGGGGCCGGTCATAGACGGCAGTATCACAGCCTTTGATTTTCTATTCCCTTCTGAGAACTCGAAATCCGATGCGATCAAACAGATGATTGATATCGCAGTTAAACGACTTGAGGACTTCATGGTCCAAGAGGAAATCAACAAGTCGGTTGAAATGCTGAAACGATTTACAGATTGGCTTCAGGCCAATTTGATTGCATTATCTGAGCTTAAACTCATGAAAAACGGGGACAGTTATGTGGACCCATTGAAAAAACTTCTTGATGATCTGCAAAAAGTGGTGAGTCCGGCGGGTGAGAACTTACATGACGCCGTGTATAGCTTGGAAGATCACTTGGATAAAGACGGAGTCTTTGATCTGTATGTCAGCGCGATTGGTCTTTACTTGCTAGCCCGCAAAATGATTCTTCTGTTTGAAGCACAGCTTGCTTCCCATTATGACCAGCATGATGACGCTAGGTTTGTAAAATACCAATCCCTTTGGTTATTTGACTTCGCATTGCTGGAAAGTCAGATTGCCGGTGGGAAACTCCCCGACGGAGGCTCTATCATGGGATTTATCCAGAGAGTCGAGTCCTACACGGAGAAAACGTTAGCCGATAGACTTGCCCAAATCACGGAGGTTTACCGGTACAACAACAGGCATCAGGAATGCAGCGGATATGGGGGAACCATCGCTCAATGCCATTGGGTAGACAATTGGGGTTGGACATTTAAAGATAACTTGAAGCGTGATAGCGATCTCACCCATTTTGTCCCAGACACCCAAGAAGGAGGCGACTGCTGCAGCGGGTCCCACACGGTCGAGCATAAAGACCGAGCAAATGCAAACCGACAAAAGCTCATTGACGATATTCGAAAAGAGTATTCCAGCAAATTCGAGAAGGGGCTGAAAGTCGCCAGAGCTTGGAAGGGAATATTGGATGGATGGAAATCCCAACAACCGCCACAGCCCCCGACCAAAGCTCCAAAAATTGCGGAGGAAGGATGGAGCGGAACGACAGGAACCGAACCGTGGATTGACGGAGCAAGACTCAGTTATGCTATAGCGTTTGTCAATAACAAGGGACCTTCAGGAATTGGGCCATGGACCGATCCAGTAACCCTCGAAGGAAAAGCGCATCCCACATTGATCGATATCCCTCAAGACCCGCTGAAATTGGCTGATCGCTATCGCGTTTACAGGCGGATCGAAAAACCATCCGGCGAGTCCATCATTCAATGCGTCGCCATTCCAAAAGTCAGTGAAACGACATGGAAAGATAATCGTTGAGAAGGAGGTCACCTTAACATGCCGCAGGAGAAAGATAAAGAAAAAGAGCTATCGGATGTCCCTGGTGAAGAAGAGCAACGAAAAGAGGAGTTAGAACAATCAGAAGAAGAACTTCGAGAGAATGAGGAGTCTTTTGCCAGCAAAAATAAGGAAGCAGCAACTGATCTTAGAAAATCGCTAGAAGAAATTGAGCTCCAGGATTTTGGTGACCCCTCCGCGCTGGACGCTGTTCAGAGCGGATCCAGCTCCTCATCCTCGATCGGATATTCTGGTGAAGAGCCCAATTCCGAATTGAATCAATTGGATCAACATAACGAAGAAGCCCATCATGCCATACAAGCAAACTCCACTCCGAAAAAAAAGTCATGGAACTGGGAAAAATGGACGGCAATCGGCGGGTTTGCGACAGCAGTATTTACGGCAACGACCCTCATTCCCGCTTCCGTAGCATTTATTTACACCGTAATACGCGATGCCATGAACGATGAGGAGGTAGGACCTCCCCAATTGCCTTCCGACGTTTATGAAAAAATAAGAAAAATGGTTCGTCAATGGATAAACGAACCAGACGCACAGTATTGGAACGATCTGGCCAATTACGTGGAAAAAGGGAACCCTCCCCTGACAATTGCCGATCAAATCCTGTTTATGGATTATACGATCGACCTTTTTCCCGGCGACGAATGGATATGGGACAGTCGTCAAGACGTCGTTGATTATGTAAATCAATTAATCTCCGTCTATAACGCCAATGCTAACAAAACTAGCGCGATGTATCGCGAACTTACGACTTGGACGTATCAGGGTCGTCCATTTACCCGTCCGGTAGCAGCGACATTGCTTCGATACGCGCTGACAAAAATTTACGTCAATCATTGATGCCGTACAACCCCTTTTGAGCTGAGGTTCGTGTGGTTCAATATAAACATCAGCCAGTCTAAGACTTTATTTTGAAGTCTTTGATAGCTATAGGGTTTCTAATAGAAAAAGCGCCGATCTGAATCGACGCTTTTTCCTTTTTGCTCTTTTAAGTCATTTCTTCAAATCACGTTGTTGTCATGTTCATTCATAGCAGCCATCCAAATCGTAACAAACTCTGCAACATGCTTGCCTCCATTGCTTCAACCAATTGACGTGCTCTATTAAATGCGAAAGCATCCTTGGAAATAGAAGGCCTGTTTTTATCCCTGCAGGAAGAACGTATATTGATCGTGCAGAAGGGAAATTATCGAAGAGCATTCTAAGCATTGTTACCCCGGTAGCCAGTGAGGCAGTTTCCACTAACAATAGTAAAAAAAGCACCCCTTGAGGGTGCCTTTTTTGTTATGTATCAATTGCTTTTCCTTTATCATGCAGCTTCAACGTGGCATCCTTCGCACGCCTGTTTACAAACCAAACCCCCACAATCATTATGACCGACCCGGCGAGCTGTGCAATCGTGAGTGTTTCGTGCAATAGCGTGGTGGACAAAAATAAACCGATAACCGGAACGCAATACATAAACGCAGAAGCTCTTGCCGCTCCAATCATTTTGACCCCCATATAATAAAACCAGTTCGCGAGTGCGGTCGAAAAAATGCCCAAATATAATTGAATCATCCAAAAACGATAATCAAAACTTCCCCAGTCGATAGAGGATAAATCCTTCAAGGCGAATAAAAATAAAATCACTGTACCTGTCAGCATGGCATATGCCGTTACAAGAAGCGGTGAAAATTGTTTCAGCACCTTGTTCCCTAGCATCGTATATAACCCCCAACAGCAGGCGGAGAGTAGAAACAGCAGATCGCCAAGAAAACGCTGCGTGACCAGCTTCCCGTCATTATGCACACCCGCAAAAAACAATATGCCGCCAGCCAGACAAATTCCGAGACCAAGGTACTGTTTCCGGCTCATTTTATCTTTTAAGAAAAACACGGCAAGCAAAGCAGTGACGATCGGGCTGGAGGTAGGAATCATCACGCTACCGTCGGATGAATAAGAAAACGAAAGCCCCCAAAAAAATAACAGATTGTAAAGCGCGACGCCGATTAAACCAAGAAGCGCGATGCGTGGCAAGTGGGTTTTAGGAATGGTTTTTTCTTTTTTGCCCTTGGTTATGAACAAGATAAGCGTAAACATAAAGAGAGTCGCAAATCCGAACCTAAGCAACGCCGCAACGGTAGGAGGTACCATTCCTACAGATATTTTGGAACCGACAAAAGCACTCCCCCAAAAAAGCATGGTGATAACCAATAAGCCGTAATAGAAAAGTTGATTGTTCCTCAAGCGAGTCCCGAACACAGCAGTCCCTCCCTAGGATAATTGGCCATGAATATAATTGGAAACAGTTTCCATTCCGCGTAACCAGTTTTGTTCCAGAAGCAAGGCAGCTTTCGTCTCATCTCGCGTTTTTAAAGCCTCAATGATTTGCTGATGCTCTTTGTAAGATTCCATTGCAGGGAGCATGGAGGGAGTAAAATAGATATACTTAAACCTTTTCATATGCAGGTGAAGTACGGCTGTAAACTCAGTGATGTATTTGTTATTCGCTTTAGCGACGATCATGGAATGAAATTGTTCATCTAAATCAATCGCCATATTTTTATCGTTTGCCTGAATGGCCTGGAGAAACTGTTCATTTATTTCAGTAAGCTGGTGAATAAGCTCATCATCCGCTTTTTTTGTTGCCATTTTGCTTGCTAATGCTTCTAATCCTGCAAGGGTAGGAAATAAATCGGATAATTCATCCGGCTGGAGTGCCGTTACCCTTGTATCCTTTCCGTGGCTGATCTCAACAAAGCCTAAGGTTTGGAGGTTTTGCAGTGCTTCTCGAATTGGAGTTCTGCTAACGCCTAATAATTCGACTAATTCTTTATCCAAAATTTTTTCCCCTGGTTTTAGGGTTCCGTCTATAATCCAATTTTGAAGCATATGCAGCACTCTGTTCTTGGTTGAAGCTTTTTCTACCTTTGCGATGTCTTTGGGGATTGGCAAAACAATCGCTCCTTTTTTGGAAAGATATGAGATATATCTCATATGAAATATTTTACTCCGTTATCTACGTTCGTCAATTAGTTTTCAAGCATTCATTTTCAAATGATTAAATATCCTTGAACATGCAAAACAGTTATCTCAGAATTCGTCCTCTGCGATAACTGTTTTTTAGTTTGCCGTATCAACTTTTACCATCTACCACGTTGCTAATAACTCCGCACAACTTCTTCAATCCATCCCGCAAATTGTTTTCATCCACAGATGAAAAACTGATGTCTTACGATTCAACCCTATTATTCTCGAGCTTCTGTTTCACGATTCCATTCCATCTACGCTACTCCTCAAACCCGCTCCACCACTGCAATCTCAGCGATCCATATCCTTCCTCACCAACAGCGCCACACTCTCAACGTGCCCCGTATGCGGAAACATATCCACCGGCTGCACTTCCCGCACCTCATACGACTCCGCCAGCACCTTCAAATCCCTCGCCAGCGTTGACGGATTACAAGAAACATACACGACCTTCTGCGGCTGCATCTCCAAAATGGTTGTGAGCAGGGCCTCGTCGCAGCCTTTTCTCGGCGGGTCGACCACGATGACATCGGGGCGAATCCCTTGCTCTTTCCACGCTGGAATGACCACCTCAGCCGGTCCAGTCTCAAACGTTGCGTTCTTCACGCCGTTCAGCTCGGCATTGCGGTTCGCATCCGCGATGGCTTCCGGAACGATCTCCACGCCGTATACGTGCTTGGACTTCTGCGCCAGAAACAACGAGATAGTCCCGATGCCGCAGTACGCGTCGATGACGGTCTCCGTACCGGTTGCCCCTACGTACTCCAGCGTCTTGTTGTACAAGACTTCTGTCTGCGCTGGGTTCACCTGATAGAACGAACGCGCGGAGATGGCAAATTTGATCGGGCCGATATAATCATAGATCACGTCACTTCCCCAGAGGGTTACGGTCTTTTTGCCAAAGATGACGTTGGTCTTGTCCGGATTGACGTTCTGGACTATGCTGGTCACGCCCGTCACTTGGGTCCGGATCGCGTCTACCAGCTCGTCCATGCGCGGAATGGTCTCCTCTGTCGTCACCAGGACGACCATGAGTTCTCCGGTCTTCACAGCGATCTTGGCTACGACGTGACGCAAAAGGCCGGTGTGTCGCACTTCATCGTAGGGCTGGATGCTCAAACTCGCGGCTATCCGCTTCACTGCAGACACGGCCTCGTCATTCGCCTGATGCTGGATCAGGCACTCGTCCATGTCGATGATCGAGTGGGATTTCTCCGCGTAAAAGCCGCCGACCAACGCTCCGTTCTCTTCGCCTATGGGAACCTGCGCCTTGTTGCGGTAGCGCCAAGGCTCGCTCATGCCGAGTGTCGGATGAACGGGGATCGCGCCTTCTCCCTCCACGGGAAAGCCGCCGATACGGCGCAGGTTGTCCCGGACGATCTGCTGCTTGTGGCGCAGCTGCTCCTCGTAGGCGAGGTGCTGCAGCGAACAGCCGCCGCAACGGTCGTAGACAGGACAGGGCGGCATCGAACGGAAGGTGCTCGCTTCCACGACGCTTGCCAGCTTGGCAAAACCGAAGTTCTTCTTCACATGATCGACGCGGGCCTGTACTTTTTCTCCTGCCAGTGCTCCATCGACAAAAAGCGTATATCCTTCAATCCGGCCAACGCCGGCTCCTTCGTGATTCAGTCCGGTAATCTCCACTTCCACGGTTTGTCCGACACGGACGGGCACATTGAGCTCCGCCTTTGCTGCCGGCTGCGGTCCGCGCCGCTTCTTTGTTGTCTTGGCCACAGTTTCTTTGCTCCTTTGCAAGGCAGCTCTCTGCCTCATTCCTCGTTTGGGCAAACGTTAGGGATGCGTCATCGGCATCCCCTCAGTAGTTGTTATTCATTTTACTATCTTCCTACGGCACGAACAACTCGATATGACCTGGCAAAGCCTCCACCACGCAAGGCAGCTGTCCTCCAAGCTCCCCGTCCAGATTGAGCTGCACATTCTCGCCTCCCGGGGAGGTCGCCTTGATGTAATCGGCTTGGAAATAGAGGATGTTCGGGTCCTTCAGATGCTCGCCGCGCACTGCTTGCGTCGCCAAGCGGATAAACTCTGCGATATTCGTCTTCTTTACCACGATGACGTCCAGCTTGCCGTCTGACAGATCGGCGTCAGGTGCCAGCTTGTCGAAGCCGCCGACCGAATGGCTATTGGCGATGAGAAAGATCATGATCTCCTCGTCCAATAGCACCTCTTTGCGGCTTTCTAGGCGGACGCGAATCGGGTGCAGCGAAGGTAGTTTTTCCAGTCCTTTGACGTAGTACGCCATCTGTCCGATCATCGTCTTCAGCTTGCTCGGGACCTCGTATGTCAGATTCGTCAGTGAGCCGCCACCGGCGATATTGATAAAGTAACGGTTGTTGATCTTGCCGATGTCGATTTTCTTTTTCTTCCCTTTGGTGATGATCTCGCAGGCTCGGCTGATTGATTTCGGAATGCCGACTGCCCGGGCGAGGTCATTGCTCGTTCCGCATGGGATTATTCCTAAGGTCGGGCGTGCTTTTTGCTCCGCCATCCCATTTACCACTTCATAGATCGTTCCATCTCCGCCAGCGGCGATGATGAGGTCATACCCGCGGGCAACGGCACGAGCCGCTTCCTCGGTCGCATCATCTTCTCCTCTTGTCGCATGGCATGATGTTTCGTATCCGGCCGACTCCATCAAATCGAGAATATCCGGCAATCGCCGCCGCACGATCTCCCGGCCGGAGCTCGGATTGTAGATTAATCTGGCTCGTTTCAAGGCAGATCCCTTCTTCCTTCCCTCGCTCACGGATTTTATCGCTTCTGTACCCATCATATCCTGTATAGCCATTTTTGGGAATCGCTATGCTGTCTTGGGCATGTTAAGATAGAAAAAGATGGCAAAAAAATGGACGGGAGGGACAGTCGGTGGAACAAATCATTGTAGGCGTGGACGTCGGCGGAACCGCAATCAAGATGGCCCTGATTACCCCAGCAGGTCAGCTGATGGCCAAAATCCAGGAGCCCACACCCGTCGCGCAGGGCGAAGACGGTATCTTGCAAAAAATAGCGCAAATGACAGAAGAACTGCTTCTAAAACATGGGTATTCCAAAGAACAGGCTCTGGGAATCGGTGTTGGCGTCCCCGGTCCGATCGATGCCAAAAACGGTGTCGTCTTGCAAGCTGTCAATCTGCATTGGCGAAAGCCTGTCCCTCTCCGAGATAAACTGAAAGCGCTGACAGGCCTGCCCGTCGCTGTGGAAAATGATGCAAACATGGCTGCGTTGGGCGAAATGTGGCAGGGTGCCGGACAAGGTGCAAAGGACCTGGTCGCCATCACGCTCGGTACGGGAGTCGGCGGCGGTATCATCGTCCATGGGAATGTGGTCCATGGCATCAACGGTGTAGGGGGAGAGATCGGTCACATCACCATGACGCCTGGCAGCGGTTCCATCTGTAACTGCGGCAAAACAGGCTGCCTGGAGACCTATACCTCTGCCACCGCCATCATCCGCGAAGGCCGGCTGGCAGCACAGAACGGAACCAGTCCGGTACTGGCGGCCATATTTGCCAAGCGCGGGGATATCAAGGCAAAGGACGTCCTCGACGCAGCCGTGAACGGCGATGCTGCTTCTCTAGCGATCGTCGATCAGGTTTCCCTCTACCTCGGTCTCGCCCTGTCCCATTTGGCAATTCTGCTAAACCCGGCAAAGGTCGTGATCGGCGGTGGCGTAGCGGCCGCAGGGGAATTCCTCTTTTCCCGCGTCCGCGCGGCATTTGCTCGCTTCGTACCGTTTACGTACGTCGTGGAGTCTACGCAGATTGTGGCAGCGAGCCTGGGCAATGACGCAGGTGTATACGGCGCAGGCTGGATGATCCGCTCTCAAATGAACGACTAACATGAAACAGGCGCTCCGATCACGAGAACTAATCGTCGGGAGCGCCTTTCCTTATGCGATCTTGCAGCAAGGGCTCTCTTCCTACGATGCTGATTTGCTGGCGGAGGATGCTTGTCCCGGCCCTTCCTCCCTGCCGGAGACGATGAGGACAGCCCCGCCTAGCACGGCCGCCCCTCCCAGCAGCTGCAGCCATTGAAACGACTCCCCCAGTAGCAGCGCGGAAAAGGCAAACGTCACGACAGGCTCCAACGTGCTGAGGACGGAGGCTTTTGTCGAGCCAATCAGTTGAAGTCCGCGGAAGAACGTACTGATGGCCAGCACCGTAGAAAACACGACGATGCCGCCGAGTGCCCACCACCCTTGCACACCAAAAGAAAGATCAATCCCTCCGTCTTTTTGGGCCACCAAAAACGTGGACAGGCTCGCAAACAGAGAAATGTACGCCGATGTGACAAAAGGAGAAAGTCCTTTCACCACCCGATTTCCCGTGATGATATAGACGGAATAAAACAAGGCTGCAGCCAGCGCAAGCACGACCCCGAGCGGTCGAATCCCCCCAAAGGAGAGTCCCAGCACCATGCCGAGACCCACGAGCGAGATGAGCATCGCGATGACCGTCTTCTTTCGCAGCTTTTCCTTGTCCACGAAGTAGCTCAGGATCGCGACAAACACGGGAAACGTATACAGAAGCAAAGCCGCCATCGATGTCGGAATATACTGAACCGATGAAAAAAAGCTGAGCGATTGCAGCGTATACAGGACGCCTCCCAGACAGAACAGGCTCAGCGCCTGCTTTCGGTGAAGTCTCAGGGATTCCTTGCGAAGCGCGAGCCAGCCAAAGAAAAGCGCGGAGGCAAAAAGGAACCGCAAAAACAGCAGCGTGGAGACTGACACGCCTGCTCCATAAGCGTAGACCGCAAAGATGGACATGACGCCGAAGCCAGCAGCAGATACAAATACATACAAGACCCCTAGATAAAGTGGACTCACGCAATTTCACCAGCTTTCCATTCTTAGCCGCGACGTCTTTCCCATTAAGGCTTTTTAATTTTTGACGACGGCGCCTTCCCGCCGAAACAGTCGGGACGTCAGCATAATAATCACGATAACATACAGCAAGGAAGCTCCCAGTCCGATGAGGGCATGCAGGGGATCGACTTTGCCGTAAAAGACTTCCTTGCAAAGCGCCACACCATTGAAGACAGGCAGCACGTAGTAGTAAGTGGGAATATCGACCGGATTGAGCGGCATCAGCATGTAAGACGGAACCATCGCCGCAAAGATGACCCCGCTCATGTAGGTCTGGCCTTCCTTGAACGACTTTGCGATCGTGCTGAGTACGAGCTCCAAGCCAGCGAAAGTGGCTGACAGGAGCAGGATGGTCAGGATCAGGACAAGTAAAGTGGCAGGCGAAAAGAAGCCTAGCGAGAATCCGGCACCCTCCGTATCCAATGGGCCGAAGGTGAGCACCAGCGACACAGACACCAGGGAAGCAGCAGCGCTGAGTGTGCTCATCACCATGACGGTCATCAGCTTGGCAGTCAAAATATGGTTGGCAGCGATAGGAGCTGTCATCAAAGACTCCAGGGTTCCGCGTTCTTTTTCACCTGCGACCAGATCGTTGGCAGATGCGACTCCCCCAGATGCCAAGGAAACCACCAGCATCAACGGGATGATCCCCGCCAGCATTCCCCCGGACAGCCTTTCCTCCGAAGCGACGTTCTGATAGTTGGTCGTGATTGGCGCAATCGCCTTTTCGGACAAGCCTGCGTGCTTCAAACGCTTGACGACAATCTCCTGGCTGTACGCTTTCACCGTCTTTTCGATCACTTCCCGCGCGTACACAGACTTCTGGTTGGTGGAGTCGTAGGCAACGGTCAGATCTGCCGTGCCTCCTGCCTGAACCCGCTCGTCAAAATCGGAAGGTATCGTAATGATGGCACGAAGCGTCCCGGCCTGCAAAGCCTGCTCCGCTTGATCCGGCTTCAGGATGCGGACGCCGGGTATTTTTTGAAGAGCGTTCACCAGTCCGGACGACCCGTCGACTGCGATCGGCACGTAGGCACGCGCTTCCTTTTCCACATTGCTATAGGACATCCCGAGTAAAAAGAAGACGAACGGAATAATGACCAGTGGCACCAAAAAAGTCCCCAGCAATGTCTTGCGATCGCGGAACAGATCGAGCAGCTCCTTTTGAAATACCGTCCAGACGACACTCCTGCCCATCAGTTCTCGCTCCCTTCCACCACTGCCATGAAGATATCGTCCAGATCCACGATCCCGAATTTCTCGCGCAAGCACTCCAGCGTCCCGGCAAAGCGGAGCCGTCCTTTGTGGATCAGGGCTACGCGCTTGCACAGCTTGTTGATCTCGCCCATATTGTGGCTGGAAAAAAGGATGGTCTTACCTTCGTCCTGCATGCGGCTGACCATTCTCCGAAAGATGTTGGCTGCCGTCACGTCCAGACCTGTCGAGGGTTCATCTAGCAGGATCACATCCGGATCGTGGACGAGTGTGCGTGCGATCGCCACCTTTTGCTTCATCCCGCGCGAAAAGGCCCCCACTCGCCTGTCTATGAATTCTTCCATGTCCAGCATCCGGCTCAGTATGTCGATTCGCTCCCGCAGCCTCGCTGGCTCAAGTCCGTACAAGCTGCCGAAATACGCGATGTTTTCCCGTGCTGTCAAGCGGTTGTACAGTCCTACATCGCCCCCAAAGAGAATCCCGATCCGCCGCCTCACCTCCACCGGATCACGGCGGACCGAAAATCCGCTGATCTCGATATCTCCCTCGGTCGGCTGCAAGATGGTGGCCATCATCCGCATCGTTGTCGTTTTCCCCGCGCCATTTTCGCCCAAAAGGCCGTATACCTCCCCGGCTTCTACGCGAAAGGATAAATCCTGCACGGCTGCAAAATGGCCAAAGCGTTTGCCGACCTGTTTGACATCAATCATCCGCACTCCTCCTCTCCTTGCATGCGGACACAGCCTCTTTCCTTTAAAATTCCGCTTTCACGTAATATGCCGCACGCTTGCCGCCTTCTCCTGCAAACGTCACCTGGATCATCCCCGCTCGGCCCACGAGCAAGCGCGGAACCACTGCCGCTATACGAAACTCACGCTGCTTGGCATCGACGCGCACAGTCTGGACGGTTCCCCGCGGCGCAAATACCTGATCACCCTCCATCGTATAAAAGGCCAGCGTAATTTCTCCTGGCATTCCACCAGTTCTTCCCGTGAATACGATCGTCTGAAGAGAAGTGGGCCCCGAAGCTACTTCCGACAAGCTGAACAACGGATGCTTCAACTGAAGCTTCTGGCCTTTTTTCCAATGCTGCAGGTACGCATCGAACTCTTGCGTTGCCTGCTCAAAAACGAAGCGAGGGCTGCCGTCATGAAGCCTGAACGTCCCCTCCATCGAGCTCATCAAGAACAGTGACAAGAATAAAGGAAGCATGCTCATCAACTCCAAATAATGGATGCTTTTAGCATGCCCCGCCAGCGTTATGTGCTATGTGCCCTTTGGCTAGACCGCAGACTTTGCGAGCAATCCTGGGTAGCGCTCCAGATAGGCGGCCAGCGAAAACCCTTCGAACAGCTCCAAAAAAGAATCGGTATCATTGATGTAATGGCGTTTTTCCGGAAGGTTCGGATTCTTCTCTGCGAACAACAGCGCAACCAGATGATGGACAGGCACTCCCTCTGCCTCTTGGTCGTAAATCCCCTTTTCGGCCAAGACCTTTGCGAAGTAACGAACATAGGTAACGGTCAGTGTCTTTTGCTGCCCATTTTCCTCCCACGTAGCAAGTGAACGGTCAAACGTCTCTGCAGGAGATCCTCCTTTGCTTGGAGGTACGTTCTCCCCCGTGACGGAAATCAGTTTCATAACCTGTCCTTCCCCCTTTTCAATCCAGCATGTATGTTTCATTATAGGGGAGAGTGGAAACCGTTACAAATAATCCCTTTCCGGATGCTTTAAAAATTTTTTTTGGAGACTTTGTCAGAAAACCCGCTTCGATAAAGTCTATGTTTCAAGTCAACAAACTAGCGAGGGGTTTTTCGATGGATGCCTTGATCTTGAATCGACATGAGGAACAGCAAGACGAACGAATTGCGGATGACATTCTGGTAGAGAGGGCCAAGGAAGGCGATCGCGAAGCATTTGGCGAGCTGGTCAGGCGTCATCGTGCCAAAGTGTACGGGTACGCTCGCTCGTATACCCAAGAGCCCTTCATGGCGGAAGACATCGTGCAGGAAGCTCTGATCCGTGCCTTTTTGCACCTGGGGACCTTGATCGACAGCCGCCGCTTCCTCCCTTGGCTGCATCGCATTGTACGCAACCAGGCGTATACCCGATTGCAGAAGAATCCCCAAAAGCGCGAGCACGTCTTTTCCGGGCTGCGCTCTGACCATGCGGAGCCGTCGCACACTGACTGGGAGGACCTGGACAGCATCCTGCACCGCTTGGGCCGCAGATGGTCGCAGCCGGTTGATGCCGATACGAATCCCGAGGAAGTGCTGGTGCGCAGGGAGCTGCTCCAGACGATCACCGGGATGCTTCACTGCCTCAATCCACGGGAGCGGCAGATCGTGGAATCTCATTTCTTTGATCATCTCTCTCCGCTGGAAATCGCCCGGCTGTTCCAGATTTCCCAAGCCAATGTGTATCAGGTTTTGTCGCGTTCACGCAAGAAGCTGATCCAGGAAAAAACTCGTGTCGCTGTTGACCAATACGTGCAATCTCGAAAGGAAGCGGGAAATATGAAAAAAGCAGTGTTGAATAAACCGGAAGCCTTTTCTCTCCGGACATGGGTGACTGGCGTCATGGCCCTTCACGGCATGCTGGCCGCAACCGAGCGCAGCATGTCTCTCCCGATGGTGATGGGTCTTTCCGGTCATGCATTCCGATTGACAGTCGTGCCGGAAAACATACACATTGCAGGACCCACCATGTTCGATTTCGGACGGGTGCTGGAGCAAGGCCTCCGCAATCTCGGCTTTTCCTCGCGTTCCGTCAGCGAATTCAAACCAAATCCTTCAGCAAGCATCAACGCCAATCAGGTCGAACCCTCTCTGCTCAGCGCGAACGCTCGTGAAAAAAGACAGCTCTCCCAAACGCTCCCGCAAGCGCTGGAGTTGATCCATCGTTCAGTGGATCGTGGTTACCCTGTCTTGGCATGGGATCTGTTTATCCCTGAGTTCGGGCTGATTTACGGATATGATGACGAACAAAAGCTTTTGCATGCAGGCGACAACTGCGGTCACCAGACGACGATCCCGTACGATCATCTAGGCCGCGGCTTGATCGAGGATTTGTTTGTCCTCGCGCTGGACGAATCGTTTGAAATCACCCAACGGCAGATGCTGATCGGTGCGCTTCAGATGGCAATCGCCCATTATCACGGGGAGGAGCCCACCTGCGGAGCAGCCCATGGCTTGGATGCTTACGCCAAGTGGCTGGATGCGTTTGAAAAGAAAACCATCGAACCGAACGGAAACTCCTACACTCTCGCTATCGCACAGGATGCACGCCGGAATGCGTCCGCATTTTGGAAAGAAATCGCCGAGACATGGGCAGATCCCGCTTTTGATGACATTCGCCCCGCCTGCCTGGAAGTCTCTGACTTGTATGGAAAGATCGCGGATGGATTCGCTCAGCTCTGCACTCTCTTCCCGTTCCCGGCTGGCGGAGAACCGAACGATCCTGCCCAAAACGAGCAGGCAATCGCGCTGCTCACGACGATCGAGGGTCAGGAACGCCAGGTCGTGGCTTTGATGGAGGATATGCTGCAAGCGCTGACGGCATGATAGGCCGAAGGAAGGGGCTGCCCTGTACGCTGGAATCTCAGCTGCGGTGCAGCCTTTTGCGTATCCGTATGGAAAATTTATTCACCCTAAAGGGCATAATACCGAAAACAGACGGGACAGGAGTTGCAACCACCATGGAACATGCCATTCTCGGCAGCATCATCTCCGGAGAGCTGGATAGGGAAGCAAACGAATTTACCGTGACCAGGCTGAAAACCATCTCCACTCATTCGGTATGGAGCATCCAGCAAGTGAGGGAGATGTACGAGTTACTCCTACAGGTGCTGGAAAGGGGCGATGAATCCTTAGTCGTCACCACAGGTACTCTGCCTCTTTTGGTAAACAGAAGCGAAATGGAAGTGCTGCGTGCGGACCTTGAATCCGTTTTGGCTACCTTGCCGCAAAACACTCTACCACGTACATAATGACGGGCTATCGTAGGGTTCTCCTGTCATCGTGGGAATGACGATTCCCACCTTGCTGCATCACAAAAAGCGCCCTCCCTTGTATCGGGAGAGCGCTTCTTTATCACGCCTTACATTTCTTTCAAAACTTCCGCAATCAGCTTGTTCACCATCGGCGGGTTTGCCTTGCCCTTGGTTTGCTTCATGACTTGGCCGACGAAGAAAGCAGCTGCTTTTTCGTTACCGGACTTGTAGTCTGCAACAGCCTGCAGATTGGAATTGATGGCATCGACGACGATCTGACGCAGCGCGCCCTCGTCGCTGATTTGCACCAAGCCTTTTTCTTCTACGATCTTCTTCGGCTCTTTGCCTGTCTCCACCATTTCCTTGAAGACGGTTTTCGCGATCTTGGAGGAAATCGTGCCGTCTGCGATCAGCTTGATCATCTCGCCCAGCCCGTGCGGCGTCATTTTCACGTCAGCAAAGACCAGATTATTGGCGTTCAAGTGAGCCAGGAGGTCTACCATCAGCCAGTTGGCGACCGCTTTTGGCTCTGCCCCTGTCCCCACGGTCTCATCAAAGAAATCTGCCGTTTCCTTGGACATCGTGATGACGCCGGCATCGTCTTTAGACAGCCCGAAGTCATTGACATAGCGCGCTTGACGAGCATCCGGGAGCTCAGGAATCGTGGCGCGTACCGCTTCGATCCACTCTTCGGAAATCTGCATGCGCACGAGGTCAGGATCTGGGAAGTATCGATAGTCATGCGCTTCTTCTTTGGAACGCATCGTCAATGTCTTCTTGTTTGCTTCATCCCAACGGCGCGTTTCCTGCACGACCTTACCACCGGAGGAAACCACTTCTGTCTGACGCATGACTTCATACTCCAAGCCCATTTGCACATTGCGGAAGGAGTTCATATTTTTCAGCTCGGCCTTGGTCCCGAATTCTTCTTGGCCATACGGGCGAATGGACACGTTGGCGTCGCAGCGCAGAGAGCCTTGCTCCATGCGAACATCAGATACCTCGGTGTACTGGATGATTGCTTTGAGCTTTTCCAGATACGCACGCGCTTCCTCTGGCGTACGGATATCTGGCTCAGATACGATCTCTACCAGCGGAACACCTACGCGGTTGAAGTCTACCAAAGACTCGCCGCCGAAGTCGCTGTGCGTCAGCTTGCCCGCATCCTCCTCAAGGTGCAGGCGGGTGATCCCGATGCGTTTGGTTTCTCCGTTTACCTCGATGTCGATCCAGCCGTTGTAGCCGATCGGTTGGTCAAACTGGGAGATTTGGTACGCTTTCGGAGAATCCGGATAAAAGTAGTTCTTGCGATCGAACTTGGTCTCGCGGGAAATTTCGCAGTTCAGAGCGAGCGCTGCTTTCATCGCGAATTCGACTGCCTGCTTGTTGGTCACGGGCAGCACGCCTGGATGGCCCAAGCAAATCGGGCAGGTATGGGTATTGGGCTCCGCACCGAATTCGGTTTTGCAGCCGCAGAAAATTTTACTGTTGGTGGACAGCTCGGCATGGACCTCCAAGCCGATGACGGTTTCGTACTTGCTCATGCTCTTACCCCCTCACCCATTCCGGCTTGCGCGCATGGAAGCCTACGGATTGTTCATAGGCATGAGCCACGCGCAGCACAGTGGATTCGTCAAACGCTTTCCCGATGATCTGCAGACCGATCGGCAGGCCTTTTTGCGAGAATCCGCAAGGCACGCTGATCGCTGGCAAGCCTGCCAGGTTGACCGGTACCGTGCAGATGTCTTCCAGGTACATTTTGACCGGATCGTCCACGTTCTCCCCGATCTTGAAAGCCGTAGACGGCGTGGTCGGATGAAGAATGACGTCAAAATCGGCAAAGATGCTGTTGTAGTCCTGAATGATCAGGGTGCGCACTTGCTGCGCCTTTTTGTAATACGCATCGTAATAGCCGGACGACAGAGCATACGTACCGAGCATGATGCGACGTTTCACCTCTGGACCGAAGCCTTGGCTGCGGGATTCTTTGTACAGCTCGATCAGATTGGATGCATTGTCGGCACGCACGCCGTAGCGGACGCCGTCAAAGCGAGCCAGGTTGGATGATGCCTCCGAGGAAGACAGCAGGTAGTAAGCAGGCACGGCATACTCGGTGTGCGGCATGGAAACCTCGCTCCAGGTAGCACCCATGCTCTCCAGCTGTTTCAGCGCTGCCAGTACAGCATCGCGGACCTCTGGATCGATTCCTTCCCCGATCAGCTCTTTCGGTACCCCGATGCGGAGCCCTTTGACATCTCCCGTCAGCGCGGAGAGGAAGTCAGGGACTTCTACATTCGCGGAAGTCGAGTCGTACGGATCATGTCCAGCGATCGCTTGCAGGACGTAGGCGGAGTCCTCCACGTTTTTCGTCACAGGACCGATCTGGTCAAGGGAAGAAGCAAAGGCAACCAGACCAAAGCGGGATACGCGGCCATACGTCGGCTTCAGACCAACCACGCCGCAGAATGCCGCTGGCTGACGGATAGAGCCGCCTGTATCGGAACCGAGGGTAAAGTAAAAGTGACGTGCAGCCATCGCTGCCGCCGAACCACCGCTGGAGCCGCCAGGTACGTATTCGGTGTTCCAAGGGTTCTTGGTTGGGTAGAAGCCGGAGTTTTCGTTGGAACCGCCCATGGCAAACTCGTCCATGTTCAGCTTGGCCACGATGACAGCATCGGCATCTTTCACTTTTTTGGATACAGTCCCGTCATGAACGGGATCGAAATTGGCCAAGAATTTGCTGGCGCAGGTGGTGCGCACATCTTTCGTAATGAGGTTGTCCTTGAGCCCTGCAGGAAGACCGTACAGCAGCCCCAGCTCTTCGCCCCCTTTGGCCAGACGCTCGTCCAACCCGCGGGCATGAGCAAGAGCCCCTTCTTCATCTACATGCAAAACGGATTTGATTTCGTTGTCGTGCTCCTTGATGCTGGCGATGGAAGCCTGCACCAGATCTGTCACGGACAATTCCTTTGCGCGCAGAGCGCTATGTACTTCGGACAATCGCTTGTCAAACAGCGACACAGTGGGTTCCTCCCTTCTCTTCTCCTGAAATTACTCGAATACAGCCGGTACTTTAAACTGTCCTTCTTCGTGGTCCGGTGCGTTTTTCAGCACTTCCTCACGCGGCAGGGACGGGCGATTCACGTCTTCACGCATGACGTTTTTCACATCCGTCGCATGGCTGGTAGGTGCTACATTGGATGTATCGAGTTCATTCAGCTTGGCAGCGAACTCCAAAATCGCATTGAGATCTTTTGTGTAACGCTCCGCTTCTTCTTCTGTCAGTTGCAAGCGGGCAAGATTAGCTACGTGCTCCACTTCTTTACGTGTAATGGCACTCATGTTTCCACCTCCGAATCGTATCACATAACTTTGATCTTACTTGAAAAGAGCGGGTTCAGTCAATTTTCACCGGGTTTCTCTCATAGGAAAAAAAGATTTACCGGGGTAATATTGCTCGGTCTGTGGTAGAGAGGAGGAAAAAGCAGAAAACACTCCAGGTTAGTAGGGACACTTGCTCGGGGGTCATCCCTGCACGGCTCCTTTCCAAAAGAGGAACGGCGTCCAAAAGCAGTTGGTATCTGGGCAGTGTCTCAAGTTGGACGCTCAAGCGTGTTCCTCTTTTTCCCTCCGCCTCGGCTGTGTCCCTAATACCTTGCGCTTTTTTCTGCTTTTTCCTCGGACCAGCTGCACCGTTCGTTCAAAGACAGTTTAAAACTATCCCTGTTAGCATTTTCTATGTTGTTTCTTTATGGGATCTTTCTCCGACTTTCAAAGGAGAAACAAGTGAAACGAAGCTCCATACCAACGAAAAAAGCCCAAGGTTGGCTGACAATCAGCAACCTTGGAGCTTTTTATACAATTGGCATCATCAAGTAAGGTATCCCTTACTCGGTCTTCTCCGCCAGCAATTGGCCCATGAGAAGGCTTTTTCCGCTCTCGATGCCTTCCGCCCACTTCAGGTGGTTGGATTCGAGCAGCAGGATGACGGTCGAGCCGAATTCGAACCAGCCCAGCTCATCCCCTTTTTGATAATGCGGGGTGTCCACGATCGACTCGCTGGTTTGGCGACCGTGCTTGATGTTGGTCGTCGCGGTATTGTAGGAAACTTTCACACTCCCCACGAACAAGGCTCCGACTTTCACCAGCGCCAGATCGCCCATGTCCTTGGTCTTGATGTAAGTGACGAGGCGCTCATTGCGAGCAAAGAGCCGATCCACATTTTCGATCCCGAGCTTGTTCACCGGATAGAGGCGCCCCGGCAAATAGCAGTAGCGGATCAGATCGCCATCCACAGGCATATGGATGCGGTGGTAATCTCTCGGGCTCAGATAGATCGTGATGAATTTGCCGCCGTAATAGCGCTTGGC
Source organism: Brevibacillus choshinensis (assembly GCF_016811915.1). Lineage (NCBI taxonomy): Bacteria > Bacillati > Bacillota > Bacilli > Caryophanales > Paenibacillaceae > Brevibacillus > Brevibacillus choshinensis. Next base: position 675,074 of record NZ_CP069127.1, on the reverse strand, counting down.
CTCTTCTGCAGAACCGCCGAGCAGCTCGACGACATCAAACTCTTTTCCTTTGGCCTGAATCAGAGTGCCTTCGCAAATATCTCCCATCTGGGACACCGTTCCGTCCACCGGGCTGACGATGACATGGTCACCTGGGGCGATCGGTCTTGCCTCTGGTTTGAGGCGGCGGCAGAAAAACTCTTTCAGGGTGCGATATTGGCTTACCGGCTTTTCAATGACGGTAGAATCAATGTGATAATGGCGTATATACCGCTGAATCGCTAATCGACTAAATCTGGAAGCAGTGATTTTCCCCATCGTCCGGGACATCGCATTTTGCGGCAAGCGATGAATCAGGACAGGCAGTAGCTTTTTACGCATATGACAACTCCTTGTTTTTCCCGATAACCATGAAAAAGGATAACCTTACTTTACCACTTCGACCAATACCCAGTAAACCCCGCACTCCTACCATCGGCTCATCATTTTCTTCGCATGGCTTGCTATACTATAATACAGTGGACAAGCCTACAATCAGGAGAACACAGATATGTCAAAGCTAGACATTGAAACATTAATCAGTCAATACGGGGATATCCTGAACAGCTTTTTTCATCATATGTCAGATATGTTCTTTCTTATGTCTGTTGAGGAGGCAGAAAGTCACGATCTTCAGTTTCGCTACGTCCTGATGAACCCTGCCGCGATGCAGGTAGCCGGCCTCACGGAAGATGCATACGGCAAGCGAATGGAGGATGTGTACCCCGAAGAAAAAGCTTCCGTATTGAAGAGCATGTACACAAAAGCGGTTGAAAGCCGTGTTCCAATTCACTTCACCAGTGAAGGCGACGTGGTCGGCGAGTCGATCCTATCCCCCATCTTTAACAAAGAAGGCGTGTGCACCCATGTGTTTTCAGTCACACGCGACATTACCGAACGCAAAAACCTCGAGTCCAGGCTGGAGTATTTGGCGTATCATGACGGATTGACCGGCCTGCCAAACCGACGCCTGCTTTCCATCCATTTGCAGAATGCCATAGCAAAAGCAAAGGCAAACGCTGAGATGGTCGCCGTCCTCTTCCTTGATTGCGACGACTTCAAACAGATCAACGACACCTTGGGGCACAGCACAGGTGATCTGTTCCTGCAAATGCTCGCAGAACGCCTCACTTCATGCGTACGCGAAGGAGATACAGTCGCACGTCTGGGTGGCGACGAGTTCATCGTCCTCCTGACGGGAATCCAGTCGCGGCAACAGGTGGAAAAGGTATCGAAACGCATTTTGCTAGCTCTGCAAAAGCCATGGGAGATCGAGGAGAACACCTTCCTCTGCACGACCAGCATGGGCATCGCTCTCTATCCTCACTCTGCCACAGGCGGCGATCAGCTCCTGACCAATGCCGACAAAGCTCTCTACGCCGCAAAAGCGGCTGGACGCAACCAGTACCATTTCTACACACCCTAGCTGCGCTCCGTCAAATTTTTTGGAAGTAAAACAGAAACAGCGACAAAGCTGAGAAAAGAAAGCTGACCAAATACAGCACAACCACTGTCTGTTTAGCCGTCAACCCGTGTGACATCAACCGATGATGCACATGGCGGCGATCCGCTTGATACATGGGAGATCCCGCGAGCAGCCTGCTGATCATGACCTGTACCGTATCCATGACCGGCAGCCCCAAAGCAAGTACCGTTACCACGAGTGAAATCAGCGTGGCCCCCTTCATCGTCCCCTCCAGGGAAATGATCGCCAAGGCAAAGCCTAAAAACATCGAGCCCGCATCTCCCATGAAAATTTTTGCCGGATAAAAATTGAAACGCAAGAAAGCAAGCGCTGCCCCTGCCAACGATACGGCTAGCAATGCTGTCAGATCCTGCCCCTTGACCAAGGAAAGAAAGAACAGCGTGACGGCTGAAAAAACGGTCGCTCCCGCCGCCAAGCCATCTACTCCATCCAAAAAGTTCACCATATTGATCAAGCCGACTATCCACAGCACGGTTGCCAGAAAAGATACCCACACAGGGAACATGACAAATGCGCCATCCTCACCACCCAACCAGGAAAGACTAACCCCGCGAAAACGGATGTCAAAGAAAAATACCATCACTCCTACCAACAACTGCACCAATAACTTGGGCAGTGCGGGAAAATCTTTTTGCTGCGCTTTGAAGGCATCATCGGCCCACCCGATCGCCATCAAAACGGCACCTCCAGCCGCCAAAACCGCAACCGTTTTTTGCACCCCCGCAAAAAAAGTGGACACTACAATCATCCCGACAAACATCGCCACCCCACCGGATAGCGGCGTCGGATGACTGTGTCCCTTTCGTCCTCTCGGGATATCCAGCAGCTGTGTTTTCCAGGCCAGCCAATGAGCGGCCGGCATCAACAGATAGACTAGGAAAAAAGCAGATAGACCAGATACGACAAACGTAAACAGCTTCCTCACCTGCCCGCACTTGGTTCTTGTTAGTAGTGTGGACAAAATGGGCAAAAAAAAGCCGCCTCCGTGGAGGCAGCTTGTGCTTGATGTTGCGTCTTACAGTTTTTCGGAAACCAGTTTGGCTTGGGTGAACAGCAAGAGGTAGTCTGGTCCACCTGCTTTAGAGTCTGTACCGGACATGTTGAAGCCGCCAAATGGATGCACGCCTACCAACGCGCCTGTGCACTTGCGGTTGAAGTACAGGTTACCTACATGGAACTCTTCACGAGCGCGCTCGAGGTTTGCGCGGTTGCGGCTGATGACAGCGCCAGTCAAACCGTACTCGGTGTTGTTTGCGATTTCCATGGCATGGTCAAAGTCGTTCGCTTTGCAGAACGCCACTACAGGTCCAAAGATTTCTTCCTGCATGATGCGTGCGTCTGGAGCTACGTCAGCAAATACGGTTGGCTTGATGAAGTAGCCGGTTTCTGGTCCTTTTTCGCCACCAGCAACCAGTTTGCCTTCAGTTTTACCGATCTCGATGTATTCCAGAATTTTGTTGTACGCTTTATCGTCAACGACTGGACCTGTGTAGAATTCGTTGCTGCGGATGTCGCCCACAGTCAGGCTGTTGGTCAGCTCTGCTACGCGGTTCAGCACTTGGTCGTATACGTCTTGGTGTACGATTGCACGGGAGCAAGCGGAACATTTCTGACCGGAGAAACCAAATGCAGACGCTACGATCGATTGCGCAGCCAATTCGATGTCGCAATCGCTGTCTACCACGATGGAGTCTTTACCGCCCATTTCCGCAACCAGACGCTTCATCCATTTTTGTCCTGGACGATGTTTTGCAGCCAGCTCGTTGATGCGCAGACCTACATCGCGGGAACCAGTAAAGCTGATGAAACGAGTCTGGATATGCTCGACGAGGTAGTCGCCGATTTCGCTGCCGGAGCCTGGCACGAAGTTTACCACACCTGCCGGTACGCCAGCGTCTTCGAGGATTTCCATGAATTTCGCAGCAATGACAGGAGTGGTGGAAGCAGGCTTCAGAACAACGGTGTTACCTGCTACCAACGCTGCAGTCGTCATCCCTACCATGATTGCGAGCGGGAAGTTCCATGGCGGAATTACGATACCTACGCCGAGCGGAACATAGTACAGCTCGTTATCTTCATCCGGAATGCGAGGAAGATCGTGGCGCTGGGACAGCTTATCCATTTGACGTGCATAGTACTCCATGAAGTCGATTGCTTCTGCGGTATCCGCATCTGCTTCTGCCCAGCTCTTACCGGCTTCTTTTACGAGCCAAGCAGAGAACTCATGCTTGCGGCGACGCAGGATAGCTGCTGCTTTGGTCAGGTAACGGGAACGGGAGGTGCCCGGTACTTTTTTCCACGTTTCAAAGGTGCTAGCTGCCACTTGGATCGCTTTTTCAGCCAGTGCCTGGTCAGCCTGGGATACCACACCTACTACTTGTTCTTTATTGGAAGGGTTGATGGAGCGGGATTTCTTCTCGGTTTTGATGCGCTCTCCGCCGATGATCAAGTCATATTCCAGGCCCAGCTCGCTTTCAACTTTCGCGAGTGCTTCTTCAAACGCCTTTTTATTTTCTGGTAAGCTAAAATTGGTAAACGCCTCGTTTTTGAATTCTACTTGCATTGTGACGCCTCCTTATCGATTTCTTCCATGTTTGGGTTCACTCTTTATACATATGCAAGGATCATACCAACAAAACCGACCTCACACAGTCTCCGTTAGTGTTTGCATTTTTCTCGAAAAACAATAAGGGAGATTCACATACAGGCATGAACACTTTTGTTCAATCATTGATCACGATTATACAGATGTGTTGTGTCTTCCCAACAAAAAAAGAAAGCTCCTCCACGATTCACGTAAAGGAGCCTTCTGTGTCATTACTGCCTGTAAATATGCATATACGGTTCGCCGGTGGACGGTCGGATGTAGATCGACAGCGGCTTGTTCATCGATTGAACGTACAGATTGACGTGCACGCTCTTGTCAAACAATTGATCGATGCTGCCTGCAGCGAATTGGGTGAACTGCAGCACCTCGGTACGGGAGTCATACTCGGCGGTTGCCGTAATGGTCAGCTCTGTCATCTTTCCACCCATGAATCTCCCTACGCCTGTCATCCCGATATACTCCCCAAAGTACGATTGGGACTGACGCATCAGCTTGTCGAACTGCAAGGACTGCTGAGGGTACTTCTTCTCCAAATCCGTGCTCGGGAACAAGTAGTATTCCTCTTCAATCGGCTGCCACTTGGAGATGGCTGCTTCGTTTGCATTGACCGTCCCCGACATGATGAAGCGACCTGGCACGAGAGAGGAATTCGCTTCTGGAACCTGATACAGCAAAATCACCATGGGTACAGTCGGGGTATTCACACGAACCGATTGGACGATGCGTGCCGCCAGCTGCTGACCCTTTGCCTGCAGTTCCTGCGTCGTGTACATTTTATCCTGGCCTGTCGCATCCTGATATTCAGGCGAAAGCGACAGCCCCAGAACGATGCCTTCCAATTGCCCCAAGCGATCCTTTTCCTTGCTGAGGTAATCATGCTCCAGCACGTGCACCAGAATCCCTTTTTTCTTTTGTCCGTTGGTAGCACCCGTCTTTTCCTGGGCGATCCATTCCTTGACCTGCTCTTGCTTGATCTGCTGCCCTTCCTGGAACAGGTATTCGGATGTCGGGAACGTATCTCGGGCAAACTCCATCAATCCCAGCTCCAAATGGCTGAAATCGATGCGGTACTTCGTCTCGCTCAGCATTCCGCGCGTCTGGTTAGGCTTGTAAGGAGGGATACTCCCGTAGTAATCTTCGGAAACTTCCACGACCGGCGACAAGGATGGCGTCGTGATCTCAGGCCCTGCTTCCTGACCGCCGCGCGGCAGCAATGAGCAGCCTGCCGTTACAGCTACGAGAAGGAACACCGCCATCAGCCTGCATCCTGTCAAAAACTTCGCTTTCATACGCTGCTCCTTTTGTGTAAAAAACGTCTTAACGTTTCGTTAATTCCATTTGACCCATTTGTTGTCGGAAAGCTTGTAGATGAGTGCAGATTCTCCTACCCCAACCCATTTGGTATCACCTTCACCAGAAGAGATCATGATCAGCTTTTCAGGTGAACGCGCATCGAGCAGTCTCCACTCGCCATTGTTTTTTTCAAATATGCCTTGTTCCGTAGCGACAGCCAAAACGCCAGTGCGTCGGTCGACGGAAAGAGAGTAGATCTGCTGTGCCCCTGGGAGCACCTCTGTCTTCCATTCCCCGTTCTCATTATAGAGCAAGCTGAATTGCGCCGCTACATAGAGACGGTTTTCTTCTGGGTCAAAGTCCATGGAAAATACTTCCTGGTCCATCGGCTGCCAGAGGCTCCACTGTTCACCGCTGTCTACGGACTGGTAGATACCTTCACCGGACACAAAGGCGAACAGACGAATCTGCTCCCCTTCGCGAATCCCGGCAAAGCTGCGAATATCAGCAGCAGCAGGCAAGCCTTTTCCGATCGTCTCCCACTGCTTTCCGCCATCTACGGAGCGAAGTACACCTGCGCTGCCTGCTGCAAATATTTGATGAGGGTCTTTGGGATCGACATACCAGCCTGCGATGTCATGCTGCTCGAGCTGGGTCGATAAGAGGCTCCACAGTCCTCCAGGAGTGGAACTGTACAAGCCCGAATGGGTTCCCACCCAAATCCGCTCAGCATCTGCAGTCATCGCCAGATTGTGCACGGTTTCTCCTCTTTCCAAAACATCCTGATACGTTAGGTCACCCTTTAGAGCTGCTGCCGTCACGGATGGTGGAGCCGGTTTACTCTGCTGCCCGGTGACTCCGCAGCCTGCCAAGAATACCAAAACCATTGCTCCGTATCCCACTCGTAGGAAGCCTTTCATGCTCTTCACGTCCCCCTCTATACTCATCCAGTCCGTCGCCGCACCCTGATCAGATATTAGCTGTTGCTCCCCAATACTTCCAGGAAGCCAGCTTCATCCATCACAGCTACCCCCAGCTTTTCAGCCTTCTCCAGCTTGGAGCCCGCCTTTTCACCCGCAATGACCAGATCCGTTTTTTTACTAACACTGCCCGTCACTTTGCCGCCCAGACGCGCGATTGCCTCTTCGGCTTCCTGACGCGACATTTGCGCCAGCGTACCTGTGAGCACGATCGTTTTGCCGGCGAAAGGCAAATCGGCTCCGCCCTCGATACGCAAGCCCTTGTATTCCATATTCACTCCAGCTGCCCTCAGCCGTTCAATGACGGCTTTTGCCTGCGGCTGCTCGAAGTAATTGACCAAGCTAGCCGCCATCTTCGGACCGATCTCGTCGATTTGAGTCAAATCTTCCTCGCTCGCCTGCATAATCGCATCCATGGTGCCAAAATGCTCCGCGATGACCCGCGCTGCCTTTGCACCCACCAGACGAATTCCCAAGCCGAACAGGACTCGCTCCAGTGAGTTTTGCTTGCTGGCTTCGATTGCGGCCAGCAGGTTGTCGACCGACTTTTCGCCCATCCGCTCCATGCCGAGCAGCACATCACGCTGCAAATGCAAATAGTAGAGATCTGCCACACTGTGAATGATGCCATCGTTAAACAGCTGCGCCACTACTTTTTCACCGAGTCCATCGATGTTCATGGCAGTACGGGACACGAAGTGAATCATGCCTTCACGAATCAAGGCAGGGCACATTGGATTGATGCAGCGCAGTGCCACTTCCTCTTCCAGACGGACGAGATCACTGCCGCACTCCGGGCAATGGCTCGGCATGGAAAATGGCTTCTCGTCCCCTGTGCGGCGCTCCGGGAGCACCGCAATAATTTCCGGTATGATGTCACCCGCTTTTTTGACGACAACGTGATCGCCAATCATCAATCCTTTTTCCCGAATGATGTCCTCGTTGTGCAGGGAAGCCCGCTTGACCGTTGTTCCTGCCAGGCTCACAGGCTTCAGCAGAGCCGTTGGCGTGACCGCACCCGTACGCCCCACCGATACCTCGATGCCTTCCAGCACCGTAATCGCCTCTTCTGCAGGAAACTTATACGCAATGGCCCAACGCGGGCTTTTGGCGGTAAATCCGAGCTCCTGCTGCTGTGCGTAGCTGTCCACCTTGATCACCATGCCATCGATCTCGTACGGCAGACTTGGCCGTTTTTCCGTCCATCCGGCAATAAACGCGATCAGGTCTTCGATGTTGTCGAACACACGACGTTCGGGATTGACGGCAAAGCCCAATGTTTCCAGCAGGTTCAGACCTTCGCTATGAGACTCGACTGTTTCTCCCTGTAGTTCCCCGATGCCGTAAATGAACGTATCCAGCTGACGGGAAGCGGCAATCTTGGGATCCAGCTGTCGCAATGAGCCCGCTGCAGAGTTGCGCGGATTGGCAAAAAGAGCTTCGCCCCGTTCCTCGCGCTCCTTGTTCAGCCTCTCAAACGCGCCTTTGGACATGTACGCCTCGCCGCGAACCTCCAGTGAGAGCGGTCTCGTCAAACGAAGGGGAATGGAGCGAATGGTTCGGAGGTTTTGGGTAATGTCTTCACCCGTCGTTCCGTCCCCGCGAGTAGCCCCCCGTACAAACACGCCGTTTTCATAATGTAGCGAGACAGCGAGTCCATCGATCTTGAGCTCACCCACATAGCGCACTGCCTGATTGCCGACTGCCTGGCGGACACGACGGTCAAAATCCCGCAGGTCCTCCTCATTGAAGGCATTGCCCAAGCTGAGCATCGGCGTTTTATGTACCACCTTTTCAAAGAAAGGGAGAGGCTCCCCGCCCACGCGCTGGGTCGGGGAATCCGCTGCGACCAGTTCCGGAAAGCTGTTTTCCAGCTCTCGCAAATCCCGCATCAATTGATCGTATTCCTGGTCTGTGATCTCAGGCCGATCCTCTTCATGGTAAAGACGATTATGCCGCTCAATTCGTTTCGCTAATTCTTTCATTTTTGTTTCCGCCGTCAGTCGATCCATCTCGCTCATCCTTTACTTTACCGATTCTGTTGCTTTATCCCCGTTCAATCGGCGCAAATTTGGCCAACAGCTTTTTGATGCCGGTCGGGCTCGGGAACGCAATGTCCAGCTCCATGTCGTCGCCGGCTCCTTTCACTTTGACGACTGTCCCTGTGCCCCACTTGCCATGCTTTACTTTGTCTCCCACTTTCCAATCCAAACCTGCTGCCGCGCCATGCCCCGGCAGTTTGCTGCCTGCCTGGGCTGCTGGACGAGCAAATGGAGATCCGGCTGTCGCAGCAGTGCGCTGAGCCATCCCTACGCGAGGGGCTGCTCCTGCCTGATAGCCACCTGTGCCAAAAGGAGAGCGGGCTGCATCACGTTGACCGAAACCGCCGCCTCCCCCGCCACCGTAGCCTCTGTCAGCAACAGGGCTGCCGTCGAGCAGCTCAGCGGGAATTTCCTGCAGGAATCGGGAAGGCGCATTGACATTCGTCCGACCAAACAACGTACGCATCCGCGCGCAGGTCATGAATAGTCGTTCTTCCGCCCTCGTAATCCCCACGTAGGCGAGGCGGCGCTCCTCTTCCATCTCGGACTCGTCAAACAGCGAGCGGCTGTGCGGAAAGACTCCCTCCTCCATGCCTACGAGATAAACGACCGGAAACTCCAGTCCCTTGGCGCTGTGCAAGGTCATCAGAACGACCTGGCCTTCAGCGGAAGCTTCCTGCTTGTCATCCTCCCCGTCCAGTGAATCGATGTCTGCCACGAGTGCCAAATCGGTCAGGAACGCGAGCAAGCTCTTGTCTTCGTTTTTGCGCTCGAACTCCTGGGTAACGGAGAGAAACTCTTCGATATTCTCCAGGCGAGCCTGCGCTTCCAAGGTTTTGTCTTCTTTCAGCGATTCACGGTATCCTGATCGCTTGAGCACCTCTTCCACCAGTTCGGTGACACTGAGGTAGTCCGTCATCTGCATCAAGCTCGTGATGAGATCGTTAAAGGACAGGATCGCATTGGTGGTGCGTGCGGGCAGCCCCATGTATCCCGCTTCCTGAATGGCCTGGAAGAGAGACTGTCCGTTTGCATTGGCGTACGCCTGCAGCTTGTCTACAGTCGTATCCCCGATATTTCGTTTCGGTACATTGATGATGCGAGCCAGACTGATGTCATCGTCCGGGTTGGAAATCAAACGCAGGTAAGCGAGAATGTCCTTGATCTCTTTTCTGTCGTAGAACTTGGTGCCGCCTACGATGGTGTATGGGATGTTCGATTTGATGAACACTTCCTCCACCACACGGGATTGGGCGTTGGTCCGGTACAGGACGGCAAACTTGTCGTAGCGCTTGTACTGGGACATCTGTCTGCGGATCGAATCGACGATGAAGTACGCCTCGTCATGCTCCGAATCCCCCTGGAAGCAGCTGATTTTTTCGCCGCCTGCATTATCCGTCCACAGCTTCTTTTCCTTGCGCAGCTTGTTGTTGGCGATCACCTGGTTGGCTGCTTGCAGGATCGTTTTCGTGGAACGATAGTTTTGCTCCAGTTTAATCATTTTCGCTTCGGGATAGTCTTTTTCAAAGTTTAAAATGATGGAAATATCTGCCCCGCGCCATTTGTAAATGCTCTGATCCGCATCCCCCACGCAGCAGACGTTGCGGTACTTGTCTGCCAGCATGGAAATCAGCAGATACTGGGCGCGGTTGGTATCCTGATACTCATCGACATGGATGTAGCGGAATTTTTTCTGATAGAATTCCAGCACTTCCGGCACTTCTTTAAACAGACGCACGGTCGTCATGATCAGATCGTCAAAGTCCAGCGACTGGTTGTTTTTCAGCTTTTTCTGATACGCCTCGTAGACCTTGGCCGCTACCTGTGAAAATGGATCTCCCGCCAGTTTTGCAAAGGTCTCCGGATCTGTCAGTTCGTTCTTCGCCGTGCTGATCGCCGCCAAAATGGAGCGCGGCTCGTATTGCTTCGGATCGATATTCAGATCCTTCAAGCACTGCTTTACGACTGACAGCTGATCTCCCGCATCCAGGATGGAAAAGCTGCGGCTGATCCCCAAACGGTCAATATCCCGGCGCAAGATGCGTACGCACAAGGAGTGAAAGGTCGACAGCCAGGCATCCTGCGCCGCCGCTCCCCCGATGAGGCCCGCCACGCGGTTTTGCATTTCACGTGCCGCTTTATTCGTAAACGTAATCGCCAGGATGCTCCACGGCGCTACTTGCTTCACACTAATGAGATAGGCAATTCGTTGGGTGAGAACCTTTGTCTTGCCACTGCCCGCTCCGGCCAGAATCAATACGGGCCCTTCTGTAGTCAGAACAGCTTCTCGCTGCTCGGGGTTTAAACCTGATACGATACGATCAACAGAAGACATTTGTATAAGTCCACCTTTCCACGTTACGAGACGAGTGCATATGTTCCTATTTTCGCACAGATTGGAGCCGAGTTCCAGTTCGTATACGGAATAGGAAACATCATCCTCTTCTAATTTTGTCCGCTCGCATGGGATTGCGCTTCTGGCAATAGGGGCTCATACATCATCATCGCTCGATTTTCCGTCACCCATTCCTCATCCAGCCATTCCCCATCCAGGGAAAACACGTTGCGGTACAGCCGATTAGAGCGCTCATATCCACCCCACAAGGACGGCCTAATCGCTTGTTCTTTCTCTACGATCTCATACCTTCGTGTCGGCGGCATGTCCGATCGCCATTCCCCGACCAAATGCGAGTCGGTCACGTATACATGCAGCTGAAATGTGCTCTTGGTCACATTGGCGATCTGCAGATCCAGATAGTTGTAAAAGCAGGTCGCTCCGCTTCCAAACGGCTGTGTACGCCCGGAATCAGGGAAAACGTCGTAGCTGTGCCGATGGCGTTCGGTGACGGTCAGCGGCGTGTGCAGGGTCATCCAGTACAGCAAATTGGACAACTGGCACAGCCCTCCGCCCACTCCCGCCGTGACTTTGCCGTGCGACAGCAGCATCCCGTCCAGATAGCCTTTTTTCCGTGTGGGCTTGCCTATCAATCGCCAATAGGAAAACGTCTCGCCTGGCAGGATCGTGACCTGATTCAGCCGACCCGCAGCGATACGCAAATTGGTTACCTTGTTGTGCTGCATCCACATCTCCACGTCCTGCAGCTGCCGCAGCAAGATCGTCTGATGGCGAAAATGAACATGGGGCAGAAGCTCAGCGCTTCTTTTTCTTGCATACTTCTTTTTTCCGAAGAGCCACTGCGCATGCCGCTTCCACCGATAATAGCAGACGCCAGCCGCGATTCGCCATCTGCTGCGAGTGATCGGCTTCATCCTGTTCCCCCCAAAAATGCTTCTCTTACAGCATTAGACGGAAAAACATTCCATTTAGTTTCGGTCCCTCGGCCTTTTGGTATGGTGCTTTTTTCCTCACGCCCTCCAAATTAATTGGAAAACCGATCCATTGGAAATAACGACACTCCTCATCATACAGGCCTTCTGAACGAAAATGAGGCAAGCCGCCCCTTCTTTACAACACCTTCACTTCCTCTTTACATTGCTCCGTTATCTTCAAGGGGAAGTTCCAATCCAAGGAGGAGATTCCCGACATGATCCAAATGCGAAAGATGTTGCTTGCAGCCACCCTTTTGACAGGACTGATTCAGCCGATTGCCGTCATGGCCGCGCCAAACGAAAAGGCAGACCGCGTGGACACAATCGCTCACCGGGGAGCCTCGGGGTACGCGCCTGAAAATACGATGGCGGCATTCCGCAAGGCCGTGAAAATGAAAGCCGATTACATCGAAATCGATGTGCAGGCCACTAAAGACGGAAAGCTCGTCGTGATTCATGACAACACCGTGGATCGTACAACGGACGGCACCGGAAAAGTGAGCAGCTTTACGCTGGATGAAATTCGCCAATTGGACGCCGGCAGCTTCTTTGGACCGGATTTTGCCGGGGAGCGCATCCCTACCTTTGACGAGGTACTCGATGAATTCCGCGGAAAGACTGGCATTCTCATTGAACTCAAGTCACCCGAGCTATACCCGGGTATCGAGGAGCAAGTGGCTGCCGCCTTGTCTGAGCGGAATATGGACAAGCCTGCTAACGAAAAGATCATCGTGCAATCGTTCAACTTCGACTCGATCAAGACATTTCACGAGCTGCTGCCCGCTGTTCCGGTAGGTGTGCTGACCAGTAACAAAAACGACCTGACCGACGAGAAGCTGGCTGAATTTGCGACCTACGCCGATTATGTCAACCCTACTCAAAAGCTGGTGACAGAGGAACTGGTCAATCGCATCCATGACCTCGGCATGCAGATTTCGGTTTGGACGGTGCGCAAACCGGAGGAAGTCGAGCCGCTGCTCAAGGCTGGCGTGGACGACATCATCACCGACTACCCGGATTACGTTCCTCGCAACAAGTAAACCTATAGCTGGAGCTGTCACGAGCGATCGGGCAGCTCCTTTTTGCGAGGACGCATGCAAACACCCCCGGTTCGCATTTTGCTCGAATCGGGGGTGCGCCTATTATTTCTTCGCCAGGTATTTTCGAATGTCAAAGGCCACCGCCGCCACGATGATCAAACCTTTGATGATCAGCTGCCAGTACGGATTGACCCCGATAAAGGTAAGCCCGTAGTTGATGACGCCAAAGATCAAAACACCAGCCAAAACGCCAGGGACAGTACCGATCCCTCCAGAGGTCGAGACTCCCCCCACCACGCAGGCTGCGATGGCGTCCAGCTCGTACATGTTGCCGTAGTTGTTCGTTGCGCCTCCTGTGCGCGCCGATTCCAGTACTCCGCCCAGACCGTAGAGTCCACCTGCGATGGCGTAGATGATCATGATGTTCCAGGCCACGTTGATACCCGACACTGTCGCTGCCTGGATATTGCCTCCGATCGCGTACATGTTTTTCCCGAGCCTCGTCTTGTTGAAAACGACCCAGACGAGGAACGCGACCACGATGGCGATGATCACGATGTACGGGACGGAATACGGGCCGCTCGGGCCGATGAAGCCGGTCCCCAAATGACTAAAATCTTGCCGAAGACCGCCGATCGGTTGGGATTGATTGGGCTCCATATCGAAGTAAATCGAGTTCACCCCGTAGACGATTACCATCGTTCCCAGAGTAGCGATAAACGGTGGAACGCTAAAGCGGGACACGATGATTCCATTGATGAGGCCCACCAAAAGCCCCACCGCGATCGCAATCAAGATCGGGATCAGGAGCGGCAGATCGGGCAGGTCGGGGAAAAACCTGCGCGGGTAATCCTGCGCTTGCAGCATCGACGCCGAGATAACGGCTGTCAGTCCGACGACACGACCCGCAGAAAGGTCCGTTCCACCCGTGATCAAGACGAAGGCGGCCCCCAGCGCAATAATCGCGCGCGTCGATGACTGCAAAAGAATATCCCGCAAAGTCGTTATCGATAGAAATTGGGTATCGTAAATGGCGATGCCGGCGATCAGCACGACCAGGACGATATAGATGGCGTTTTGCGTCACAAACCCTTGGATGCGCTTTTGTGCAGTACTGCTCATGTGAGTCCTCCTCCCCTGGTCAGCCCAAGTTCTTGGTCGCCAGTCGCATGATTTCTTCCTCCGTCGCATCAGCACCGGCTATGACGCCTGAGAGCTGCCCGCCGCTCATCACCATGATGCGATCCGACATCCCGAGCAGCTCCGGCATCTCAGATGAGATCATGATGATGCTCTTTCCTTGCTTGGCGAGATCCGCAATGATGGCATAGATTTCGTACTTGGCACCGACGTCTACCCCGCGCGTAGGTTCGTCGAGCAGCAAAATATCCGGTTCTGTCAACAGCCATCTCGCGAGCAAAACCTTTTGCTGATTGCCGCCCGACAGATTCTTGATCAAGGCTTTCATCGACGGCGTCTTCACCCGCAGCTTATCAATGCTTTGACTGACATCCTCTCGCCGCTTCCGGTCATTGAGCAGCAGGTAAGGAGTCTGATAGTTGGCCAGATTGGCGATCACCGTATTTTCCAGCACGGGCAGGACAGGAATGATTCCAGTCACCCTCCGCTCCTCCGTCAAGAGCGCCATCTTGTGCCTTTTGGCTTCCCGGGGGGATTTGATCCGCACCTCTTTGCCATGCAGACGCACTTTTCCCGAGCGGATCGACCGCATGCCGAACAGCGCCTCGATCAATTCCGTCCGCTGTGCCCCTACCAATCCGCCTACTCCCAGGATCTCTCCCTTTCGCAGCTCGAACGAAACATTCCGAAAAGATTCCGCAAAGGCCGAGGTCAAGCCTTCGACATGGAGTACGACATCTCCCGGAGTATTGCTCCTTTGCGGATATCTCTGGGTGAGGTCTCGTCCTACCATTCGCGATATGATCAGATCTGTCGTCAGCTCAGAGGCGAGCCAGGTCCCGATCAGCTTGCCGTCGCGCATGATGGTCACGTCATCCGATATACGCAGAATTTCCTCCATTTTGTGTGAAATGTAGATGATCGCAACGCCCCTGCTCTTCAGTTCATGGATGATGGTGAACAGCTGCTCCACCTCGTTGCCTGTCAACGAGGACGTAGGTTCGTCCATCACAATGACCTTGGAATGGTAAGAGACCGCCTTGGCGATTTCGAGCGACTGCACCTTGGAAACGGAGAGATTGCGCACAATTTCATGAGGATTCAGATCCATTCCCAGATCGGCGAACAGCTTTTCGGTGTCTCTCACCATTTTTTTCTCATCCACAAACGGAAAAGGACCCACCTTTTTGACTGGAAAACGACCTAGCCAGATGTTCTCCATCACATTTCGAAAAGGGACCGGATGCAGCTCCTGATGGATCATGGATATGCCGCGCTCCAGGGCATCCTTGGAGCTCCCCAGCGTCACGCTCTCGCCATTCAGCAAAATCTCGCCGGCGTCCGGCTTGTAGATGCCAAACAAGCATTTCATCAAGGTCGACTTGCCCGCTCCGTTTTCTCCCATCAGAGCATGGACGGTTCCTGGCCGCACTTTCAGCGTGACATCGTCGAGTGCCTTCACGCCTGGAAACTCCTTGGATATCTTGTTCATTTCGAGCAAATAAGCGCTCTGAAACATGCCGATGCCTCCTTTTCACGTGAAAGTCGATGCCGCGTTGCCCTCTCAAAAGGAAAAAGGCAAGAGAGACAGATCGATTTTTCCATCAACCGACTCTCTCGCCCTATCCGAACTCCTGCGGCCTACCTGCCGGCAAGATTTATTTCGCGTCGTTCATATTTTCCTTTGTGATTTTTTTGTACGGCACCCAGACGTACTTGCCATCTGTGATGTCAAAGCCCGTGGTATCCTTGTTCGGCGTCTCTCCCTTGGCCAGGGCAGCCGCGATGTTGAGCGTAGCCTTCCCTTGGTTGTTCGCGTCGTTGAGCACCGTGCCGAGCAGCGTGCCGGATTCCAGCTCCTTGAGCGCTGGCGCTGTCGCGTCTACGCCGACGACCGGCATGTACTTGCCGTTTGTAAAGTACCCGGCCGCCTTCAGCGCTTCGATCGCGCCCAGAGCCATATCATCGTTATTGGCCAGCACCGCTTCGATCTTGTCGCCGGAAGCAGCGAGGAATGCCGCCATTTTCTCCTGCCCTTTTACGCGATCCCACATCGCAGTATCTTCGGCGACCTTTTCCACCTTGATGCCTGCGTCTTCGATCGCTTTGACCGAGAACTTGGTGCGAAGCTCTGCGTCCTGGTGCCCTGGCTCCCCTTTGAGCATGACGTACTGCAGCACGCCATCCTTGTTTTTATCCGCTTCCGGATGCGCTTTCCAGTAATCGACGAGCAATTGGCCGGAAATCGTGCCGGATTCCTCCGCTTTGGCTCCTACGTAGTACACCTTATCCCACTTCTGCATATCTTCCGGCATCGGCTCGCGGTTGAAGAAGACGACCGGAATATTGGCTTGCTTGGCCTTGTCGATGATGACGCCGGCTGCAGTCCGATCCACCGGGTTGATGGCGAGAGCGCTTACCTTTTTGTTGATGAACAGATCGACTTTGTCATTTTGGGTCGGCTGTGCATTTTGGCTGTCGACGATGTCCACTTCTGCCTTGCCTTCTGCTGCTTTGGAAATGGCATTGCGCACGCCTGTCATGAAGGTATCGTCAAACTTGTAGATGGCGACACCGATCTTGGGATTGCCTGCGGGTGCTGCCGGTGCGGGTGTTTGCGCCGCTGGTGCAGGTGCTGCCGTGCTGCCGCCGCCCCCGCCTGCTGCCGGCTGTGAACCGCCTGAAGATTGGGAACAACCTACTACCGAGAGAGTCACCGCTGCTGCCAGCGTAGTAGCCATTAGCTTTCTCATGAAAACTTCCCCCTTTATCCCCTATGTGAACATCTGATATATACAAAATGTAAGCGTTTTCCAATCCGGTTGCTATCGAAAATCCTGCACTCTTTCATGAAAATCCTCATCAGTTTTTTATTTCACAAAGGGAAACAGCAGCTTTTGATTTTCAGACCAAAACATATTATCGCGGTCGATCACTTTGGTCCCTGTATCCACGCGCTCTGGCACCTGCTTGCCTTCGCTTGCTTCCAGCGCGTATTTGACTCCGAGGTAGCCCATGGAAAATGGCTTCTGGATGATCGTGGCCGAGATGACTCCTTCCTGCAGATACTCCAGCACTTCCGGCGGACTGTCGATGGCCACGATTTTGATCTTTTCCTGCAAGCCCATTTTCTCGATTTCTTCCGCTACGCCAATGGACGTGCTCGCATCCAAAGCGATGATGCCTTTGACCCCCGGATTGTGGCGCACCAATTCCCGGGTCAGCTCCCCGATCAGTTTTTTGTCCAGCTGGACGTAGTCGACAGGCACCAGCTCCACCTGCTTGTCTTGCGCGATGACATCGCGGACGCCCTTTTCCCGGCTCACGGCATTCGCCGTGCTCCTGCCCGTGCCGACCAAAGCGATATGGCCTTTTTTTCCGATCAGCTGCACCATTTTTTCGCACGCTTTTTTACCCATATCGTAATTATCCGTTCCGATGTAGCTTTTGACCTGCGGCAGCTGCCCTTCTGTATCGAGCGTGATGATCGGCACGGAAGACTGGGCCAATCCGATTGTCTCCTGCAGCACCTGATCATCGCTCGGAGCCACTACCAGCGCATCGTAGCCATCGAGTGTCGCCTGTCGCAGAAGCTCCATCTGACTCTGGGAATCCTCCTCGTAATCCGGGGCGTAAAAATTGAGATTGAGATCGTATTCCTTTGCCGCCATCTCCGCTCCCAGCTTCACTGTCCGCCAGTAGTCCCCATGCTTCATGCGCACGATCAGCGCCACGGTTTTCTTCTTGCTTTGCTTCGGGTCTTCCACCTTTGCCTCGCAGGAATAAAAAGCAGTGATCGCGATCAGCATCAACAATGTGTACAGCGTATATCGCTTGATTGTCCCCATGCCGTCAGCCCTCTTGTGCGTCGTCCGGCAGGCAGGGAATCCATACTTTGACCACTGTCCCTACCTCCTGTTCGCTCTCCATCTCAAGTCCATACCCTTCTCCGTAGGACAACCGGATTCGCTCGTGAATATTATGAATGCCCACTCCTGAGCCGCCTTCGCTTTTATAGGACCCCGCCAGCACCCCATCGAGCACTTCAGGTGACATGCCCAGACCGTTGTCCCTTACCTGAAACAGCACTTTCCCCTCGCAAAGCGAAGCGGAGATATGAATGAATCCCGGGTCTGCCATGTGCTCGATCCCGTGATAGATCGCATTCTCCACGATCGGCTGCAGCAGCAGCTTTAACGTCTTGCAGGAAAGCACTTCGTCCTGCGCCTCGATCTCGTATTCGAACTTCTGCTTGTATCTCATTTTTTGAATGATCAGATAATGCCTGACATGCTCCAGCTCTTCTTGCACCGTGATGATGCTCTTCCCTCTGCTCAAGCTGATGCGAAACAGCTTGGACAAGGACGTGATGGTCGTAATCACATCCTCATTCTTTCCGATGCCGACCATGCGTACCACAGAGTTGAGCGTATTGTACAGAAAGTGGGGATGGATCTGGGCCTGCAGCACCTCCAGCTCGCTCTTTCGCTTGGCCTCCTGCTCGGCGATGATCTGGTTCATCAGCTCCCGCACTTTATCCATCATCAAATGAAAGCGCGAAGAGAGCTGCTCCACCTCTTGGCTCCCGCGAATGGGCCCGCCCGCGGTAAAATCCCCTTGCTCTACCCGCTCCATCGATCTTTCCAGCATTTTGATCGGTCTGGAGATTTTCGCAGAGATGTAGGAGAGCACGAACAGCACGATGACGATGACGAATATGAGCAGCCAGAAAATGAAGCGGCTGATTTCGTTTTTGGTCGTGACAATCTCGTCCATATAGGAGACGCCAATGATCTTCCAGCCCAGCTGGTCGACCGTTTTGATGGTGATCAGACGCTTCTCCCCCTCGGTCTCATCCACATAGCTGCCGTAGGAATACTTCAGCGGCAGGGACCGATTTTCGTTTTTCAGCCCGACGTAAATGAGCTGCTGCTGCGGATGGTAGACGATATTCCCCACCAGATCGATGATGTAGACGTAGCCTTTTTTCCCGAGTCCCACTCGCTGGCACAGGTCATCGATTTCCTTGAAATTCACATCGACCAAAAGAACGGCCGGGATATCCCCGTTTTCCCCTTTGAGCGTGATTCCCCGACTCATGGAGACGACCCAGGTATACTCGCCCTTGAACAGATTTTGAATGTGCGGCAGGGAAAAAGACAAGTTGTTTGGATCGTCGATGGCTGACCGGAACCAGCTTTGCTCCGTCAGCTTGCTGTTATTGCGCATCGGCTTGGCAGGAGTGCCCATCAGCAGCTCTCCTTTTTTGCTGAAAACGGCGATCGAGACAATGTCCTTTCTTGTTTCCACAATGGCTTCCAGCTGTTCATTCAGCTTTTCCGAGGTAACGCTCTGGCTGCGTCTGATCTTGTCGTCCACCAGCTCGAAGATTTGCGTCGTCCCGATCAAATAGCTGTCCAGATTGTATTTGACCTGCTCGAGGATTTGCTGCGTATTCAGGTACGCGTTTTGCTCCGCCGTATCCGAAAATTTGCTGTACAGCATCACGCCGACAAACAGCACGACGAGCACAGTGACGAGGGTGAAGGAAGTGGTGATGATAAACTGGATGCTTTTGGCCTTGATTGCGTCCACAACGCCAAACAGGAGCCTTTTCATGCCCTACTCCTCTTTGCCGCTGCTATTGCGGTACTCTTTGGCTGACTGACCTACGTGCTTGCGAAAGCAGAAGCTGAAGTAATTGGCATCCGTATAGCCGACCTGTTCCGCGATCTCAAAGGTCTTCAGATCCGTGGTTCGCAGCAGCTCTTTTGCTTTTTCCATGCGCAGCTGCAAGAGATAGGTGACAAACGTCGTCCTCGTCTCGCGTTTGAAAATGCTGCTGAAATAGCCGGGACTGATGTGCAGGTCTGCGCACACCTTGTGTATGGAGATGTCTGGAGACTGATAGTGCTTGTGCGTGTAAGCAATGGCCTGATCGACGAGACGCTTGTACGTATGGTGCCGCCCGCTCGCGATGCTGCCCATGATCTTCTCGCAAATGTCGATGACCCGATCCTTTGCCTCCTGCACGCTGTTAAACGTGGTAATCTCCGCGAGCAGATTGGACTGTCCGCCGAAGAGCTGATCCATGTCCACATCGGCTCGCTGTGCGGTCTTGAGGATCGTCGTCATGATCTCCAGCAAGTAGATACGGTAATCGTGAATGGAGACATTCCCTTCCGCCACATCGCAAAACAATTCCTCTACGATCGCGTGCAGCTCTGGCAGGGTCCCCATCTTGATGCAGCGGACGAGTTCGTGCTCCTTTCTCTCGTCGAAGCGTACGCTCTCCCGCGGCTCCTTCTCTACGTCGCAGATGAAAATGAGCCGGTTGGTTCCGAGGATTCCTTTGTAATCCAGCGCCAGCCCCGCATCCTCATACGAATAGGGCAGCCGCGTCACATCGCTTATCTCCGACCCGACACCCACTGTCACGGTAACATTCAGGTACTTTTCGACAGTACGCCGTATTTCCTCTCCGAGCACCTGCATCTGATGATACAGCCGCTCCTCGTGGCCTGCCTCCTTCCGAAGCAGCAGCACGACCAGATCATTGTGCAGGAAAACGATGCCCGCGTATGAGCCCAGCTGGACCTGCTCCTCCGCGATGTTTTTTACTGCAAACAGAAGGATTTGCTGCTCCTCTTTTTTCTTTTGGTCCAGGCAAATGACCGAAACGACAAATTCAGATCCATGCAGCGGGACGCCGTACTCCGCCGCTTTGGCCAGGATATCCTCTCTGGTCAGCTGGCGGGTCAAAAGGGAGGACAAATAAACTTCCCGCAATACCGGCAAGCTTTTCCGATAGCTCTCACGGAGCAGTTGATTATTTTCCCGATGGGCGGCTTCTTCATCCATCCGGTTCTTCACCTTGATCAGCGCATCGATCAGTTCGACGGCAGAAAACGGTTTGAGCACGTATTCGTCGATGTGCAGCTTGACTGCCTTTTGTGCATATTCAAACTCGTCAAAGCCCGTCAGGATGATGATTCGGGTCGCGGGAAACTGGCGGCGCACGGCTTCTGCCAGCTGCAGGCCGTCCATGAATGGCATTTTGATATCGGTCACGACCACATCCGGTCTCAAGCGCTCGACCATGTCCAGAGCTTCTTTTCCGTTCTCGGCTTTTGCCAGCACTTCAAAGCCATAGCCATGCCAGTCAATTTCCTGACTGACCCCTTCTCTCACATCTTCTTCGTCATCTACCAGAATTAATTTGTACATAGGCACCCCCCGCTGATGTACATGTACAACGGGGGGAGTTGGAACTCCTGCTTACTGCTTACCAGGTCTTGTCGAGGTCTTCTGCGTAATGCACAATCGCCCTCCGATAGGCAGAGATGGTCGGGTCGATTGACGTCTCTGCCAAGTTTTGCAGCAAAAGCGTCATCGCCTCATGGTGTCTGCCCAGATTGTAGTAGGCCATCGAGAGGAATACGGGAAAGGAACGGTCCTGGGGAAACTGCTGCCTGCCTTTGGCGAGCGTAGCTGCTGCCTGCTCGTATAGCCCCAGCGTGCGGTAGGTACTGCCCAGTCCCAGCAAGGCCCCCGCCAGATCATCCTCTGGAGCCAGCCCCAGTTCAATTGCTTTCTCGTAATAGGGGACGGCTTCCCGCTCCAGCCCTGCCGCATCATGGCACCAGGCGCATTGGTAGTGGGCAATCGGGCTGTTCGGTTCTCCGGCGACCAGCTTATTGGCGAGTGCGATCGCTTCATCCAGCTTTCCTTCTTTTCGCAGCGTAATGATTTGTTCAATCGCAGGATTCATGGCAAGGCTCCTTTACTGTAGCTGGCTTTGATTCATACTCCCATCTTACCAGCAGATCGTGTCATCTCCCGTGAAATCCTGTACAAAAAAAGAGACCACTCACATGGTCTCTTTCGGTTACCCCTTTACAGCTTTCACAGTCGCCAGAGCGGCCTGCAAATCATCATAGATGACATTGCCCACGACTATCGTGTCGGCAATCGCGGCCATCTCCGCGGCCTGCTGCGGTGTGCGAATGCCGCCCCCGTAGAAGAGATGAGCTTCGTCAGCGCCATTCTTGCATGCACGGACGATTTGCGGGTCACCGTATGTGCCGCTGTACTCCACGTAGACGATCGGGAGACGGCAGATTTTGGTGGCCACCTGCGCATAGGCTTTGGCTTCCGCTGCATCTTCGATCGGACGCGCCCGGGTCAGCTCGGCGACACCCGCATCGGGATTGGCGATCAGGTAGCCTTCCGCGATGATTTCATCCCAATGAATGTAGGAGCCGTACGCTTTGAGGCCCGACACATGCGGAGAAAAAATCCAGTTTGGATCTCCCGCATTGATGACGAGCGGTATCAGATACGAATCAAAGCCCGGTACGACGGCATCCAGCGAGGATATTTCCAATACAGCTGGAACGGCATAGCGACGAATGCGCGACATCAGATCGAGCGTATTGTCAAAGGTGATACCGTACGTGCCTCCGACAATAATTCCGTCTGTCCCCGACTCGCAGATCGCCTCCAGAGCCTCGTCGTCAATGGATTTGTCCGGATCTAGTTTAAACGTATGGCGCCAACTGCGATAGTCAATCAACGATGCCTGCCCCCTACTCTATTTGCCGATCCGCTCCAGCGCCATTTGATAGCCGTCATTGCCGTAGTTCAAGCAGCGCTTGACGCGGGAAATGGTAGCCGTGCTGGCTCCTGTCTCAGCCTCGATCTGGTTGTAGGTAAAGCCTTTGCGCAGCATGCGTGCCACTTCCAGACGCTGTGCGAGTGATTGCATCTCGTTTACCGTGCACAGATCATCAAAAAATTGATAGCATTCTTCCATGGTTTCCAAGGACAGAACCGCTTCGAACAGCTGCTCAATTCCTTTGCCCTTCAGTTTTTCCAGTTGCATATTTATTCACCCCGTTATCGGATCGAAATGCAGTTTCTCACTGTGAAATTTTGAAGCGTTAAAGCCTTCATGAATTATCTTAGAAGAAACCGCCGAGGTCTGCAACCCTTTCTTCCTACTGAAACTTCAGAGCTTGGGCCAAACCGGGAGAGGTCGGCAGAATCTCGATCCACGTATTTCCTGGCAAGAGCGGCAGCTCCTCGGTAAGCGCTGTATCCGAGTAAGCCCGAATCACGCCGCCTGAGCGTTTCCACTTGATTTTGCGCGCTTTTCCTTGCTGAAACAAATACCCGTCGCCAGGGCCTACTACGTCTACTTGACGCCGCCCTTCACTGTCCAGCACGCGGTGCTTGGCTGCAATCACCAGCAGGTTCGTCGCAGACAGCTGCTTGTTGTCGCTAAGGTCCACGTGGGGCTTGCCGGCCGTAAAACGCATGTATTTCTTTACCTTTTCGTCGTAGACAAAGCCCGCTTTGTTCAGAGAGTGGAAAGTGAGATCGACCTTGGTCGCAGGCTCCCCTTCGGTAATCACTGCATCCGCTGGAAGGAACGTAAAGTGCGGAACCTCGGACGTCATCCGCATATTCTTATCCTGCATGGCTTGCTTGATCAGGTCTGGCTTGGTGTACAGGTTATGCGGCGCTTTGCGGAAATTCTCCCGCCAGAAATAGCGGCCGTTTGGAATTTCATCGAGATGGCTGTAATCGGAGCGTGCCAAGGCCGTCAGTGCCTCCTGACTTCCCCCAGCATGAACGAGAACAGCGTCAAATCCGATCCCGATTTGGATAAAATAGGGACGTATGCTCCGAACAGGTCCAATCACGTCCGGCTCCTGGCTTTGGAAAATCGAGAGGAAGCGTGTCATTTCACCTTCTGCCAGTACTTCATAAATCATATCCGCCTTGCTGATCCCGGACTGCGGGCGTGCTGGCGGAGCGTTGTTGATCATCACCATAATGGGGCGTTTGCTGTCCAGGCGCTCCTGGCTCCCGAGACCGGTTAACGGGGCCGTATAGGGAAGCGGTGCCGGCTCTGTCGGCGGTGGCGTCTGTACGATCGGAGCGGGCGGCTCTGGGGCCGGCTTGGGCTGAGTCTCGACAGGCTGACCGGTACAAGCAGTGAGCAGCAGCAAGGATAACAGCATGAGAGACGATGAAATGCGTCGTTGCATGGGATCGCTCCTTTCCATTTTTCTGGGATGGTTTCCCTAACTCTTTCGCGAGGCCCACAGGGAATCCTGCCTTCCACACGTTTTCCACGATTCTCTTACGGGACTGCCACACAACGCTATTTTTCCTATGCTACAATAAAAACAGTAAGAAATGACAGTTGCAAAGCGAGGGCTGAATCATGAATACCCCCTACCTCGTCTATCTGGTGGACGATGAAACCAACCTACTAGAATTGCTGCAATCGTACTTGCAAAGCGCCGGTCTGCAGGTCAAGGCGTTCTCCAGCGGGAATGACGTGCTGCCCTATCTCGAAGAAGAACAGCCTCATCTCTGGATCCTCGATATCATGATGCCGGACATCGATGGCTACGAGCTTTTGCGGCTCATCCGCGAGAAGTCCAACGTGCCGATCATCTTCATCTCCGCACGCGATCAGGACGTAGACAAGATCATCGGGCTCGAACTGGGCAGCGACGATTATCTGGCGAAGCCGTTTCTCCCGCGAGAGCTGGTCATCCGCGCCAAGAAGCTGCTCCAGCGCACCTATGAAAAGCCAGGTGCGGCCCCAGTTCAGGCACAGACCTTTCAGGATTGGGTAAATGTGGGTCCTTATATGATCTCAGAAAAAGGGCGGCAAGTAAAAGAAGGGGAAGAGCTGATCGATTTGACGACCAAGGAATTCGAACTGATCATCTACCTCTTGCACAATCAGGGACTGGCCTTGAATCGGGAGCAGATCCTCACATCCATCTGGGGCGAGGATTACATCGGCTCGGATAGGGCTGTCGATGATCTCGTCAAACGAATCCGCAAAAAAATGCCGAAATTTCCGTTGGAGACGGTCTACGGATTCGGCTACCGGATGACGCGTATATGAGCAAATTCCTGTTGAAAAACCTGCCGCTCTCCCGGCAAATCCTGATCTTGTTCATGATCCTCACCAGCGTGCTCGGGATCGGACTTGGCGTAGGCTATCCGCTGGCGGTCAAGCAATATTTGGTCTCGAATACGTACGAGCTGCTCGAAGACGAGTTTTACACGCTGTCCGAGCACATCACCTTTAATGAAAACAACGAGCTTCTCCCGGTTCCTGCTGCGGCTCCCTACTTTTTGCAATTGCTCTTATCCCGCTATGAATATTCGTTTGATATGATCGTTTACGCGGAAAATGGGAAAGAACTCGGGAGCCGGAGTACGGAACGAATTCCTTTCAGTGACAGCAGGGAGCTGTTTGCCAGAGCTGCGTCCCAACCGAACAATCAGCTTCAGCACGGCACTTTGGATCGCGGGAACGAGAACTATCTGTTCGTCAGCAAACGAATGGACTACCACGGCTTCCCTTACTATATGGTCCTGTTCTCCAAAGAGCAGGAGCTCAATCAGATCAACTCCATCCTGACTCGCCAGTTCCTCCTGGTCTTCAGTCTGCTGCTGTTTGTCAGCTGGCTCTTGGCCATCTGGTTCAGCGGATACTTGAGCAAGCCGCTGCGCAGTCTGGACGAGCTGTGCAAGAAAATCGCCCGCCGTCAGTTTGATATCCCGCTCACGATGGATCGCGGAGATGAGATCGGACAGCTGGCACGGTCTTTCGATTCCATGAAAAATCAGTTAAAGGAATACGACGAGTCCCAGCGCCATTTCATTCAAAACATCTCCCATGAATTGAAGACGCCGATCATGGCGATCCAGGGCTATACTCAGGGTCTGCTGGAAGGTGTCTTTCAGGGACCACAGGCGGAAAAGGGACTTGCGATCATCATGGAAGAGAGCAAGCGGCTGGAGAAGGTAGTCGGCCAGCTCCTGTATTTGACCAAGATCGAGTCGGTCTCCCAGCTGATGCAGATCGGACGCGTCGATCTGGCTGAAATGATGCATCTGATGAAGCAGCGCCTTTCTGTACTGAATCCGAATGTGGAATGGGAGCTGAACCTGCCTCCCGAGCTGATCGTCGAAGCGGACGGTGAGCAGCTGAGCACCGCTTTCGTCAACATCATGGAAAACCAGCTGCGCTACGCCAAGAGCCGATTGATGATCACCGGCAGAATGATTGGCCAAAATGCGGTCATCAGCATCTCCAATGACGGTCCGCAGATCGAGGAAGCATTGCTCGCCAACCTGTTCCAGCGCTTTCGGAAAGGCAAATCGGGCAAGCACGGATTGGGATTGGCCATTGCCCGAGCGGTCTTTGAAGCACACAAAGGCACCATTGTGGCCCGAAACGACCCGGACGGTCCTTGCTTTACGATGACGATTCCGATTTCGTTCAAAGGATAGGCAGCATAGAGAAATCCCCTTTCGATGGAAAGGGGATTTTTTCCGCTGTATCTACCACTGGAACGTGACAAATCCATACCGCTCCACGGTGGCAAACCCGAGCTTTTCATAAACACGGACCGCTGCTTCATTATCCGCAAAGACAAACAAGTACACGTTCGGCGATTTTTGCAGTCCGATCCGGCAGATGTCCGAGGTAATTTGCATGCCCAGTCCCTTCTTTCGATACTCGGCCGCCGTTCCGATGTTTCCGATCTCGACGAAGTCGTCCTCGTAGGCGTGAAAGCCAGCCATCGCGATCAGCTCACCTTCCTCGGATGCAAGCGCGATGTGCGGCATTTCCTTGATCTCTTCGGCCCGAAAGCTCAGCATGCCGATCGCCGCCGCCAGATCTTCAGCCGCTTTTCCTTTTGCCTCTTCAATCTGAAAGGATTCTCCGCGCGGCAAAAGCTTCTCGGGGTCCGTGAGCTTCATCAGGAGCATGGTTTTTCGTTCGATCACATCAGGAATCTCCAAACGCTCTACACACGATTCCACTGCCGTGAGAACTCCCTGCCTTTGCGACCCGTCGTCCCCTTCGAGCCTTGCCCGAAACTCTTCCAGCATCCCTCTTATCGAATACCTGCCTGTTTCTTCTATTAGATAAAACGTGAAAGCGTGAAAGGGCATCCCTCGAAGGTACGATCCAGCCGCCTGCAAGCCTCTCTCGCCGGTATCTGCGAGGGTGAGGGCCCGTTCCCTCCGAAGCCGCAAATTTCCGCAGAAAATATACGTTTTTTCCAATTCCATTTGTTCGAATAATTCAGTCTGTTCGCGCGGATTGAGAGATTTTAGCAAGAAAACACTCCACCTTTCGATTCCCTATTGACGTTATTGCGTCTTCACAGTACCATGAGTAAAATTCTCTAATAAAAAGATTTCATAGGAGGAGAGAGTAGTGGCTTTTTATTACACAGAACCATCTCGGACGTTCAACGAGTTTTTGTTGCTTCCTAACCTCACGACAAAGGAATGCACTCCGCAAAACGTTGACCTTGCCACCCCTATCACCAAATTTAAAAAGGGCGAAAAGCCAGCCATTTCACTAAACATACCGTTCTCATCTGCAGTCATGCAAGCTGTATCCGACCATCACATGGCGGTGGCTTTGGCTCAATGTGGCGGTATTTCATTTATTTTCGGCTCCCAGTCGATCGAAAGCCAAGCGACCATGGTGCGCAAAGCAAAAGCTTACAAGGCAGGCTTCGTTGTCAGCCGCTCCAATCTGACGCCGAGCCACACCCTGAAAGATATTTTGGAACTGAAAGAGCAAACGGGTCACTCTACTGTCGCGATCACCGAAGATGGTTCTGCAAAAGGCAAGCTGCTCGGCATCGTCACTGGCCGCGATTATCGCATCAGCCGCGATTCGCTGGATAAGCCAGTCAGCCAAATCATGACACCTTTCTCCTCCCTGATCTACGGAAAATCTGGAATCTCTCTCTCGGAAGCGAACGATCTCATCTGGGAGCACAAGCTGAACTGTCTGCCAATCGTGGACGATAACCAAAACCTGGACTTCCTCGTCTTCCGCAAAGACTACGATTCTCGCAAAAACAATCCGCTGTCCTTGCTGGATGCCAACAAGAGCTACATCGTCGGAGCCGGGATCAACACAAAGGACTACAAGGAACGGGTACCTGCTCTGGTGGAAGCAGGCGTGGATGTCCTCGTGATCGACTCCTCTGACGGCTTCAGTGAATGGCAAAAAGAAACCGTCCAATATGTAAAAGAAAACTTCAGCAACGTATACATCGGTGCAGGGAATGTGGTCGACAAGGAAGGCTTCCGCTACCTGGTCGAAGCTGGCGCTGACTTCATCAAGGTAGGAATCGGCGGCGGTTCCATTTGTATCACTCGCGAGCAAAAAGGGATCGGCCGCGGCCAAGCGTCCGCTGTGATCGAAGTGGCTGCTGCCCGCGACGAATATTTCAAAGAAACCGGCATTTACGTCCCGATCTGCTCTGACGGCGGAATTGTGCATGACTACCACGTGACGCTGGCGCTCGCGATGGGTGCCGATTTCGTGATGCTGGGCCGTTACTTCGCCCGCTTCGACGAGTCCCCGACCAAAAAAGTGAAGATCGGGAACAACTTCGTAAAAGAGTATTGGGGTGAAGGTTCCAACCGCGCCCGCAACTGGCAGCGCTACGACACCGGCGGCAAACAAAGCCTGGTGTTCGAGGAAGGCGTAGACTCCTATGTTCCATACGCAGGCAGCTTGCGTGAAAACATGGACCGCACCCTCCACAAAATCAAATCGACGATGTGCAACTGCGGCTCCCTCTCGATCGCAGAGCTGCAGCAAAAAGCACGCATCACGCTCGTCTCCGCTACAAGTCTGGTAGAAGGCGGCGCGCATGACGTCATTCTGAAAGAAAGCAGCATGGCTGCCGAATAAATGATCTGACAAAAAACGATCCTCTCCGAGCAATGCTTGGGGTGAGGATCGTTTTTCATTTCCTTTTGCAGCTAGGACAAGCGGTAGACAGCGAAAGGCTCTCCATGGCGGTACGGCTCGCTCAGCTGATCCAGCTGCGATCGAGTAGACTCGTCCAGCTGGATGGATGTACTGGGGACGTTATCCGTCAGCTGCTCCACGCGCGTCGCTCCTACGATCACGGTGGAGACGACTGGCTGATGCATCAGCCATGCGAGAGACAGGGCGCTAGGCGAATGTCCCAGCTCGTTTGCCAGGCTGCTCAGCTTTTGTCCAAAGGCCACCTTGTCCTCGTTCAAAAACCGGGTAAAGCGCGGCTCCTTATCCGCACGCGATCCTTCAGGCGCTTGCTGTGTGGAGGTGTACTTTCCGGTCAGGATCCCGCCTGCCAACGGAAAGTACGGAATGATGCCGACTCCCTGATCGAGGCATGCTGGAACCAGCTCTTTTTCCGGTGAACGGTCAGCCAGAGAGTAGCTGACTTGTGTGGATACGAAGCGATTCAGCCCCAGCCGCTCACTGATCCCTAGTGCTTTGACCAGTTCCCACGCCGCGTAATTCGATGCCCCGATATACCGCACTTTCCCTGACCGCACCATGTCATCCAGTGCCCTCAGTGTCTCTTCCAATGGCGTATCGGGATCAAACGTATGGATCTGGTACAAATCCACATAATCGGTTCGCAGCCGTCTCAAGCTGTTTTCCAGCTCCATCTGCAAGTGATAGCGGGAGGAGCCTTTTTGATTCGGTCCTTCGCCGCGTACCAGCCCTGCCTTGGTCGCCAGCACCACTTCATGCCGTCTGCCTTCCAAAGCCCCTCCGATAATGCGCTCCGACTCCGTGTTCGTGTAAATATTCGCGGTATCGATAAATGTAATTCCGCTATCGATCGCCTGATGGATAATCCGTGTAGAGGTCGCTTCGTCTGCTCGTCCTCCGAATGAATTGGTGCCGAGTCCCAGTGCAGAGACCTTCATACCACTGCTGCCCAAACGACGATAGTGCATCGTGTTCACCCTCATTTCCTCGGAAAATGTACTACCTACCTTCCATTATCTCTCAATAACAAACTACTGTCTCCCGCTCGCATAACTCTTTTTTGGAAAACAAATCCTAGATCGAGAAGTTTTCACATTGCAAAACCATAACGTTTACGTTAAAGTTATTGTTGTGCCCCAAACGATTCGGGAAATGAAAGGGATCAATGAAGGGAGGGAGGGCATGTACAAAATCGAGGAAGTCGCACAGAAAACCAAACTGACCAAAAGAGCCCTCCGTTATTACGAGGAATTGGGACTCGTGTCTCCATCGGGGAGGACCGAGGGCGGCTATCGCATGTATACGGATGCTGACGTAGAGCGGATCCTTTACGTCAAAGACATGCGTGATTTGCTCGGTGCCTCCTTGGGCGAAATCAAAAACATGGTCGAGCTCGGCCGGCTTTATGAGGAGCAGCGGGACTTTTACAACGAGCATTACAAAAACCGCGATCTGGATGGGCCTGAGCTGCTCAAACGGATTGAGATGCTGCAAACATTGGAAGATACGCTCACACCGCAGCGCGATTTGCTCGTCAGCAAAATCGAGCGGATGCAGGAGCTCTTGCAAAGCTATGAGGAGAAACTTGAGAGAATCGTCAGCAAACGAACCGAGCTGACTTCACAATATAAGGGAGGAAACAACTAGATGTCTTCAGATGCACATTCACTTCGTACGATCCTGAAGCAGACCAAATCTGCTTATGCCGTTGCGTTCGCTTGCGTAGTAGCCTTCATGGGGATCGGATTGGTAGACCCGATCCTGCCTGCCATCGCCAGCAAGCTGAATGCCACTCCTAGTCAGGTATCGCTGCTGTTTACCAGCTACATGCTGATGACCGGAATCACCATGCTGGTTACCGGATGGCTGTCAAGCCGGATCGGTCCCAAACGCACCATGCTGTTCGGGTTGCTTGCGATCATCATCTTTGCTTTTTTGGGCGGCATGGCAAGCTCCGTCAACGGGATCGTCTGGTTCCGCGCCGGATGGGGATTCGGAAATGCCTTTTTTATTTCAACAGCACTCGCTGTCATCGTCAGCGTAGCTACTGGCGGTACAGCTTCCGCCATCGTTTTGTACGAGGCCGCAATCGGTCTGGGTATGTCGGTCGGGCCACTCCTTGGAGGTCTTCTCGGCGGAATCAGCTGGCGCGGCCCTTTCTTCGGCGTATCCGTTTTGATGGCCATCGCATTCCTGGCCGTCTATGTTTTGCTGAAGGATGTTCCAAAGCCTGCGAAACGCACGTCGCTCCTGGATCCCTTCCGCGCCTTGCGCTACCCTGGTCTGTTTACGATGGCCGTCACTGCCCTATTATATAACTTTGGCTTCTTTACCCTGCTCGCTTATTCACCGTTTGTCCTGCACATGGATGAGCATAGCCTGGGTCTCGTCTTCTTTTTCTGGGGCGTCCTGCTAGCCGTGACCTCCGTCATTATCGCACCAAAGCTGCAGGACCGCTTCGGTTCTGTTCCGACTCTGTTTGCCATGCTTCTGCTTTTGGCCATCGACCTCGCCTACATGGGTTTTGGCGTCACTTCCCAGACAGGGCTGGTCGTCGCGATCATCCTGGCCGGCGGGATCTTGGGGATCATCAATACGATCCTGACTGCCTCTGTGATGGACGTCGCCCCTGTGGAGCGGGCCGTCGCCTCTTCCGCGTACAGCTTTGTCCGGTTCGTAGGCGGTGCCATCGCTCCATGGCTCGCCGGAAAACTGTCAGAGGTCTATGCCCCAAGCATTCCGTTTTACGCGGGAGCGATCGCTGTCCTGATCAGTATGCTCGCCCTCTTTATCGGACGCCGTTTCCTGCGTGAGATCAAGTGATGATTGCCCTCGAGAGAATTGAAAAGGCACCTGCCTCGATGTGATTTGCTTCTCACATCGGGCAGATGCCTTTTTCTTATTCCTTGTTTTCTCTCTATACTTCTTCGATCAAACGCGCCAGCAGCGCAGCGCGGACCGATATTTCACCCAGTTCGATCCATTCCTCCGGCGAGTGGGCCAATCCTCCTTTGGAGCCGAGACCATCCAGAGTAGGGGTGCCGCATGCAGCTGCGAAGTTCCCGTCGCTCACCCCGCCTGTCCCTGATTCCTCGAGCGCGAGCCCCAATTCGCTATCGCTGATTGATTTAGCCAGCTCAAACAACGCTCCGGTCTCTTCCGTCCTCTCCATCGGTGGACGCCTGATGCCTCCGGTTACCTCGATGGTCGTCCCCGCGAGAGACGGCTTCAGCTCGCGAATGACCCGTTCGATCCGCCTAGCCTCCTCCATGGAAACGATCCGCACATCCACTTGCGCCTCGGCAAAATCAGCGACCACATTCGAGCCGATCCCGCCATTGACCGTGCCGACATTGATCGTCGTCCCGCGGTCATAATCGGTAAGCGAATGCAGATATTGAATTTGCCTGGACATTTCTTCGATTGCCGATATCCCTTTTTGATGATCGACCCCGGCATGGGCCGACACCCCGTGCACCTGCAGCGTGAAATGAGCGCTTCCCTTGCGCCACGTCTTCAGTGCGCCTGATGGCTCTGTCGGCGGCTCCAGCACGAAGCAAGCGATCGACTTCGATGCCTCCTCCTCCACCAGCTTGCGGGAAGTAGGGCTTCCGATTTCTTCGTCGCTGTTTAGCAGCAGGACGATCTTTTTATCCTTCGGCAAGCGGTCGAGCTGCACCAGGGCACGCATTGCAAACATCGCCTGCAACACTCCAGCCTTCATGTCGTAAACGCCCGGACCGTACGCTTTGCCGTCCTTTATGGAGAAGGGCCTGAGCGCCGCTTCTCCTTTTAGCCACACGGTATCGTAGTGACCGATGATCAGCACTTGTCGATCCCCGTTGCCCAATGTGCACCGCACCTGATCCCCATATAGGGAGTTCGGGACCAGCTCCGCCGCCCCTGTGGTCAAGCGTTGAAATTGAAGGGCAAACCACCCTGCCATTCGGTCACCCAACTCTTTGTCCCGCGATGGGGAATCCATGTTGACCGCTTCTTCGAGCAACTTCAGAAAGTGTGTCATGTTGTCTTGTAAATACGTGTGAATTGACATAGTGCCTCTTCTTCCTTAGTGGGATTGAGAATTGAGTCCGAATAGGCGCTCCAGTCCGTATACCTTTTCCAGCAGAATGATGAACACCAGACTCAGCAGAATGACGACGGACGAGATGGAAGCCACCAACGGGTCCAATGTCTCCTGCATGTAGGTGAAAATCGCCAGCGGCAGTGTCGTTGTATCCGGGGCCACCAAAAAGAGCGAAACCGTCACGTTGTCAAACGACGTCAAGAACGAGAAGATCATTCCGGACACGATAGCAGGCCGCAGGAGCGGAAGTGTGATGTCCCAGAACACGCGAAACGGATGAGCTCCCAGCATGTATCCCGCTTTTTCCAGCGTGTAATCAAAGGAGCTGAGACCAGTCAATACGAGCCGCACCACATACGGAATAGAAATCAGGATGTGAGCGAGCAAGAGACCGGTAAACGTCCCCGCGATGCCGATCCGTGTAAAGAACAGCAGTGCTGAGATCCCGATAATCAACGATGGAACGGTGAGGGGCGAGAGCATCAAGGCGTTGAGCACTCCACTCCCGCGAAACTTGTATTTGGACAAGGCAAACGCCGCGAGGGTGCCCAGGAAGGTCGCCAGCACTGCTGTGATGGCCGCCAGCTTGAGACTCGTCCAGAGCGAATCGATAAACTCCGGCCTGTCCAAAATCATGGAATACCATTGCCAGGAAAAGCCCTCAGGCGGAAAAGCCAGATACCCTGCAGCCGTAAACGAGCTCGGGATGATGACCAGAAACGGCAGATTGACCAAAAGCAGCACCAAAAAGGTAATGAGCCCTAGTATGTTGATCTTTTTCATGACGCAAACACCTCTTTGTACCTCTTCGTTTCAATCAGCTTGGTGTACAGCGTAACGAGCACGATCGTGCTTCCTAACAGAAGGAAGGCAAGAGCGGCACCCAGCGGCCAGTTTAACGTCGCCATGATTTGCTCGTAGGCGATGACCGGCATCACTTTGACGGATGTTCCACCCATCAGCGCAGGTGTGACGAATGCACTCATGGACAGGCTGAACACCAGCGTCGTTCCCGCAATGATGCCAGGCAGACTGAGCGGCAGCGTCACAGTGAAAAAGGTGCGGACACGCGAAGCACCGAGAATCGATGCCGCTTTGTTCAGCGAAGGATCGATGGCGTACATGCTCGTCGCAAGCGCCAGCACCATGTAGGCGATAAACGAGTCGGTCAGGCCGATCACCACTCCCAGCTCGTTGTATAAGAGCCGCAGCGGCTGATCGATAATCCCCAGAGCGACCAAGGATTCATTGATCCAGCCCTTCTCCCCCAGCACGACCACCCAGCCAAAGTTGCGGATGACCACACTGATCAGATGCGGGGCCAGAATCAGCATCGTGACGATTCCGCGCATTTTCCCAGTTGCCTGCGCCATGTACATCGCTACCGGGTAACCGAGCACCAGCGAAGCGAGCACAGTCCAAAGACTGACGCGGATCGTTCGCCACAGGATTTCCACATAAAACGGATCTTGCACAAACAAGGCATAGTTTTTCAGAGAAAAAGCTTCGTTTTCATCCTGAAAGCTGAGCATGAGCATCAAGAGCATCGGAATCAGGAAGACACCCAAGAGGACAATCATGGCTGGCGCTGTCAGCAGTGTGATCGAGAGACGTTTGCTCATCCGTCATCCCCTCTCTGCTGGCATGACCAGCACGTCTTCCGGATTCCATTGGCAGAACACCTTCGTCCCCGCCTCACGCTCCGCCGATTTGTCGCTCATCTGCACTTTGACAGACAAGTGGTGTCCGCCAGCATGCACCTCGCACTCGGTATAAGACCCGAGGAACGAAGCCAACTGCAGAGTTCCTTCTGCCTGATTGATCCCCGGCCCGGCCGCATCGGTCAACGTGATTTTTTCCGGCCTTACAAAGACGATTACCTTCTGCCCCTGTGCAAACGGGCGCTGCTGCTTGGCTGCATGGATGGTCATTCCTTCTTTGGTGCGAAGGGTGAGTCGATCTCCTGCGATGTCGACCACTTCGCCCTCCATCCGGTTGGTCTTTCCGATGAAAGTATGAACGAATTCAGAAGCTGGCTCATTGTAGATTTCCAATGGCGTACCGATCTGCTCCACGAAGCCGTGGTTCAGTACCACGATCCGGTCAGACAAGGACAGGGCTTCCTCCTGATCATGCGTCACAAAAATCGTCGTCACGCCGATCTCCTGATGCAGACGCTTCAGCTCATCGCGCAGCTCTTCCCGCAGCTTGGCGTCGAGGTTGCTGAGCGGTTCGTCGAGCAGCAGCAGGGATGGCTCGATGACCAGCGCACGCGCAATCGCGATACGCTGACGCTGGCCCCCGGACAGCTGCTTGGGGTAGCGGTCCGCGACATTCGGCAGCTTTACCAGATCCAGCACACGCGATACCCGCTCCTGCATTTCGGACTTTCCTACTTTTCTCAGCTTCAAGCCGTACGCGATGTTCTCCGCCACCGTCATGTGCGGAAAGAGGGAGTAGGTCTGGAACACCATTCCCAGCTCCCGCTTGTAAGGGGGCACGCCATTCATGCGCTGCCCCTTGATCAGCAAATCACCGCCATCGGGGTCGAGGAAACCCGCGATCATGTTCAGGGTCGTGGTCTTACCGCAACCAGATGGTCCGAGGAAAGAGATAAATTCGCCCTGCTCCACCTGCAGGTTGAAGTCTTGAACCACGACATTGTTTTGAAATTTTTTCATGATGCCGCGTAGTTCGACGTCAATCACCTTGGTCACGAAGACACCTACTTTCCTGTTTTTGGTGCGATTTCTTTATTGAAGCGATCCAGCCAGTTGGATGTTTCTTTGCTGAGCACTTCGTAGTCGAAGTTCACGACTTTGGAGCGATCAAATTCCAGTGTTTTTGCCACATCGTCCGGCAGCTTCACCGGAGTGGCAGGGTTGTAGAACAGCTTGGTCGCATAAGCGGTTTGGACCTCATCTGTCAGAAGGAAATCGATGAACGCTTTCGCTGCTTGCGGATGCTTTGCCCCTTTTACCAAGGTAGCCACGTTCGGCACGATGTTACCGCCTTCTTCAGGGAAGACGAACTCTACCGGCAAACCGGTTTCTTTTTGCGTCAGGCTGCGAGCCATTGTCCAAGTGGTGTAGGCTGCGCTCTTGTTCTGCAGATTTTGCTGGAGCTGAGCGGCGCTCTTAGCAAAAGTAGGCATGTAGCCGGCGATGGTCGCCATCTTTTGGAAACCAGCCTCAATGCTCGTCTCCGATCCGCCGTTGGCATACGCCAGCATGATCATGGTCGAGCGGCCAAAGTTGCTCGCTACGTCTGTCATGGTGATGTTGCCCTTTACTTCAGGCTTGGTCAGATCGTTCCAGGACTTCGGAACAGGGAGGTTCTTTTCTTTTACGAGCTCGGTGTTGTAGGTGATTCCCATCGGAGTGAAGTTCACGACGACACCGCTGTCATCCTTGATCTTCAAATCACCCGGCACATTCTTCATATTCGGGATGTCAGCTGCGGATACGGTCTCCCACAAGCCTTCCTGGCGGCCTTTTTCTTGCTCCCCGCCCTCGACGATGGTCAGGTCGATCTGCGGAGAGTTCTTTTGCGCTTTGACTTTCGCCACGATTTCCGTAGAAACGCCAGACACATACGTCAGCTTTACATTCGGGTATTTTTCATTGAACTTTTTGAAGAACTCATCCTTCATCAGCTTTTCTACCGTTGCGCCATTACCTGCTACGACGAGCGTGTCTTCCAGCTGCACCTGTGCAGGAGCGCTGTCTTTGGAGCCAGCTGGCTGGGCTGGAGCAGCTGCTTGCGGTGCTGGCGAGCCACACCCTGCAAGCAAGGAACCTGTCAGAGCAAAAATAGAGAGTACGGATAATGCCTTTTTCTTCACGAATGTTCAACCCCCGATTTTTCTAAGTTGTTCACGAATAGAGAA
Organism: Brevibacillus choshinensis; assembly: GCF_016811915.1. Classification (NCBI taxonomy): domain Bacteria; kingdom Bacillati; phylum Bacillota; class Bacilli; order Caryophanales; family Paenibacillaceae; genus Brevibacillus; species Brevibacillus choshinensis. The sequence continues at coordinate 638,313 of NZ_CP069127.1, read as the reverse complement.
CAGCGTTTGCTATTCGAGAACGATAGTGCTATACTACCATAAAGGAATCTGACTATTCAAGGTAGTCCCATAAAAAAAACCATTAGCTCAATTCTAGGAGTAAGCGTTTCCTTCGTTATGGTAGAATAAGAGCAATGAGCTTCAAAGGAGACGGTTTCATGGATCAAGTGCTCTCTTCTGTCCGCAACAGCTGCCGGCTGTTAAAGATTTTCCTCGACTCGCCGAAAGAACTCGGCGTCACGGAATTAAGCAAGATGCTAGAGATGTCAAAGGGAGCCGTGCACAAGCTGCTCTCCACTCTGGAATCAGAGGGGTTTATCCGCCAAAACGAAAAAACCAAGCAGTACACGCTTGGCTACACCCTCCTGGAGCTAGGAACAAAAGTATTGAAAAATCACGACATCGTCGATTTCTCGATGCCTTATTTACATCGTCTGGTTTCCCGCACCAACGAGCTGGTCGTGCTGTGCGTGAAGGATGCGCGGGACGCCATTTACGTCGCGAAAGTGGACTCTCCGCATCCGGTTCGCTTTACCGTGGAATCGTTCCGGCGTTTCCCGCTGTACTCGACCACTGCGGCACGGGTACTGCTCGCCTATCAGCCAAAGGAATTTCAGGATGACATCCTAGAGGAGGCGACACTCAAAACATACACGCCTTACTCCTACACTTCGATCGATTCCCTCAAGGAAGATCTGGCGGTGATCAAATCGCGCGGCTACGAAATCAGCTCCAATCGCCGCAACAAAGGAGTCACTGGTATCGCCGCTCCGATCTTCGATGCCGCCGGTCAAGTGACCGCTTCGATCAGTGTCATCGGACCGTCGGATCGCGTTCTTCCGCAGCAGGAAGACATCCTGCACGAGACGCTGGAGACCGTACAGGAAATGTCCGCACTGCTCGGATATCGACCTTCATGAAAAAACGGCAGCTCGGGACTTCCTCACAGTCCCAAGCTGCCGCTTTTCTTTCCTTCACATCCACAGCGCCAGCTGACGCCAAAGCGCAACCACGATGACCCCTGCCAAGAGAGCCAGTACGATCTGTTTTTTCCACAGACCGACAACAAGCGCCGCAATCCCGGCAATGAGATATTCCGGACTCCATTCCCCTTTCGGTGCGTGAAACAGAATGGGGGGAATCGTCATGGAGCTGAACACGCCTACCGGAACCATCGCCAGCCCCCGCTTGAGCCAATCCGGTATCTCCCAACGAGAGCTGATCAAGAGCATGGGAAAACGGGTCAAGTACGTGATGAGCGCCATCAGTCCGATATACAGCAAGACTTTATCGTTCACGGCTCACCGCCCCAGTCAACGCAGCTGTCTGCGTCCCAATCGCCACGGCTGTCAACGTCCCGGTAATGACGGCCACCGTCGCTCCGCCCAGAGCGTAACCTATGCATGCCACCGCAGCAGCACCCCCGGCCACTTTCACATGAAACGGGGACACCAGATTCACGGCGAGAAATCCGAGAAACGTCGCTACAAAAGCGAAATCAAGTCCATAGGCTTCCGTCTGGGTAAATACGGCCCCAAACCAAGCCCCCGCAAAGGTGCTGACATTCCAGATCAGGTAATCCGCAGCACTCGCCCCGGCGAAATAGGGGAGGCTCGGTTTTTCACCGGATGCCAAATACGTCGCTTTGAGCGCATACGTCTCGTCATTGAGCCATCCTCCCATCAATGCGAGCTTCCACGGCGACGTTCCGCGAAATTTTGGACCAAGCGACAATCCGTACAGGAGATGCCGCGCATTCAACAAGAGCGTAGAAACCAGAATCGGCCAGCCTACTATTCCTTGAGAGATGAGTCCTACTGCTGCAAATTGAGAGGATCCGGCATTGACCAGCAGCGAAAACAGCATCGCCTCCGTCACACCCAGCCCGGCTTGCCTCGCCAATATCCCAAATACCAGACCATCCACGATCCCCGAAGCAGCTACGGGGAAGATCTGTTTCATTCCTTTTGAAAAAGCTGTGTACGACAAGCTACCTGCGCTCCCTTCTCCACGCTCTCTCCTCCAAGGACGGGACGACTGATGATAAATAGGGCTTCCACACTCGTGAAAGCAGTCGTATGCCAGCCTCGATATCCTTGATGGACTGGCCGCCAAAGCCGAATTGAAAGGAGGGCAGCGCGTTTTCTACCGGTCTGATCCATTTGTGACAGGCCGGATGGACGCGGATTCCCGCCTCCTCGGCAATTTTGGCGAGCTCTTTAGAGCTGTGTGCACTCTGAACTTCCACCATTACCGACATGCCCGCATCCTGACCCGTAATCCGTATAGACGGCCCCATCTCTTCTTGCAAGACATGCAGCATGGCTTCATGCTTTTTGCGATACAGCGTCCTCATCTTTCGGATATGTCTCACCCAATCGCCATGCTTCATAAACAGCGCCAATGTCTCCTGATGGACCCGCGACGCTGTCTGATCAAATTCGATCAGTCCCTCTTGATAGATCGACAGCAAGGAATGGGGGAGGACCATGTAGCTGATCCGGATCGTCGGCAGCAATGCTTTGGAGAACGTTCCCAAATAAATGACGCGTCCCTCCGTATCCAGCCCTTGCAGGGACGGGATCGGTCGTCCGCTGTAGCGAAACTCCCCATCGTAATCGTCCTCCATGATGTAGCTCTCCGTCCGATTCGCCCATTGCAGCAGCTTGAGCCGCTTCGCATAGGGCATCACAATTCCGGTAGGGTCCTGATGGGAAGGCGTGATGTAGACCAGTCTTGCCCCGCTATTCCCCAATGCCTCCACGTCGATGCCGTCCTCCTCCAGTGGAATCGGTTGGATCTCAAAGCCCAAATGCAAAAACACCGCGCGCACGCCGTTATACCCGGGATCCTCCATCGCGACAGCTTGTCCGCGCAAGCCGAACAAAAGGCCAAGCAAGGTAATCATGACCTGCGTACCTGCTCCGATCACGATCTGTTCGGCTGTCGCCTGAACACCGCGGGCTTGCCTGAGGTAGCGAGCGATTTCCTCTCGCAGGGACAGCTCTCCCTGACGATCTCCATAATAGAGCACACTCTGGTTTTCCCGCTGCATGCACTGATGGGTGTACCTGCGCCACAGTTCAAACGGGAAATGCTCCGCATCGACCTGCGCCTGATGAAAATCATAGCGAATCGGAAAAGCTGCCTTGCTATGGGCCTCTGCCGCTGCTTGGGGAACAAGTTCCTGCTTGCTCCCTTTCGGCACGGGCTGATTGTTGCTCACACGACCGGCAGACACAGGACCATCCCATTCCACATCGACTACGTAAAAACCGCTCCGCTCCCGGCTTTCCAAGTATCCTTCCGCGAGCAGCTGATGATAGGCGGTTTCCACAGTCGTTTTGCTCACTCGCAAATGATGACTGAGAGCACGGACAGAGGGCAATCTCGTTCCGGACGGCAGCCGTCTCGACTGAATTTCCACACAAAAATATCGATATAATTGCAAATACAACGCTTCGCTTCCTTCTACCAAATGAGGACTGATGTCCAGCACAGCACTCCCTCCTCACAAACCAGGGCTGACTCTTTTCCCATTTGTAAAATTGCAAAAATGACGAATAGGACTATCATAGCAGAAATGAAGCCTGACGTGCATGCTATTCCTCACGCGATCATATGCCACGCCATCCGCGTACATCCATTTGCTGTTTTCCACGCTGGCCCCTCCTCATTTGTCCAAGCAAAGTCAACACTTTGCTCATATCCTGTCAGCAGTCATGATAAAGGGGGGGAAGGGACAATGGGCTTCTTTGGAGATGATTTCTCGTTGGTTCTTGTGCTTTTTATCTTGTTGGTGATCATAGCCTGCGAGTGCTAATTTTCACCTGGCGCGACCCGTACGAAAAAGAGGGCCACTTTCCAGCTCTTCCGCCTAGAAAGCAGGCACACTCCTAGACGTGGAAAGCCCCGTGCTCGAAAAGAAGCACGGGGCTTTTCTCTTGTGCTAGTTACGCCAGATACGCCTCGCGCACCTGTGGATTTGCGAGCAAAGTCTGCGCGTCGTCCTTCAAGATGATTTCACCTGTCTGGATCACATAACCGCGGTGGGCTACCGACAAGGCTTGGTTCGCATTTTGCTCAACGAGCAGGATGGTCATCCCTTCCTTGTTCAGCTCGGTGACGATGTCAAAAATCTGCTCCACCAGAATAGGCGCCAAGCCCATGGACGGCTCATCGAGCATCAAGATTTTCGGCTTCATCATCAGTCCGCGTGCGATCGCCAGCATCTGCTGCTCTCCACCGGACATGGTACCGCCCTTTTGGTTGATCCGCTCTTTCAAGCGAGGGAAGTATGCGAATGCCCGCTCGACTCCCTCGTCGATGATTTTTTTATCCGTGACAGAGAAAGCACCCATCTCCAGGTTTTCACGAACCGTCAGCTTAGGGAAAATGCGACGTCCTTCAGGCACGTGAGCGATCCCCAGGTGCGCAATATCATGCGTGCGCAGCTGCGTGATGTCCTTGCCGTTGAAGGTGATCTTGCCTTCCTTTGCGCGTGTCTGTCCACAGATGGTTTTCAGCGTAGTCGACTTCCCCGCTCCGTTTGAACCGATCAGTGTGACGACTTCGCCCTGCTCTACGGAAATCGTCAAGCCCTTCAACGCGTGGATTCCGCCGTAATAGGTATGAATGTTTTGCAATTCCAACAATGCCATAATCGTTTCCTCCTCCTACGACACTTCCGACGCGCTTTTTCCGAGATACGCCTCGATTACGTTCGGGTTGTTGCGGATTTGCTCCGGTGTTCCCTCTGCAATTTTGCGCCCGTAATCCAACACGTGGATGTATTCGCTAAGGCCCATGACCAGCTTCATGTCATGCTCGATCAAAATGATGGTCAAATCCAGCTCACGCTTCAGGCGGCGGATGAAGTCCGTCATCTCTACCGTCTCACGCGGATTCATCCCCGCTGCCGGCTCATCCAGCAAAATGATGCTCGGATTGGTCGCCATGGCGCGGGCGATTTCCAGACGCCGTTGGAGACCGTAAGGCAAGCTGCCTGCAGCTTCGTTGGCTACGTGGGCGATCCCGACGTACTCCATCAGCTGGTACGCTTCCACGCGGGCTTTTTCCTCTTCCTCCCGCACGCGCTTGGTGTTGAACAAAATCCCGAGCAGCCCGGCAGACAAGCGGCTGTGAACGCCGACCATCACGTTCTCCAGTGCCGTCATTTCCTTGAACAGGCGGATATTCTGGAATGTCCGCGTAATGCCTCGGCTTGCGATCTGGTCTGGCCGAAGACCTTTGATGCTTTTTCCGTTCAGCAGGATCTCGCCTTCATCCGGCTCGTAAAAGCCTGTAATCATGTTAAAGAAGGTCGTTTTTCCTGCACCGTTCGGACCGATAACAGCCGTGATCGAACCTTTATCAATGGATATCGAAACGTCCTGATTGGCCACGAGACCGCCAAATCGCTTCGTCAAGTTTTTCGCTTCTAGCAATGCCATCTCTTTACCTCCTTGTCCCTACGATTGTTTGCCCGAGGAAATTTGAGAAATCTTGCTGAGAATCCCCAGCTTCGCTTGGCCAAACTTGCTCGCTTTGATTGCATCGAGATCGTTTTTCTTCCTCTTCGCCGGAATCAGCCCGTTCGGACGATACAACGCCACGAGTATCAGCATGATCCCAAAGACGAGACGCTGGAACTTGGATGGGTCCAATTGGTTCGGCAGATTGATGATGCCCGATTGTTGCAAAGAGTGCAGGAAGTTAGAGAATTCTTTCAACAGCTGCACCTGCAGGATCGTAACAAATGCTGCCCCCAGTACTACGCCCGGGATGCTGCCGCTTCCTCCCAGGATGACCATGACGAGAATCCCGATCGATTCCATCAAGGTAAAGGAGGTAGGGTCGATAAAGGTCTGCTTCGCTGCGAAAATGACTCCGACGACACCTGCAAAGGATGCACCCGTCGCAAAAGCAGCGAGCTTGGTATTCAAGAGGGAGATCCCCATCGATTGGGCCGCCAGCTCATCCTCGCGAACCGCAATCCATGCACGCCCCAGTCGGGAATGCTCGAAGCGGATATTGGCGAGTACGATGAAGGCAATGACGAACAATACGATGAAGTAAAAGTAAAACGGCGTCCCCATTTTGATGCCAAACAGCTCCGGGGACGGAATCGGCGTGATCCCCTGCGGCCCGTTCGTGATGTTGATCGGTTTGTCCAGGTTATTGAAAATGATTCGGATGATTTCCCCGAAGCCCAGTGTTACGATCGCCAGGTAGTCCCCTTTTACACGAAGCACAGGCAAACCGAGCAAGACCCCAAACACCGCTGCGACGATCAGACCGACGATGAGGAACGGCCAGAACCATTCTCCCGACAGCGGGAACAGGTTGCCTGCGATGAATTCGTTCGCCTGGGAAGTGGAGAAAATCGCGTAGGCGTACGCACCTGCTGCAAAGAACGCTACATATCCCAAGTCAAGCAATCCGGCAAAGCCGACTACGATATTCAAGCCAAGCGCCATCGCAACGTAGATCCCTACCTGCGAAGCTACTTCCATGTAGTAGCGGTTGTCCCCGGCTACCAGCGGAATGATGATGAGAAGCACAGCTGCCCCTATCACCATCTTGATCGCTTTGGATGTGTTTGTGTAATAAACCAAAACGATGGAAGAGAGAATTCCCAAAAACGCAAGGACCGATTTATCCAAGAAGTGCAGGGAGGCTGCAAATGCTACGATCCAAATCAGTGTGACGAGAAGAGGAATGCCATTGAACGATTTCCATTTCATGTTTGCCACCGTAATCACCTACACTTTCTCTTTCACAGCTTCGCCAAACAGCCCTTCCGGCTTGAAGAGAAGCACGAGGATTAGAATGCTAAACGCAAACACGTCTTTGTACTCTGCACCGAAAGCTCCATTGGTCAGCGGTCCCATGTAAGCCCCCGAGAGTGACTCCAGCAATCCGAGCAGCACGCCGCCCACCATCGCACCTCGCAGGTTCCCGATACCACCCAAGACAGCTGCGGTAAATGCCTTGAGTCCGAGAATAAAGCCGATGTACGGGTCGATCGTCCCGTAGTTTTGTGCAAACAGCACGCCTGTCGCACCGCCGAGGCTGGAGCCGATCAGGAATGTCAGCATGATAACTTTGTCTACATTTATAGTCATCAGCGATGCCGTGCTTCTGTCCTGTGCTACGGCTCGCATGGCGATTCCCCACTTTGTTTTGTTCACAAACAGAGTCAAAGCCACCATCATTACAATCGCAAGCACAATGACAACCAATCCTTTTGCTGGGATGGTAGCCACTCCGCCCAAAGAGATCGAACTAGTGAAAAGAGTAGGAGTGTTCAGATAAAACTCGTTACGAGCCAGCGCTTCCGTAAAACGAACAAGGTCCTGCAGCAAAAACGAGACGCCGATGGCAGAAATCAGTGGAACCAATCGCGGAGCCCCTCGCAGCGGTCGATAGGCAACCCTCTCAATCAAAACCCCTAATCCCCCTGTCAAAGCCATCGCAACGACAAGTGTGATGAACAAAGCGACAAACGGATTCATTCCTTTTAGTGCACCCAGTGCGTCAGTAATGAGCAGTACTTCTGTTCCGACAAAGGCCCCCACCATGAAAATTTCACCATGAGCAAAGTTGATAAATTCCAGAATACCGTAAACCATGGTGTAGCCAAGTGCCACGACAGCGTACATGAAGCCAAGCGTTAAACCGTCAACTAACACCTGAGGCAAAATGTTGAGCAACATGCTTTCCCATCCCTCATTTCTCCGTAAACTTGTAGAAATTTTCTGCATTCACTATTAAGTAAATGACGAATGCCCATGAAAGTAGGGGCGCACATCGCGTGTCGCCCCTTATTTGGATGAGGCTGTAAGATAAGATCTGCGATGTTAGGTGATTTACTGTGCCTTACCTACAAAGTTGGACTTTTCTTTGTCATACTTATAAATGAATACATCTGCATTTGAGTTGTCCCCTTTGTCATCAAAGGTGACTTTTGTGAATTGCCCTTGGAAATCTTTGGTTTTGTGTACAGCATCGAGGACTTGCTCGCGAGTAGGCTTCTTGCCGCCATTCGCTTTGACTGCTTCCAATACCCCGTTCAGGATGACGTTCATGGAGTCAAATCCGTAAACAGAATACGTTTCGAGAGGCTTGTTCGTGGTTTTCTTGTACTCCTCGGCCCATTTCTTGCCCTCTTCAGTTTGCGTCACGTCTCCCGCAACAGACGTGAAGACAACCCCTTCAACGGCAGGACCGGCAATTTTAATCATATCAGAAGAGTCCAAGCCATCGCCACCCATAAAATATCCCTTGTAGCCTTTTTCACGGCCCTGTTTCACCAAAATACCACCTTCTGGGTACAATCCGCCAAAAAAGATGATATCTGGATTTTTTGCCGTAACCTGATTCAGCACTGCGCTGTAGTCTTTTTCACCCTGCGTGATTCCTTCATAGCCAAGGATTTGCACGCCATCTTTTTCAAACTGCATTTTGACTTGATCGCCCAGACCTTGACCGTAAGCGGTCTTGTCGTGGATGATGAAAGCCGTTTTTACGCCCAACGTGTTCTTCGCGTACATCGCTGCTTTCGGTCCTTGTGCATCGTCGCGCGCACAAATACGGTGTACCGTTTTCTTGCCTTCTTCCGTCAACTTGACCGCAGTATTCGCTGGGGATACCATGACCAGTTTGCCTTCTTCGTACTTCACGGACGAAGGGATGGCAACACCGGAGTTCAAGTGTCCGACAACGCCGTACACATCAGGGTCGGAAATCAGCATTTCCGCGTTCGATACCCCGATTTTCGGGTCAGCCTGGTCATCCTGAGGGAAGAGCTGGACGTCGAAGCCGAGTGCCTTGAATTCTTCCTTGCGTTGGTTCAGAGCGTACTCTGCACCAGTCTTGATTGCGTCGCCCAGGGAGGATTGATTCCCGGAAAGGGGTGTCTGCGTCGCAATCTTGATAACTCCTCCGTTTGCAGGTGCCGCGCTTCCGCCGCTGCTGCCGGAATTGCTGCTCGGCTGAGTCTGTGCCGGCGGCTGACTTCCGCCACTCGCATTGTTTCCTCCTGCTGAGTTGTTACCACCCGCGCAACCAGTTAATGCAACGCTTGCTACCAATACCGCAGATAGAATGCTGACGTGAGAGAGCTTTTTCATGCGGAATTGAATCCCCCTTTAATAAATCTTTATTTTTTGTTTTCCCAAAACCATTTCCCCCATTTACCTGGTTGCGACTTTGTAAGCACTTCTTCTAATAGGTATAAAGATAGAGATGGCCCGGTTCTTCTTTATTGTAAAATAAATCGGAAAATTTACAAGAGAAAAAAATATAATTTTGATTTACATGTTTGAGTAATACATACTCGGCGATTTTGGACTCACATTGAAATTAAATTGATATATCATCGCTTTAGCATGTCAAAGCATTAACGTTATGAATAAAAAAACTATATCGAGGCTTGTTCATGGATGAGCAACCGCGTTTAAAGGAGAGTTTTACCGAAGCAATGCCGGAAGCATACGCTGAGGCACTTTGTTATGCTCTTCGGAAATCATAAGCCCCGCTAATGATTTCCTTCGCGTAAAAAAAATACTTCCACTCATTCGAGTGGAAGCGAAGGAAGCACGATACGGCCCGTTTTGACATCGATGATTCCGTCTGCCGTCAGCCTCGCGTAGGGCAGATGCGTCGCGGTAAAAAACAGGATGGAATACAGGGGATCGAGATGGACATGCCCCTTTTCCCGGATCTTGTGAATCAATGCCTCTGCCATGCTGATGACTGCGTCCATCGGAGCGGCAGAGAATTTTCCTGCCAAAGGGAGCGGGCATTCACACGCAATGGCTCCCTCGTCGATGAGCGCAACACCGCCCCCGATTTCCCGCACTCGCTCCAGGGCTTGCACCATCGCCTCCGGGTCACGCCCGATGACGACCCACTCACCTGAAGCTGTGTACGTGCTGGCCAACCCATGCAAGTCTTTGCCATACCCTCGCAGCACGGCCAGACTCCTCCTTTGGCCTGCTGGATCGACACTCGCGATCAGGGCGAGCTCCGGGTCGTCCTGAAGCGTCACATAGCCTTGTTCGTCTACCGGGAGCTCCTCCATGTCCAGACGGGTAATGACGGCATTCATCATGTTCAGCACTGGCGCTTTTCCCTCTATCGGCCGCAAGCGGAACCATTCTGCGCGAGCCCGCCCCTTCAGCACATCGACAGCGGGAAACGCGTATTCCTCCCATCGCGGCTCGACCGTGGCGATCAGCAATTCTCCGTTTTGGGCTGCCCGTCTTCCATTGGCAAAAACAACGACGGGTGTCGGGTCTTCTTTGGCTGACAGCAGCAGCATGTCCGCGATTCGACCCGGTGCGATCCCGCCTATCTCTGCATCCAGCCCGTAGTACACAGCCGGATTCAACGACGCCATCACGTATGCTTCTTCCGGGGGCATGCCTGCTTCGATCGCGACCCGGATCGTCCCGTCCATCAGTCCACTCCGGTGCATCGGCGGTGTGCTTCCGTCAGAAGTCAGCATCATGCGAGGCGACCAGGGATGCCCCAGCTCCAGCCATCCTTTCACCAGCTCTGGGAGGTCTGGGCGGATCGAGGAGTGCCTCAATGTGGCGTACATGCCTAGCTGCAATCGCTGCAGCAAATCCTGAGCCGTGATCCCTTCGTGGCAGGCCGTAATGCCAGCTGCCGCAGCCGCATTCAAAGTCTCCGCTGAAGCACCGGGGTGATGCCCTTCCATGCGCTTGCCCAAATCTCTCGTATGCTTTAAACCGAACAAAAGCGTTTCATCTTCGGCCAGCACTCCCGGCCAATCGGTCAGCTCCCCTCCCTGCATCACCAGCGGGTGCTCCAGCATGCGCGCCAAGCCCTCTTTTGTAAATTGCGGGTGTGCTTTCCCCGTTTGCGGGTCAAGCCTTCCCCAGAAATATTGCTTCACGGGATGGGCTTCGAGCGATCCCATGATTGCATCGATTTGTTCAAAAGGCAGGTTCATCAGCATCAGCGTATCGGACACCAGCGCTGTCGTCCCTCTTTGCAAAGCGAAATCGGCAAGTGAATACGGATTGTACCACTGAAACGGATGGGCATGTGGTTCGAAATAGCCTGGCACCAGAAATTGTCCGGTTGCATCCACCACTTCCGTCTGCTCATCCACCATTGGCTCCTTTTCGCCCACGTAGGCAATTCGTTCGCCCGCCGTGACGACATGGACGTTTTGCCATGACTTTGTATAGACATTCAACACTTGGGCGCCTATGATCCACATACTTGCCGGGGCCAAACGTCTGCTGACGCGGATCAAGTGAAGATGCTCTTCCGATGATAAGGGTCGTACCCGCATTTTTGTTCTCTCCTTCCAACTGAATGCTCATTCATTTTCCTGCTTAACTCCTTCGCCGTGAGCGACCGTAGTCCTCCTGCTGTCTCCTCGCTAGTAACAATTTCCGCGCGTGCGATTCGGCAGAACAACACAGACTAGCCCTATCACAAGGATTCGATAGGAGGCTAACGACATGCACAAGAACGTCGGCACCACTGACGCCATCATCCGTATTACCGGGGGATTAGTGGGACTCGCTTACGGCATCGGTAAGATGAGCAGACGCCCGTACAACGCTCCTTGGCTTTTGATGGCCCTATCCGCTATGAAGGTCGCGGAAGGTGTGACCAGGCATTGTCCGATGTACCGAGCGATGGGGATCAACACTCGTTCCGAAAAAGGGATGCAAAACATCTGGGATCAGGCCAAAGGCAAAGGTGTCCAAATGGTCATGAAGCAGGTAACGAACAAGATGAATTCCCGCAAAAACGAGGAAACCCAGACAAACAGCAGCACGCAGCAGATGCAGCAAAGCACCCCTTCCGTCAAGCAGGAGGGCTCCTACAGATCCAAGAGCCACCGATTGTCTGCTGAAGATGAGCTTTTGGAGAAAGCGGCACGGGATTTCGTCACCCTCCGTTCTGAGGACAACGAGCTGCAGAGCAGAGAGATGGAAAGTGCTGCATCCCGTGAAAAAAGCCAGTCTGAGCAATACAGCAGTGATGAGCATCGTTATCCAACCTATTCCTAGGGGGCTATGTCTATGTTAAGCGGCATGAGGAGCGGCTCTGCCATGTACGAATGGCTGTCCCACAATCTGTTCACCATCGTCATGGTGGTTGGAGTAATTGCCGTGATGGGGTATTTTTTGTACAACACCTCCCGCAAAAAAGGAAGATACCGCCAGTAAGATTGGCGGTTATTTTTCTATGCAAAATTACTTGTTTAGCATATAATTGTCACAGCAAGTATTTTCGATGAAAGAAGGATCCACGTTGACAGAGCACTGGCAGGATGAATCGATTGGCTTTTTAATGGGAAAAACATACCGAAAAATCGTCATGCACGTTACCACTCATTTGCGTGAATTCGATCTGACCCCTGAGCAATTCTCCGTCTTGTTCTGCCTGAGCAAACAAGAGGGCATCAATCAGAAGGAGCTTGCCCTTCGCACCGCTAAAGATCAGCCGACCATCACGCGGATTTTGGATGCATTGTCCAAAAAAGGCTTTATCGAGAAAAAGACAAGCGAAACGGATCGGCGTGCCTTTCTGCTCATGCTCTCCCCCAAAGGACGAGAATGGATTGAGCTGGCCTCCCCTGCAGAGGCAAAGGCCATCGCGGAGGTTGTAGACGGCCTGAGTCAGGAAGAGCTGCAAATCCTGCGTCAGACCTTGCTGCGAATCACCGACAACGTAAACAGACATACAAAAGAATAGGAGTGACACCATTGGGAGAACAAAGAGAGAAACTGTGGTCGAAGGATTTCGTCCTGATTACGGTGAGCAATTTGCTGTTGTTTCTGATCATTCAAATGCAGTTGCCAACCTTCCCCACTTATGCGAAAGAAACTTACTTAGCTAATGACTTCATGGCGGGACTGACTGCCAGCTTTTTTGCTTTAGGCGCTATTGTCGCCCGTATATTTACAGGCGAGCTGTTGAAATCGAAGAACAGCAAAGTCATTTTAATCATCGGCTTGTGCATCGTTGGTCTCACCACCGCCGGCTACTACTGGACCGGATCCATGGTTCTGCTGCTCCTGATGCGGGCGTTGTTTGGATTCGGGTTCGGGATCAGCAGCACCACGCTTCCGACGATTGTGACGAATGCGATCCCTGCCAAACGGATCGGGGAAGGCATGGGCTATTACGGCTTGTCTCAGAGCCTTGCTCAAGCTCTCGGTCCCATGGTCGGTCTTTTCGTCTTGTCCACTTTCGGATTCGGGTCGATGCTCTCCGTCGGGGTCGTCCTTATCCTTTTGATCTTCCCGCTCACCGCCATCATTCGCGCTTACAAACAGCCAAATCCAGGGGCTCACGGCCACGAGAAGGGGCTGAAGCGGTTCTATGACAAGAAGATCCTGCTCCCTGCCTTCCTCAATTTTTGCATGTCCATCACGTATGGCGGGCTGGTGAGCTTTTTAGCTATTTACGGGAAAGAAGCAGGCATTGAGCATATCAGCTGGTTCTTCCTCTGCAACGCGATTGCGATCGTCCTGGTTCGCCCTGTCGCAGGGAAGCTGTTTGACAAAAAAGGCCACATCGCCGTATTCCCTCCAGGAGCCATTCTGATCGCATTTGGCCTGATCGGCCTGTCGATGGTCCATAACGACACAATCCTCATCATTTCGGCTCTGCTGTACGGCCTCGGCTATGGGTGCATCCAGCCTTCTACCCAGGCATGGATGGTCAAGGAAGTCAAACCGGAGCAGCGCGGCATGGCGAATGGCTTCTTTTTGAACTCCATCGACTGCGGGATCGCGATCGGCTCCATCCTGCTCGGGACTATTGCAGCACATTCCAGCTACGCCATGATGTATCGGTTGTCCGCCCTGCTGATGGTGCTGTTTCTGGTCGTGTATTTTGTCTCCCTCGCTTTTGCACGCAAACAGCGCAAGCAATCAGGGGTACCCGTGACTGTCTCCCAAAATTTCGAAGCGTGATCGCACACGCAAAAACAGCAGCAGCCCAGGCATAGGATCGCCTGGGCTGCTGCTTTGTCTTTATTTCGATTGCTGGTGGCGCATGGCCTTGGCTGCGATGTCGGTCCGGTACTGGGCTCCTTCAAAGGAAATCGCTTGTACCGTTTCGTACGCTGCCTCGCGTGCCTTCGCCAAATCAGTTCCAGTTGCCGTCACACCGAGCACGCGTCCACCGCTCGTTACGATGCCTTCTTCCGTAGCTTTGGTGCCTGCGTGGAAGACTGTCACATCCGCTCCTGCTCGATCGAGTCCCTGGATCGGTTGACCTTTCGGATAATCCCCTGGATAGCCGGGTGCCGCCATGACGACGCACACGGCGCTTCCCTGTTTCCATTTCACGTCGACTGCATCCAGCTCACCCTTGATCGTAGCCACGACGATATCGACCAGATCCGTCTCGAGCAGCGGAAGGATTACCTGCGTCTCCGGATCACCAAAGCGGGCATTGAACTCCACCACTTTTGGACCTTGCTCCGTGATCATCAAGCCTGTGTACAGTATGCCTTTGAACGGAATCCCGTCCTTGGCCATCCCTTCCGCCATCGGCTTGACGATCGTCTCTACGATTTGATTGACCAGTTCATCGGACATTTGCGGAACAGGCGCGTACGTCCCCATGCCGCCTGTATTCGGTCCGCGGTCATCATTGAAAATTCGCTTGTGGTCCTGCGAAGTAATCATCGGCTTCACAGTCGCGCCATCCACGAAGGACAGCAGGGACAGCTCTTCCCCGCGCATGCATTCTTCAACGACCACGCGTGCCCCGGCTTCACCGAAGATGCTCTCTTCCATGATCTGGCGCAGAGCCTCTTCCGCCTCCTCCAGCGTTTCCGCTACCACGACGCCTTTGCCCGCTGCCAAGCCATCCGCTTTGACGACGATCGGCGCTCCCTGTTCGCGCACATAGGCGACCGCTGATTCATAATCGAGGAAAGACTCGTAGGCGGAGGTCGGGATGCTGTAGCGCATCATCAGTTTTTTCGCAAACGACTTGCTGCCCTCAATCATTGCCGCTCTGCCGTTTGGTCCGAAGATCGGCAGGTTTCGCTCCTCAAAAAAGTCCACGATGCCGCCCAGGAGCGGATCTTCCGGGCCAACAACAGTCAGGTCAATGCCCTCATCCTTTACAAATTGGGCCAATGCCGCAAAATCATTCACACTGATTGGTACGTTTTGGGCGATTTGTGCCGTGCCGCCATTGCCTGGAGCACAATACACTTTCTTTACCTTCGGGCTTTGCAGCAATTTCCACGCGATGGTATGCTCGCGACCGCCACCGCCAATAACCAAAATATTCATCGTATTTCCTCCTGTGCTAGAGGTCATGCGCTCTATTAGTGTTTGAAATGACGAGTACCGGTGAAAATCATTGCAATTCCAAAACGATTGCATGCGTCAATCGATTCCTGGTCACGGACGGAGCCGCCAGGTTGAATGATCGCCGTAACCCCGGCAGCTGCAGCCGCTTCTACCGTATCAGACATCGGGAAGAACGCGTCAGATGCCAAGACGGAGCCTTTTGCCAGATCCCCTGCTTGCTCAATGGCAATTTTCGCAGAGCCTACGCGGTTCATTTGGCCAGCACCTACGCCGACGGTCATGTTGTCTTTTGCCAGCAGAATGGCGTTTGACTTCACATGCTTGACTACTTTCCACGCGAACTTCAGCTGCTCCATTTCCTCTGCAGTCGGCTCGCGGTCTGTGGCGACGCGAATTTCTGCGTCTTCCAGCTGTTTCAGATCGTAGTCTTGCACCAAGGCGCCGCCTGCGACCGGGGCTACTCGGAAGTTGTTTGCCTTGATGGAAGCCTCATTCAAAGTCGGAATGCGCAGGAGACGGAGATTCTTTTTCTCTGTCAGCACTGCCAACGCTTCTTCGGTAAAGTCCGGAGCCAGGATGATTTCCAGGAAGATTTCTTTCATAGCCAGAGCCGTATCGCGATCGATTGTGCGATTGGCTGCCACGATGCCGCCAAAGATCGATACCGCATCTGCCTCATACGCTTTTTGGTAGGCTTCGCGAATGCTTGCGCCAATGCCTACGCCACACGGGTTGGAGTGCTTGATCGCAACGACTGCCGGTTCCGTGAATTCACGGACAATCGCGAGTGCAGCATCCGCATCATTAATATTATTGTAAGAGAGCTCCTTGCCATGCAATTGCTGCGAATAGGCGATGCTTGCCGTACCTGCCAAAGGCTCGCGGTAGAAGGCTGCACGCTGGTGAGGATTTTCGCCGTAGCGCAGATCCTGTGCTTTCTCGTAAGTCACGGTGAAGCTCTCAGGCAAGAGCTCGCCTACCTGCTCGCTCAAGTAGCGGGAGATCAAGGCATCGTAGGCAGCGGTATGACGGAATACTTTGGCAGCCAGACGGCGACGCGTCTCCAAAGCCGTATCCCCACTCGCCTCGATCTCGGCTGCCACCGTCTCGTAGTCAGCAGCATCGACGACGACGCTTACGAAAGCATGGTTTTTCGCAGCGGAACGGAGCATGGTAGGACCGCCGATATCAATATTTTCGATTGCCTCTTCAAAGCTCACACCCGGTTTGGCAATGGTTTCTTTAAAAGGATACAGGTTGACGACAACCAGATCAATCGTTTCGATCTGCAGCTCTTCCAGCTGTTTTTGATGTGCTTCATTGTCACGCACAGCCAAGAGGCCGCTGTGGATATTCGGATGCAGCGTTTTTACGCGTCCGTCCAAAATTTCCGGAAAACCGGTTACCTCGGAGATGCCGATGACGGGTACACCCGCTTCTTTCAAGAGAGATGCCGTACCTCCGGTTGAAATGATTTCTACCCCGGCAGCTGCCAGACGACGGGCAAACGGAATCAATCCAGTCTTGTCGGAAACGCTGATCAACGCTTTTTTCACACTCACGGATAGAACCTCCTGGACTTTTAGTAAGTAAATCTGATCGATGTTTGTTCATGGATGAGCGACCGCGTTTAAGCGGTAGGTTTGGCAGTTCTGCGATGCTTTTTTGTGTGTTATCGAAACAAAACACGAACATTCCTTTACTATTAAAACATAAATGTACGCTTTCATCAAGGTTTTCGTCAGGCAAAACAAACGCAGCCGCCCATGCCCGTTCGGCACTCGCGACTGCTTTTTTCTTATCTTATGCGATTCATTACCGCGATTTCTTTTTTTTGCTGGACAATTTTCTCACGCGTTCCGCAAGGGAGAGATGTTTGGACTTTCCCTTTGCCGTCTTCGGCTTTTTGATTTTGCTGCGCTTGCCTTTGACGTCCTTGGGCATCAAGCTCCCCAGTTCGTCCAGGGTGATGGCCTTACCGCTGCTCATGCGTTCCTTCACTTTTTCCCGCGTTTCTTCCGGAACATTCAGCCCCATATCTGACAATTCGTTCATGACCGAGTCGATATCTTTCGAGCCACCTTTTGGGAACTTCTCCGCAAGCTTCATGATGTCCGCCAGCGTCCATTCCCGCCCAGTCTTCTTGCTTAGCTTGCCCAGCAAATCGGTTACAAAGTCCCCGCTCAAATGGGCACCTCCTCGTTACGGCTTTACGCTTCCTTTTACCATATGTCAGGAGGTACCATTTGGTTTACTTTTATCCCTTGTGTTCGATTGTCCCGTCAGTTTTTCCACACTAGCTGAGGAAATTGCTGCTGCAGCCCGTGCAATTCCTCCAGTTTTTCGATGAAATGCTTTTGGATCGCCAATATGTGGTCATCTTCCCCGAGGAAATGCAGCAGACTGACATCACAGGAAATGCTGGACCATTTCGTCGGGTCATGCAATGCTTCTCCTTGCCACTCCCCCCGATTTTCGACCATCCACTTCATCGCGGCGAGGATGTCTGCACGGCCTTTGGCATTCGGATTGACTTCCATGATGACGCTGACCAGCGGATAGTCGTCTTCTGTAAAATAGTAGCCGCATGCGACCCAGATGCCATTTCCCTGGTCGTTCGTCTTGATGTATCGATCAAAATCTCTCATCTGCACGTTTCGATTGGACCAGCCGATCGCCTTGCCAAAATAGTTGGTCATCGTCTCATCTACCGCGCCATCCAGACTCGCATCCATCATGGACTGAAGGCGCGCCATATGTTGCAAGGCGTATATGTCCTGCGGCATAAATTTTCGGGTCTCGTTCAATTGCAGTTCCTCCATATAAGCAAGAATTTTTCGGGAATACGGGTCAGGATGCTGGCTCAGCCACTTGTAGAATTCGTACCACCTGAGCGGAAAGAACTGCGTCCTGCTGGCTGGCGACATGATTTCATCACGCCTTTTGGGATCGTGTCTCTTGGTCACGTAAAACAGGTAGGTTCGGACCCCGTCCTGCTCGTGGAGCTGCAGGTGATCGGCGTAGCGCTTCAGCTGTACGTGACCTTCTCCACTGTCGATCTTGTTCTCGAAAAAGATGAGGCACGGCTTCTGCTTGCGGCGCAGCGAGATGACCAGATCCGGTCTGCTGTCTGTCGCGTGGCCTGAGAGCTTGGCATATGTCTTTTGGGTCGTCACCTCGATCTGTGACAGCTCGTCCCACTGCTCCTTGGTAACATGAGCGAGAAAATCTGCCAGTACATCGTGATCCTCGAAATGATCCGCGACGATTTCCGTCAAATAATCTTCGAGCACGTCTTTTTCTTGTGCCTTTAACAGGCTGTAGAGCCTACTGAAGAGAGAATTCAAACAAAGCTCACCCATCCTTCGTTGGCAAAACTGTGATGCTGCCACTTTTTTCATTCCGCTAAAAATGGGAGACTCCTTTTCCACGCAAAAAAAGCGCTTGTTCCCGTACGAACATAGCGCTTTTCTATCGATTCAAGCATTTGTTTACGTCAGCTGGACATGACGCCCCGTCAGCTTTACACGCCCATCCGCCAGCCAGCTGATGACCTCGACGAGGAGGCCATGCTCCACTTCATGGATGCGTGCTGCCAGCGTCTCTGGCGTGTCGTTTTCTTGCACGGCCACAGGAATCTGCGCGATGATCGGTCCGGTATCGAGACCGGCGTCCACCACGTGTACCGTTACTCCTGTTATCTTTACCCCGTAGGCGAGTGCTTGACCGATCGCATCCTTGCCTGTAAATGCCGGCAGAAGGGATGGGTGCAGATTGATGATACGGCCTTCATAAGCGGCCAGCAGCGTCTCGCCAACGAGTCGCATGTACCCTGCCAGAACCACAAGGGAGACATCACGCTGCTGCAGTTGCGCGACGATTTCCGCTTCAAAGGCTGATTTATCCGCATACGCCTTGGGCCCGAACACAAAGGCTTCAATCCCCAGGCGCTCCGCCCGCTCCAAAACCTTTGCCCCTGGCTTGTCGCATACCAGGAGCGAGACTTCTACACCGTTCAGCTTCCCGCTTTGCACGGCTTGCACGATCGCCTCAAAGTTGGAACCGCTGCCCGAGGCAAAGATGGCTACCTTTTTCACCACTCCACCCCGTTGTACACGACCTTGCGTTCACCTGCTTGAATGTTCCCGATCAAGTACGGCTGCTCACCCAGCTCTTGGAGCTTTTCGATGACGGATACCGCGTCCTCTGGTTTTACGACCAGCATCATGCCGATCCCCATGTTGAAGGTTTTGTACATGTCAGGATAAGAGATGTCGCCCGCTTCCTGAACCAGCTGGAAGATGGGCAGCACAGGCCAGGAACCGACATCGATCACGGCTTGCGTGCCTTCCGGAAGCACACGCGGGATGTTTTCGGTAAAGCCGCCGCCTGTGATGTGAGCGAGCGCCTTGACTTCATGCGTTTCCAGTACGGACAGCACCTGCTTCACGTAAATGCGAGTCGGGGTCAGCAGCTCTTCGCCCAGTTTTTTGCCCAGAACGTCTACGTGATCATGCAGCGACATGCCTTTGTCTGCGAGCAGCACCTTGCGCACGAGAGAAAAACCGTTGCTGTGCACGCCGCTGGATGCAAGCCCGATCAACACATCGCCCACCGCTACGGTGGAACCGGTGATCATTTTGCTTTCATCGACTACACCTACGGTAAATCCTGCGATATCGTACTCTCCCTCCGCGTACATGCCTGGCATTTCGGCTGTTTCCCCGCCGATCAGGGAGCAGCCTGCTTGCGAGCAGCCGTCCGCAATTCCTTTGACGATCGCTTCGATCTTCTCGGGAATGACCTTGTCGACAGCCAGGTAATCGAGGAAAAAGAGCGGCTCTGCGCCTTGAACGACCACGTCATTCACGCACATCGCCACTGCGTCGATGCCGATGGTGTCGTGCTTATCCATGGCAAACGCCAGCTTCAGCTTCGTGCCTACTCCGTCTGTACCTGACACGAGAACCGGTTTTTCATATTTCTTGGTATCCATGCGGAACAGCGCTCCGAAACCGCCCAAATCGGTCAGTACCTCGGGACGGAATGTCCGCTTCACATGCTTTTTCATGCGTTCGACTGCTTCATTCCCCGCATCAATGTCGACGCCTGCTTGTTTATATGCTTCACTCATCGTTTCTCCCCCTTGTACGAGGCCTTAGCACTTGAGAGCCGGCAGCGCTTCTTCAAAATCAATCTCGGTTGGATATTGCCCGGTAAAGCAAGCGAGGCAATGACCGTTATTTGGAGCCGTCGAATCTTTTCGGCCAATCGCTTCCTGCATTCCTTCTACAGACAGGAACGCGAGCGAATCAGCCTCGATCGCCTGGCGAATTTCCTCTACGGATTTGGTGGCCGCGATCAGCTCGTCACGCGTCGAAGTATCGATTCCGTAAAAGCACGGATTCATGACGGGCGGTGAACTGATGCGCACATGCACTTCCTTGGCACCTGCTTCGCGCAGCATGCGGACAATGCGGTTGCTGGTCGTGCCGCGTACGATGGAGTCATCGATCATCACGACGCGTTTGCCTTCGACGACCTTGCGCACAGCAGACAGCTTCATGTGAACCGCGCGTTCACGCAGCTCCTGGCTTGGTTGGATAAACGTACGACCGACATAGCGGTTCTTGATCAGACCGATCTCGTACGGAATGCCAGTCGTTTCGGCAAAGCCGATCGCAGCAGAAATGCTGGAATCCGGCACACCGATGATGACATCCGCATCAATCGCAGATTCTGCGGCAAGCTGCTTGCCCAGGCGTTTGCGCGCCATATGCACGTTGATCCCGTCGATATCGCTGTCGGGGCGTGCAAAGTAAATGTATTCAAAGATGCACATCGAACGCTGTGTCTTTTCGGTATGAGTGCTTTCCACGATGCCGTTTTCATCGACGACAATCAGCTCGCCCGGTTGGACGTCACGCCAGTACTCGGCGCCGATAATGTCAAAAGCACAGGTCTCGGACGCCACACAGACTGCGTCGCCCAAACGTCCCAGGGACAGCGGGCGCAGACCGTTTGGATCAAGGGCAATCACCAGCTGGCGCTCATTCATCACACAGAGCGCATAAGCGCCTTTGATGTGCTGCAAAGCATCCTTCACCGCTCCCGGAAGATCCGTTCTCTCGGAGCGGGCGATCAGGTGCGCAATGACTTCGGTATCACTTGTGGTTTGAAAAATGGAGCCTTTTGCCTCCAGCTCTTTACGCAGTAAGGCTGCATTTACGAGGTTTCCGTTGTGAGCGACAGCCATGCTGCCTTGCGCATAGCGGAAAAAGAGCGGCTGTGCATTCTCGATTTTGCTCGAGCCAGCCGTCGTGTAGCGAGTGTGGCCGATGGCGATATGGCCTTTGAACTTCTCCAGATCGCCTTTGCCAAACGCCTCCGCCACGAGTCCCATCCCGCGATGCTTATACCACTTTTCGCCGTCGGAGGCGCAGATGCCTGCGCTCTCCTGACCGCGATGCTGCAAAGCGTGCAGCCCCAAGTATGTCAGCTGGGGAGCTTCCCTGTGGTTGTAGATGCCAAAGACGCCGCATTCTTCATTCAGTTCGTCCCAGATTATCCGATCAAACATGGAATCGCATCCTTCCAGGCTGCTTTCACCTCTTGAATGGAAGCGTTGACCGCTTCTGTACCGTTCACGCTGATGACCAGCTCATCTCCGCCGATGGTTCCGATTTGGTGTGCAGGTACGCCATGTTCTTTTGCCAGGGCCAGCAGGGCTTCCACTTTATCGATGGAGGCGCTGAGCAAAATGCGGGATTGCGATTCGCTGAACAGGAGCACGTCCGGTCGCAGTGCAGATTCCAGCGTCACCTTCGCGCCGAGGTTTTTACCGAAGCAGGATTCAGCCAGTGCAACACCCAGACCGCCTTCAGACAGGTCGTGCGCAGACGTGACGAGTCCACCTCGAATCGCAGCCAGCGTCAGCTTTTGCACCGCTGCTTCTTTTGCCAGATCGATTTGCGGCGGACGGCCGGAGATAGCGCCTGTCGCCAGCTTTTGGTATTCAGAGCCACCCAGCTCCGCGAATGTTTCACCCAAGAGGATGATCGCGTCGCCTTCGTTTTTGAAGTCTTGCGTCGTAATATGGTCAACATCCGTGATGAGACCTACCATGCCCACGGTTGGAGTCGGGTAGATCGCGTCACCGCTGCGCTCATTGTAGAAAGAGACATTGCCGCCGATGACCGGCGAATCCAGCGCCACGCAGGCTTCACTCATGCCCTCGCACGCTTTTTCAAATTGCCAGAACACCTCAGGCTTTTCCGGGCTGCCGAAGTTCAGGCAGTCTGTGATGGCCAGCGGCTCAGCACCGGAGCAAACGACGTTGCGTGCAGATTCCGCCACTGCGATCGCGCCGCCCGCTTTTGGATCCAGGTACACATAACGGCCGTTGCAATCAGTGCTCATTGCCAATGCCTTGCGTGTGCCGCGAACCATGACGACTGCAGCATCAGAGCCAGGCTTGACTGCAGTATTGGCACGCACGATGTGATCGTACTGCTCATACACCCATGCTTTGTTCGCTACCGTCGGCTGTGCCAGCAAGCTTTTCAGCGTTTCATTCAGATCAGCAGGCTGGTTGATCGCCGCTACCGCATCCACGTTGGCATTTGCTTCGTAGTAAGCAGGAACTGCCGATGGACGATGGTAGACAGGCGCTTCGTCTGCGAGACTGTTTACCGGCACCTCGGCCACTACCTCGCCTTTGTGCAGCAGACGCAGCATGCTGTCTTCTGTTACTTTACCCACGACAGCAGAGGCCAAGCCCCATTTATCGAAAATCGCGATTGCTTCCGCTTCCTTGCCCTTTTCCACGACGACGAGCATACGCTCTTGGGATTCTGACAGCATCATTTCATACGCGGACATGCCTGCTTCGCGCTGCGGAACCAGATCCAGATTCATCTCGATCCCGTTGCCCGCTTTGGAAGCCATCTCGGAGCTGGAGCTGGTGAGTCCTGCCGCTCCCATGTCCTGAATCCCTACGACGATACCGGTGTCGATCAGTTCCAGACACGCTTCGAGCAGCAGTTTTTCCATGAACGGATCGCCCACTTGTACGGCTGGGCGTTTTTTCTCCGATTCTTCGGTTAGCTCTTCGGATGCGAAGGTCGCCCCGTGAATACCATCGCGGCCTGTGCTTGCGCCTACGTAGATCACCGGGTTGCCGATGCCGGACGCAACACCCTTTTGGATTTTCTCATGGTCGATGAGACCCACGCACATCGCGTTTACCAGCGGGTTGCCTTCGTAGGTCGGGTCGAAGTTCACTTCGCCGCCCACAGTCGGAATCCCGATGCAGTTGCCGTAGCCGGCGATCCCTGCAACGACGTGCTCGAACAAATAATTCACACGAGGAGTCTTCAGTTCCCCGAAACGAAGCGAGTTGAGGAGTGCAATCGGACGCGCGCCCATGGAGAACACGTCACGGATGATGCCGCCTACCCCTGTAGCCGCACCTTGGTAAGGCTCGATCGCGGACGGGTGGTTATGGCTCTCGATTTTGAATACGACAGCCTGGTTGTCGCCGATATCTACGATACCCGCACCTTCCCCTGGACCTTGCAAAACGCGAGGACCCTTGGTCGGGAAGCGGCGCAGTACTGGCTTGGAGTTTTTGTACGAGCAGTGCTCTGACCACATGACGCTGTAAAGACCGGTTTCCGTCCAGTTCGGCTTACGGCCGATAATATCCACTACCCGATTGTATTCTTCATCCGTCAGTCCGATCTCGCGATAGAGCTTTTGATCGGCAATTTGCTGCGCTGTCGGTTCTTTATGCGTGAGTTGTGACACTGCTTTTTTCCCTCCACGTCTTCAGGATCGAGGTAAACATGCGGCGTCCGTCATCGGAAGTCATCCAAGTATGGACGGCACGCTCCGGGTGAGGCATCATGCCCAGCACGTTTCCGCGCTCGTTGCAGATCCCTGCGATATCTTCAAGAGAACCATTCGGATTTTCGCCGTGATAGCGGAACACGATCTGGCCGTTCGCTTTGAGCGCAGCCAATGTCTCTTCGTCACAGTAGTAGTTTCCTTCGCCATGGGCGATCGGAATATGAATTTCTTCCCCAGCCGCAAAGTCGCGGGTAAACGGGGTATCGTTATTTTCCACGCGCAGCGCAGACAGCTTGCAGCGGAACTTGAGCGAACGGTTGCGCAAAAGTGCGCCCGGCAACAGCCCCACTTCGGTCAGGATCTGGAATCCATTGCAAATCCCCATGACCAGCTTGCCTTCCTCGGCCGCTTTCACCACTTGCTCTATGACCGGCGAAAAACGGGCGACGGCGCCGCAGCGCAGGTAATCGCCATAGGAGAATCCACCTGGCAGAAAGATCGCGTCATATTGGGAGAGGTCTGTATCCGAGTGCCATACGTAATCTACCGGCACTCCCATGACATCTTCAACCGCGTTGTGCAAATCGATGTCGGCATTGGAGCCAGGAAAGACGATAACCGCTACTCGCATCTCATTAGCCCTCCACGATCTCAAAGCGATAGTCTTCAACCACCGTATTGGCCAGAAGCTTTTCAGACATTTCACGCACGCGCTCTTCAGCTTGGGCGCGGTCGTTTGTACCCAGCTCGAGCTCCATGTATTTTCCGATGCGCACATTGCTTACTTCATCAAAACCGAGGGAATGCAGGGCACCCTTTACTGCGTGTCCTTGCGGGTCCAAAACGCTCTCGCGCAAAGTGACATATACGATAGCTTTAAACATGTACGTCTCCTCCCAATCTTTTCAACATTTCTTGATACGCTTCTTCTACATTGCCCAAATCCCGACGGAATCGGTCTTTATCCAGCTTTTCATTTGTTTCTGAGTCCCAGAACCGGCACGTGTCCGGCGATATTTCATCGGCGAGGAGAATTTCTCCGTCCGCAGTTTTGCCAAACTCCAATTT
The DNA here is from genome assembly GCF_016811915.1 of Brevibacillus choshinensis. NCBI lineage: Bacteria > Bacillati > Bacillota > Bacilli > Caryophanales > Paenibacillaceae > Brevibacillus > Brevibacillus choshinensis. Next base: position 613,060 of record NZ_CP069127.1, on the reverse strand, counting down.
AAAATCAACCAGTGTGATATTGCGCTCCCGCAGGTATGGACGCAGCACTTCATTGACTGCGAGGCCCATTCGCTCCAAGGTAGCCTGGTCGCTTTCGCTCGCGATCCCCAACACTTTGATGTGGGACGCATTCACCAGCGGATCTCCCAAAGCATCGTCTTTGTAGTAGAACTCGACAACAGGCTGCGGAAGGACGGTCCCTTCCTTCATGCCGAGGCGTTTTGCCAACGATCCTGCTGCGATATTGCGGACGACTACTTCCAGCGGGATAATTTCCACTTTGCGAACGACCTGCTCAGTGGCTGACAACAGGCGGATGAAATGGTTGTCGATCCCACGCTCTTTCAGCATGGTGAAAAAGATTGCGGTAATCCGGTTGTTCAGTTCACCTTTTCCCGTGATCTGCGCTCTTTTTTCTCCGTTAAATGCAGTTGCGTCGTCTTTGTACTCCACCCAGTATTGATCAGGCGTCGATGTCCGATAAATACGTTTCGCCTTACCTTCGTAGAGTTGTTCCTGTTTTTCCACTGTAGGAGCCACCTTCCCAGCTAAAAAGGTTGAGTTGCTGTTAATTCACGAACGATTCAACTACATTAAAACACAATCATACGCATTTATCAACGAAAAATACGCGAACGACGTTCGACAATAGTTCGGAAATTACTAGTAATAGTAAGGGGAACCTTATGTAAATATTCGTTTACATGTCATCCATACCAGCTTTACATTTGCCTGCTTACGATCGTTGCTAAAAGTAGGTCGATTCGACTAAAAGGACCCCAAGCTGACATCAGCGAAAGTTCGAGTTCGCCTGATGCACCCGGATAAACCAAGCATGAGGAGCCCCTAATAATGGGCTCCTTTTTCATTCGTGTGGTACACTGATTTTGGTGCAACCTATACGGAAAGAAGGAAGGTATTCAGATGTTTCCCTTTGAAGTATCTTTTCCTACCCACATCTACTTTGGCGTTGGCGAACTCAATCGTTTGGGCCAGGCCGCGAAGACATTGGGAAAAAAGGCGCTGCTCGTCACGGGAGGCAATGCTGCAAAGCGTACAGGACTGCTTGATCGGGTACAGTCGCTTTTGCAGGAAGCGGAAGTAGATAGTATTCTTTTTGACAAAATTGAACCCAATCCACGTACGGTTACCGTAGACGCCGGAGCGGCTCTTGCCCGCCTGCATGCGTGCGACTTTGTCCTCGCGGTTGGCGGCGGATCTGTGATGGATGCTTCCAAGGCGATCGCAGCCGCTGCAAAGTCGGGCCGTGCGATCTATGACTATATGCGCGGCAATCCTAGCGGAACAGGCAAAGAGCTCGTCCCTGTTCAAGAGGCTTTGCCGTTACTGACGGTTCCCACTGTTGCTGCGACTGGATCGGAAGCCAATAACATCAGTGTATTGACCCACTGGGACACTCACGAAAAGTCATCCATCAACGGGCCCGCTCTCTATCCCAAGATGGCCATACTCGATCCATCCGCCACCTATACGGTCCCTGCCCGCGTCACCGCCGAGGCGTGTGCGGACATTTTCTCTCATTTATTTGAAAGCTATCTGATCAGCGCAGAGGGTACGCATGTGCAGGACGGCATATCCGAGACCCTCATCCGCCTGGTTGTGGAGCACTCGATCACTGCCATCGAAGAACCTGACAATGAAGAAGCCCGCTCTACCCTGCTGTGGGCCAGTACCCTCGGGATCAGCCCCTTTGCCAATGCAGGCCGAGGCGCGGGTATGCCCTTGCATGGCATCGAGCATCCTTTGAGCGGCATCTACGACATGGCACATGGACGCGGCCTCGCGATTTTGTCTCTTCCTTATTTTAAGATGGTGATCCTCGAAGATCGTCCAGAAAGACTGGCTCGAATGGGGCGTCATTGCTTTGGCGTGACGGAAGAAGAGGAGCTGGCGGCCGCCCATGCCACGATCGAAGCGGTGCAAAGCTGGTATGAACGCATGGGCATTACCGAGCGCTTGTCCGATTTTGGAGTTACTCGTGACGCACTGGCGGGAATGGCTGCAGAGGCTGTGACCATCGGCGGTCGCGGCGCCGGTCATTTGCCCAGCTCTCGCAAGCTGAACGCGGAGGACATCGTGAGAATCTACGAGGCATGCTTATAAAGCTTTGCATATACACTGGCATGCTGGCTTGAAATTGTGCAATAATATATCTAATAAAAAAACTTCTATCGAGGTTATTTCAAAGAGGAGCGACCGCGTTATAGTGGATCGTTTTTATGCGCTCCAGAATTTATAAGCGTTGCGCTCATAAATTCTTACACGTTAAAAAAAATTTTACTATGGAGGTTGCGAAACATGGCAGATCCACGGATTAATGAACTCGCAAGCCGTCTTGTCCGCTACTCGCTCAATCTGCAAAAAGGGGAAAAGGTTCTGATCGAAAACACGGGACTGCAGCCTGAACTGGTTCGCGCACTGGTACGCGAGTCCTTTGCGGTCGGTGCCCTGCCACTGGTCACGCTGAAGGATCAGGAAGTGAACCGCGCCCTGTACCAAGGCACTAGCGAAGAGCATATGGCATTGATGGCCAAATTTGAATACGATCGGATGAAAGACATGGACGCGTACATCGCCGTGCGCGCCTATGACAACATCAATGAATACGCAGATGTGCCTGAGGACAAAATGGGCATCTACTCCCGCGTCCTGTACCAGCCTGTACATACAAACGAGCGTGTACCGAACAAGCGCTGGGTCGTTCTGCGCTATCCAAACAAGTCGATGGCACAGCTGTCGAGCATGAGCTTGGAGGGCTTTGAGGATTTCTACTTCTCCGTGTGCAACCTGGACTATGCGAAAATGTCCAATGCCATGACTCCGCTCAAGGAACTGATGGAGCGCACCGATCGCGTACGCATCGTCGGGCCGAAAACCGACCTGCGCTTTTCGATCAAAGGCATCAGCGCCATCAAGTGCGACGGCAAACGCAACATTCCGGACGGCGAAGTCTACACGGCACCTGTCCGTGACTCCGTAGAAGGAACCATCTTTTACAATGCAGCAACCAACTACAACGGCATTTCCTTCACCGATGTCCAGTTTACGTTTAAAGAAGGAAAAATCGTCGAAGCCACCAGCTCCAATACCAAGGCGCTGAACGACATTCTCGACACAGACGAAGGAGCTCGCTACATCGGGGAATTCGCGATCGGCTTCAACCCGCACATCCTGCACCCGATGCTCGACATCCTGTTCGATGAGAAAATCGCAGGCAGCTTCCACTTCACGCCGGGTAATGCCTACACCGTAGCCGACAACGGCAACCGTTCTTCCGTTCACTGGGATCTGGTGCAAATCCAGCGTCCTGAGTACGGCGGCGGTGAAATCTGGTTTGACGACGTGTTGATCCGCAAAGACGGCCGTTTCGTATTGCCAGAGCTGGAAGGCTTGAATCCGGAGAATCTGGTGTAAGTTTTTCTTTTAAAAAAACGAAGCCCTCAGCTACTTTGGCTGGGGGCTTCGTTTCACTTTTATGAAAATATCAGCTGTAACTTGATCCCTCATACCAATGTCCAGCTTGCGAAAAAAAACATCTGCGCGGGCCAGCCTCGGAACAGGCTTCGTCCGGATTTTCTCGCTTTTCCTCAAAAAGCCCTTCCCCTTCTGTTCCTCTACCGGACAGCTGTAACATTTCTTATAGATATAGCTATAAAACTGGCCGTCCACTTGGTCGATGACGCGCATGCGGACAGGAACGATGTTTTGCTTCTTATCGTGGATGAGGTGTACCAAGTACCAGAACCGCCACGCAAACGGTCAAGGCGATGCCTCTTCGCCTATTCGCAGCCAATAAACGCACAGCCTACCTCTCCCTACGAGGACAATTCCTTATCCTTTGATTCACCGAACATTCCCGCCAGCTTTTGATACGTAGGGGGAAACTCAGCCTGATAACGGAGGAAGGACGGAATCGGATAGCGTATGCCGCCTTTTTGTGTGCCGGCCAGCCCTTCGACGAGCTCTGCCGCATCGCGGAAATGGAAGCTAAAAGCCATCTCATGGTCCTGTGTCTGCGCGAACAGCCTATCGCCATAACAGGGCACGATGACTTGCGGCTCGCCTGTTTGCAGGGGCTTGATCGCGATGTCCGCACAGTCTGCCCTACTGGAGAAGGTGGACGGAATCGATCCGCCTCTCTTGTACAGCATCCCGGCAACCAGCCTCATGACCTGAGCCGAATTTCCGTAGATGACGACAACATCAGGGTCCACCTCTGCCCGCTCCAACGGAAACGACACGTAATAGCCGCTCTCCTCCTGCGTAAGCTTGGGAACGTCCTGTTCGCTCTTTGCCCCTGTCTCCAGCGTGTCGGTATACATCCCGCAGGCCAGATTTCCTTCCGAGTAGAAAGGAAGCTGTTCCTCGTATCCAAATGCCACCTGGGCGATGGGACAGGAAAGATCCGCTCCGTTCATGGCGATGCTCCAGCCGTATCGGCGGGAAAAGCCAACTGCCTGACAGATTGTAATTTGGTAGCCCAAATCTCGGGTGGGGCGTTTTGCCTTTCGAGGCAAATCGGCTTCCTCTTTCACCAATTTCACGCCGACGGGAAAGGTCTCCGTTCTTACATAGGATTGAATGGCCTCACTCAGTTCTTTTGCATTCATGCCCGCTCCCCCTTTTGAAAATGGATATACACCGAATGTTTCGTCTCTTCAGCTGGAATTTCCTTTCTCTGCTGCAAATCTCCTCTCCCCAAGCTTACAACTTCGTAAGGTACTGGAAAGGAAAATCGATTTCGAGATGGCTCAATCCTTGCTACTATAGAACTTGACTTCAAGGAACATACGGAGGGTACGAATGAAGAAATATGCGTGGATTCAGGGGCTCATGCTCCTGTTTGTTGCTGTGCTTGGGGGCTGCAATCCCATCACGGCTTCCCCTGATCAAGTGCAAGGGCTGACAAAAGAAGAAGCAGCTCAAATTGCTTCTGCCGCTGTGAGACAATATTATCGTATTGAAGTGGACGCCACGGATCGGCAAATTACACTTGATGATCCGGCAAAGCTGGTGGAATCGACTTCAGGAGAGCCGATCTTTCGAGGGGTTCCCGTCCACGTCGTCCTGAACCGCGAGCCGCTAGCGGGGGAAATCGCCGCCTACCACGCGATTATTGACCCAAAGTCCAAGCAAGCGCTCTCGGTGTCCATCGATAAGGTCGGCCCAAATGGAGAGAGAGCAGCCGATGCCACCACTGAAGACGATTTGGAAAGGGCAGCTGCAGAATTTATCCGTGCACAGAAACTGCTGACGCCCACCGCCTTTCAGCTGGTCAAATCATCCTATGCCAATCCCGCTGATCTCAAACGCTATTTTTACTATACGGACGGACTCAAAGCGATCGCGATCGGAGTCGATACGCAATTGCAGCAAGTCGTGACGTTCACCTATATCTAGGAAACAAAAAATACAGCGGGACATCAATTCCCGCTGTATTTTTGTTCGATCTCCACTTTCATTTCCTCATAGGTCTTATTCGTGAGATGAACCAGGTAATCGGTCAGTTCTTCCTTTGCGTCCGTAGCCAATGCCTCTCTGGCCGCTCGTTGCTGCACGAGGAAATTCTTTGCTTCCCTGCCGATCTTCCCCGTCGCCTCCAAATACTCAATGGCTGCTCCGATATTCAGACTCTCACGCCAATTTTTCTCGTACCAGTCGCGATCGTACGCATCGATCCACTTTCGCCTGTCGATCAGAACCGCGTCTACTTCAGTCATCGCGTCCTTTTTCCATTGCTCCCACTTCTGTGCGATTTCACGGGCTCTCTCCAGCTCCTGCCGGAATTGATCACGATTGGTTACATTGGCGTACAGCCCTTCCGATGCCTGAGCGATTTCCTTCAGCTGCTTTTGCCCTTGTGCATCCACATCAAAGCCGATGACATTGAGCAAGGGCATGATGTCTGACTGGGACAATTCTTTGGCGACCGCGACTGGATCTCCTCCGCACGTTTCAATCCCGTCGCTGACTAGGTAAATCACATTCGTATTTTTTTCTGCCGGGAATGCGGCCAGATCTTCACTGGCCTTTTGCAGGGAATATGCGATTGACGTCCAGCCTGCCGGCTCAAACAGCCCTAGCGCTTCATCCAGCTTCCCAGCATCGTAGGACTGAAGCGGATAGACGATGTCGCTGCTGCTGCATGACCGCTGTTTGTCTGCATCGGAGCCGCTTCCCTGATGTCCGTATACGCGCAATGAGACTTTCGCCTCTTCCGGTAGGGATTCGGCAAACTCCTTGATCGCTTCCTTGGCCAGCTCCATCTTGGTTTTCTCCCCGATTTTCTCCCGCATGCTCCCGCTCGCATCCAGAATGATTTCTACATTGAAGTGCTCTCGGAATAGAAAACGCGCATCTCCAATATCCGGACTCCCGAATGAAGCCATCTTCCACCGGTCTACCACCATCTGCGGGCTCAGATAATCTTCTGAAAACAGCTTCAGCAATTCTGACCAATAGAGTCTCAGCAGCGATTCATCCATGCCGTCCAAAAGGGGAGGCAGTCCATCGAGGATTTGAGCGATTTTTTCGCGCTGAGGATACTGCGGCTGGTAAAAGGGGACGCCGGAGATCGGTCCGGGTGCTGCCATGATCAACTCCTGCGCGGATTGGGGAAGCTGTGCTTGGGGAGCGGAAATCATCGAGCCTGCTGCCCCGATCGAGCAGCCTGTCAGGAGGAGAGACACGAGCATGCCTCCAAGGATACGATGCCATCTGCGTTTTTCTCTCATGTATACCGCCTCCTTAGAGCTTGTTGCATGGGTCACCAGCTGCTTCCCTCCGTTAACGTCTGAGGAAGCTGCTCCCATCCTGTCACTTGGATAAAGCCGATTTTCCGACTTTCGCCGGTCTGATAGATTTGTTCAGCATGCTCCGGCATGAAATCCAGCCCAAATGTTTTGCTCTCATACCGGACCGATGTCCTCACCTCGATGCGGTCTTCCCCATTGAAAAGCTTCAGGGAGGATCCGCTGAGCGTGCTCTTGTTGCTCGCCAAAATGTCCGTGACGACGCCGGGAATCTGGGACGAAGCCTGATGCAGTCCGATCACCACATACATCTCGAGAGTGGGATAAGTAGGTATGGCAGAGAGCAAGACACGATCGATGGCTTCGAACCGGACTTCACTCGACGACCAGTCGGGATGGGAAGCTTGGATGGACTTCATTTGCTCTTCGACCAGCGGCCAAATAAAGATAGGGTCCGTCCAGCTCTTAATGGATCGGTCATAGGTATGGATGGCCTCCTCCGCCTCATCGTAGATGATATCCGTCGCTGCCAAACTGGCTTGCTGAGCACTGTTTGCCGCTACTTCCTTGTCGACGAAAATGGTAGAGATGTTAAACAAGACCGAAAAGATCACAAGAAGCAGAAAGAAAAAAATGGTCAGCACCAGGATGGTGACATTTCCTCGCTCATTGCGCACGTGCATGATCGCCTGTCTCATTTTAATGAATCACCCGTCCTCGCAGCTCTCTCGAGAAGGAGATCACCCTGTCTTCTTCGCTCATGTTATCTTTGATGAAATCCGGCAGAAAGAACAAATCCAAATTCACACCGACTTTCGCCGTAAAGTAGCTGCCGTCGCCGGAAATGCCAGAGTCACCGCCATTATAGGCAATGCCTCCACCCGCACTCCCTACGATGTGCTGCGCAGCATTCAGAGCTTCACTGGAACTTTGCGTGATGGCATACACCTTTGCCGCTTCATTGGCTGCCGACTGCGCGATGATCACCGCGTACACGCCGGTCAAAAACTGCCACAGGATCAGCAGGATCAGAAAAACAAAGGGCAAGATACCGATGAACTCCACAGTCACGGAGCCCCGCTCATTCTTTAGCTTCTCACGTGATTTTCCCATGGTATCATCCCTCCAGTGCCAAAACGTCCTCCACCCTCTCCCGCTCTGTACTCCATTTGTAGGTATACATCGTGAACAGGATCGCCACAAAGGGAAACAGGATCAGGTTCAACAGCAATTGCGTGAAAAATACAGCTCCGAAGCTGGTCGTGATGAAAGTGACTGAATAGAGTCCCACCAGGCTGATCACCCATTCGATCGCGCTTGCCAACATCAGCAGCCCAAAGATTTGGACAAAATGCTTCTTTCCCATATCCAAAGCCATACGCAGGCATCGCCATGGCGATTTTCCTTTCATCACGACCAAATAGGGGGTGAGGTAAAACAGCATAAGCAAGATCAATCCCGGGATCACAAAGAGAAGCATCCCCGTGCATACCGCCAGCACATAGACGATGCCAAACAGGAAGACCGCAAAGCCATGCTCGGCGAATGCCCGGAATGCCTTGCGCAGCGGACGCTCCTCTCCTTCCAGGTCGCTTAACACGAACTGCGCAAACGGGATTTGTACGACCATCAAAAACAGCAGAAGCAAAAATAGATTGAAAAAGCTGGACACGACCTTGGCTCCCGTGATGGCAGCCAGGAAATTCACGTAGTTGAGCGTCATGTTGTGCACGATCAAGAAAGGCAGCACGATGACGGTGGACAGCAAAAGCAGCGATTCTATATTTCGCGCGTAAAAATGGATGCTTGCTTTCATCGGATTCATGGCTTCTCCCTCCCTGCCTCATCCAACCTTACGAGTTTCGAATAATGGGCACGATCTTGCTCTGAAAATGATATTCCTTTTTCTTTTCAAACGCGTCTATCAGCTGTTCCCTGGATTCAAAGGGGACGGGCCGCCCCGACGCAACAGCCTCGAATCCCTCGATGGATTCGTCATTCGTGGCTCTCAGCTTTTTATCTCTGTAGGAGTCAAGCAAATCAATCAATTTCTTGCGCTTGGCCTTCAGCTCGCCAGGAAGCGGCACTTCGACATTTTGCAGGAACGCAGCCAGTCGATCGACCGATTCCCTGATTTCTGCTTGTCTGCGCAATCCTACGTAGAGCTTGTAATTCGCCTCGTGGAACAAATCGTCCAGGTCCTTTTTGTCTTCGGGAGCGACATAGCCCACCCTCAGCACATGATTCAGCGACTCGACCCCTTTGTCGTAGAGAGCTTGGAGCTGATCCCGCGTTTCTATCACGTACTGGCATACATCGATGAGACTCTTCATGTCATTACGGATGGTTTCGTCCGTTTGATCCTCGTAATGGGGCTGCAAAGCTTGCAGATGATCCCGTTTTTCCGTGTACATCCAGACGGGTTTGTCTTTCGCCTGTGCCAGCTCTTTGTTCAATTCGTGTGCAGCCACATTATGCAGCATGAACAAGCGCAGTACCGGCACCGCTTCTTCCCGCGGCACCTCTTCTCCGTCCGGCCTCAGGATGAGGTAACCGGCTGCCTCGCTCTTTCCCCACTTCCAGTACTGTACGTTGTAGTAAAGTCGATCGTTGATTTTGGCCGCATGGTTGAACAGCTGCGATTTTTCCAGGAAGCGCTTGTATTTGTCGATCTGCGCTCGGACCGGTGCCGTTTCTGTCACTTTCATCGGACGAGACCTCCGTTAGTGTGAAAATATGGACTTCATCCATCCTACCGCTTTGCCGATTCCATCCCGAATCCCTCGGGAAACCGCGCCCTTCGAAAGCTTGTCGCTCCACTTGACCAGCTTGCTCACTCCCCAGAGAATGCCTCCGGTAATCACCAGCACGCCGGCCACCGTCTGTCCTCCCGGTATCACGGAAGCGATCACTCCGGCATCCATGAGCGTGCTGCCCAGGGCCCCGACCCCGTCTACGAACTTTTCGTTTTGCTTATCCTCACTGAGGCCGCTGTCAAACGCCTGACCGAATTTGCTGAACGTTTCATAGGTGTCGAAAGGCAGGCTGATGGCGGCGACCCCGACATTCAGACCCGCAACAAGGCCCGGGACTCTTACTTGATTCGCCGCGTTGGCTGCGTTGGAAAAAGATCCGAGCGTGTTGATGTTTGCCCCTGTGTTCAGCGGGTTTTGCTGCAGGACAAAACGATAGCTGTCATATGCTCCTTTGGCGTCCAAGCCATCGAGAGTCAGGCTCGTCACATTGCCCAAGGGTGTGTCCTTTGCAGCGATATCCACACCCTTCAGCCCCACCTGCAGCAGAAAGAATCCGTATTTTCCCGCACCGGTGCGCAGGTCCACTTCTCCCTGCTGAATCAGATCGGCGGAATACGTCAAGGTCCCTCCCATCATGTCTTTGATGGACAGCTTCATGATGTCGTATTCTTTTTTCTCGCTAAAGGGCTCCGGTGATTGGGGGTCCGTAGACAAGTCCGCGGGCTGATGCGGCACCACGTTTCTGTCGGGCGCCTGCAGTTCGGGCGTCTGCCCATTCGGAGCTTGTATATTGGGTGCCTGCAGCTCGGGAATATTCCAATTCGGCCCGTTCAGCTCTGGAATTCCTTGATTCGGTGCCTGCAGGTTGGGTACGCCTTGGTTTGGCGCTTGCAGATTCGGTACTCCCTGATTCGGCGCTTGCAATTGCGGCGTATCCCACTGCGGTGACTCCAGCTTTGGCGTTTCCCACTCCGGGGCCTGCAGATCGGGCGTCTCCCATTCCGGTGCCTGCAGATCGGGAGGCTGATAATTGGGCGCCTGCAGATTCGGTACGGGTAGTGTGCTTTCCGCCATGACGATGATCGGGAAGCAGTGCAACAGCAGAAGGAAAAAAGCGAAGGTCCCAGCCAAAATGGGACGAATAAACCGGCTCCTCACGATATGAACCTCCCCGCCAAGTATTCTCAAGGTAATAAAGTGTTTTTGGGCCCCGAATTAATTGGTCTTCACATTTGCTTGAAATTGCTTGTCGATCGCTTCTTTGGCTTCCTTGTAGGACTTATCGTTCAACGTATCCAGGAACTTTTCCAATTCGTCTGCCCGCTCGAGCGCCGCGTCCTCCTGTTTCTCCTTGATTTTATCGAGCTCATCTGTGATCGAATCGGGCAGGATATTGTGATATCCCAGCGAAATGATCGCGGAATTCATATTGTAGCTTTCATTTCTGGCGATCGCTTTCCAGTCATAGGCAAATACCGAAATATCGACGGACCGTGAGATATGTGTGGAGTTTGCCTCATAGGAAGCATCGCTTTTCCAAGCCTTCCATCTGTTCGCCACTTCTTTTGCCCGATTAAACTCTTTTTCCAGTTCACTCTGGTCATGGATCAGCACATAGCGTCCACCCGCCGCCTTGGCTACTTCCTTCAGCTGCTTCTGCCCTTCTCCGTCCACGCCAAAGCCCACCACGTTTACGATGGGGGTGATGTCTGAGCCGCTCAATTGCTTCGCCACTGCGACGGGATCTCCGCCGCACGTCTCAATCCCGTCGCTGACCAGGTAGATGATGTTCGTGTTTTTGTCGCCTTTGAACTTGCCCAGGTCATTTTGGGCCTGCTGCATGGCCAATGCGAGCGGTGTCCACCCCGTCGGCTTGAATTGATTCATCGCAGCCGAAAGTCCGTTGGCCTGGTAAGACTGGAGCTGGTAGACCAGCTCGCTGCTCCCGCAGGATAGGGCTTTATCCGAATCCTTGCCGCTGCCTTTATGTCCGTACACCCTCAGGGCAACATTCGCTTTTTCCGGCAAGGATTCGGCAAAAGCTTGAATGGCCTTTTTGGCTGCTTCCATTTTGGTCTGTCCATTCACATTTGCCGCCATGCTGCCGCTCGCATCGAGCAGAATCTCCACGTTGTATTGCTCTTTGAACTTGAAGCGAGGATCATCGATTTCCGGACTCCCAAAGGAAGCCAGCTTGATTTGGTCGATGATGTCCTGTGGATCCGGATAATCCTCCGCGAACAGTCCCAGCAGGGCGCGATAATAGAGCTCGATCGTTTCCTGATCCGGGTTATCGATAACGGGAAACTGTTTGAGAATCTCTTCGATTTCTTCATCTTTCTCGCCGTATAGAATGCCGGAATAACGCCCAGGCAATTGCGTGTAAAATTCCTCGGTGGTCTCCGGGATTTTCGGCACGCTGTCCGGAATCAGAGCCTTCAGAGCCTCCAGCTTCTCATCCCTGCTAGGCTCTTGGGCAGTCTGCTCATGCGGCTGCAGTCCATTCCCCTTGTCTGTACCCGCTGGCTGGGCGGGCTCCGTAGTCGCTGCTGGCGGTGTCGGCGTCGTTGTCTCCGAAGAGCAAGCATGCAGAAGCAATAAGCCAGGAATCAGGACAGCCAGTATGAATGGCTTGATACGTTTCAAGCGAAATACCCTCCCTGCTGTTGATTTCTACGGTTATGTATGTGAAGCAGGGGTGCCGGCGATCTGAGTATCCCCCTATCACCGGCACCTGCCAAAAGAATCAGTCCAGTTTTCCAATGATGCTGGAGAGCGTGTCGGAAACCGCTTTTCCGACTGCCGTATCGCCCTTGAATACGGTTTGGATGGCAGCAAATACGGCCAGCACGACCCCTGCCAATGCGATCCATTCAATGGCTTGTGCCCCTCTCTGGTTGTTCAGCGAAGTCGTTACCTTTGCATACAGGTTTTGCATCATGTTTGTCATCATATTATTACTCCCCTCATTCTTCTCATTTTTTCGCCAATTAACACCATTTTCGATATATCCTTCCTTCCGAGGGGCATCACCTCCTTCAAAGGGATTCCTACTATTTTCCAAACAGGCTGGAAAACATGTCTACGTTCTCCATGATGTTGAGCACCATTAGGCCGCCAATGAGCATGATAGCGGTCGGAGCGACGACAAATGTCGTGATCAGCGTCACTTTTGGCGAAGCCTTCGCCGCTTTTTCCTTGATTAGTTCCTTGCGAATGCGGCGCATGTTTTCCGATTGGATTTTAAAGGTGACGGCGATCGGAACCCCGAGCCTCATCCCCTGGATCAGCGCCTTGATCAGCATCTGAAACTCCGGATTGTCATTGCGTCGCAGCAGCTGCTCATACGCTTTCTCTCGCGGGACCCCCAGATCGAGCTCTTGATTGAAACGGGAGAATTCCTCCCGCAGCGGTCCGTGGAAAAACTGGATGACATCGCGCAGCGCCTGATCAAGGCTTACCCCCGCCTGAAGGGTGACGCTTACTGTATCGAGAAATTCCGGAAGGTCGTAGCGCAGCTGGTTTTGCCGCTCTCTCGCTTTTCTTTTCAGCAGGATAATGGGCAGGAAGTAGCCGGCTAGCGGCCAAATGATCAAGCCAAACTGCGCGAAGGGAAATCCCAGTATGAAAAACGCCGTTCCTGCGATAAAACCGAGCAGGGCGAGCAGGATTTTAGCCCCTTGGAACCGGGCCACTGTCAGATCGAGCGGACGGCCCGCCTTCAGCAGCCACTCCTCCACCTCGTGCGACTCACTGAAAAAATTGATGCGCTGTCCAAGTGCCGCGTAGTCATCACTGTAGGAGAGCATCCGCTTGAGCCACTTTTGCGAGGAGGTCTCCCGCTTTCGCACATCGTAGACCTTGTTGCCAGTCGCGTCATGGACGTGGGCGATCAGCTTCTCCCTTTCGACTGAAAACCGATAGGCTTCTTTCAAAAAGATCAAAAAGAACAGCAGAAACAAGAACATACTCGTGATGATCAGGGCGTCCATTTTCTCACACCTTTATGTTGGTGACTTTTTTGACCAGCACGTAGGAAAGCACGGTACCGACGATGAAGAAGCCCAATAGAACAAGGCCGAATCCCGAAAACAGCGGATCGATGAAGCCTTCATTCATCGTGTTCATCATCAGCACGAGAGCAATCGGCATAATGGGGACAAGAATCGACACGTATCGCTGCTCAGCCGTCATGGTCTTGATCTCCTGATTGACGATGCGGCGATCCTCCAGAGTCTCCGCCATCTCCTGGAGCACTTCGCTCAGATTGCCCCCTGCTCGCCGTTGGATGAACAGCGTAGCGGCGAAGATCCGAAAATCTCTCGTTGGAATGCGTTTTTCCATATCTGTCAGGGCCCGGTCGAAGCTGACGCCCAATTGCAGCTCACGCGCCATGCGGCTGAATTCCTGCCCAGCCGGCTGCGGAATCTCTTTGGCCACCAGCTCGATTCCCTGTGAGAGGGTCATGCCTGCCCGCAAGGAATTGGCTAGCAATCGGCATACGTCTGACAGCTGGTCGTTCAGTCGTTCCTGGTATTTGTTGCGGCGCACGATGAACATCAGGTTTTGGGCAATGTACATGCATGCTGCGCCACCCACCAGATTGTAAGGAGCATGCAAGCCTACCACGTTGTTGAGAAAGAAAGCCACTCCCATCGCGCCGATGAGCAGAATGCCATAATACTCGGACGGAGCCAGCGCAATATTGGCGCGAACCAGCTTTTGCTGGACTTCTTTTGCGTGAGGGGTGCGGTCAAAGCGGTCTCCCCACACAATGATGAAGCTCTTCCGTTTGGATTTGATGTCGTACCACTCTTCCGTGCGTTTTTTCCACTCCGTCTTTTTCGCACGGTAGCCGAGGTATTCGTACATCCCCCAGATCGCGAGCAGCACAGAGAGACTAAACAGGATAGAGATGCTCACGCTTGTTCACCTCGCCCATCGTAAACATGGATTCTTCCAGTTCGATTCCAAACATCCGCAGCCGCTCCAGACTCTGGGGAACCTTGCCCGTAGGAGTGAAATACCCCAGCACTTCCCCCTTTTTGCCCATCCCGATCCGCTGGAAGCGAAATATCTCGTTTACGACCACTTGCTTGTCTGGTCCTGTGAATACTTCCGAGATGGACATCATTTTGCGCGTCCCGTCCGAGAGCCGTGTGACCTGCACGATAAAGTCCAGAGCACTCACGATGTACTCGCGGATAATGGAAGAAGGCAGATCCATTCCCGCCATGACGACCATCCCTTCCAGCCTGGTAAAAGCGTCTTGCGGGGAATTGGCGTGGACCGTCGTAAGCGACCCTTCGTGACCGGTATTCATCGCCTGCAGCATGTCAAATGCCTCTGCACCGCGAACCTCACCGACGATAATGCGATCCGGCCGCATCCGCAGCGAGTTCTTCACCAGATGCCGAATCGTGATCTCGCCTCTTCCCTCCATGTTGGGCGGACGCGCCTCCAGCCCGATGCAGTTGGAGCGATCCAGCTTGAGCTCCGCCGAGTCTTCAATCGTAATGACCCTTTCATAGGAAGGAATCGAGCGCGATACGGCATTGAGCAGCGTTGTCTTCCCGCTCCCTGTTCCTCCGGAGATGAGCACGTTCATCTTTGCTTCTACGATGGCCTGCAAAAAGCGGCACATCGCTCCATCAAACGACCCGAACTTCATCAGATCCGCCATGGAATACGGGTCTTTGCGGAATTTCCGGATCGAGACGAGCGTCCCATTCAGACTGATCGGCGGAATGACCGCGTTCACACGGCTGCCGTCCTTCAGCCTGGCATCGACCATCGGCGAGCTCTCGTCAATCCTGCGGCCGAGCGGGGCTACGATCCGGTCTACGATATGGCGAAGGTGCTCCTCATCGCGAAACTTCAAATCGGTCAGCTCCAGCCTGCCTTTTTTCTCGATGTACACTTCCTGATGGCCATTGATCGAGATTTCGGTAATATCCGGGTCAGCGAGCAGCGGCTCCAAAGGCCCTAATCCTACCGACTCATTGATCAGACGCGTCAGCAGCACTTCCTTTTCATTGCGCGGGATGACGACCTTCTCTTCTGACATGTACTGAGAAACCATGCGCTCGATCGCGAGACGCATTTCTCCTGAGGCGAGACTCGTCAGCCGCTCCAGATTGGTCTCTCGCAAAAGCCTTGACTTGTAATGCTCCGCCAGCTCATCGATGTACGGATTGTGATACGCAGGAGCCGCTACCGGGCGCGGGGCTTCTTCTGTCGCGATGTGCTTCTCTTCTTTTCGCCTGAACAACGCCATGGCAATCTCCCTCCTACGACAGCTTGGTCAGTACCCATTTTCGTATTTCTTTCGCTGCCGGGATCAGCTTCTTCTCGTTGGCCTCCCGCTGCAAGGGCTGTCCCTGATTCACTGCAGCCTGGATACCTTTATGATCACGGCTGATTTGGGCTGAGATCGGAGCCTGGATCAGTCCCTTCAGATCGGAAACGGTCAGCTCGTTATCCCTGCCGACCTGGTTGACCACGACCTCGAGCCGTCCTTCCGTATCGATTCGCAGTCTTCTGAACAGTTCTTCGGTCAGCCGATAGATTTGGACAGACGGCGTATCCAGATTCATCACATAGTAGATGAAGTCCGATTCCTCCAGCGCCGTGTACGTCAGTTCATTCATATGGGTAGGCAGATCGATGATCACGAAGTCGTAGCTGCGTCGACTCGCTCGAATGAGCCTGGTGATGAACTCCTCCGAGATGTTTTCCGCTGTTTCGGCATCGCGCGGGCTCGCCAGCACCTCCAGCTTGGAATGCGTCTCGCGAAGGGAAACATTGCGAATGTGATTTTCATTCATCTCATTCATGACCGGGACCAGATCGGCAAGTGTACGACTCGAGTCCAGAGAGAAAAAGGTCTCCACCCCGCCATACTGAAGATTCAAATCGATTAAAAGAACGCGTGCAGTCGATTCCAGCTTGAGTGCCTGCGCAAAGCCGGTCGCCAGCTGCGTGCGCCCGCATCCGCCTTTCCCGCTGTAAAAGGAGTACACTTTTCCTCTGCCGCGAACAAACGCTTTGCCGGAGGTAGCCGTCCCCTTTTTTCGCTGCTGCGTTTGCCCCAGCTCGGCGATTTTGTCCAGCCGATCCGTGAGCAGCACCAGTTCGTCAGGCAGAACGATATACTCGATGGCGCCTGCGCGGATGATATCCCGGAGCAAGCCAAAGTCCTGCTTTTCCGTCAAGAAAATGACGAGCCCTTCCGGAAGTTCTCCCTGTATGTATTGCACCAGCTCGACCCCTGATCCATCCTCGGGCTGCACGATCAAAACGACATCAGGTGCGATCCGGTCGATTTCTTTTTTGACTTCACGCGACGTAGTGAATTGGACATTTCCGAAATGGCTGAGAGCTTCACTCAACAAGCTCTTGATCGAATCATAGTCGGCAACGACAAGAATTTTCAGATCTGGATTCATGACTTGCCCTCCGGTTTGACGACAGATGTCGGTTGTGCAGATTTAGATGGCTCAGCTGTCGGTTGACTAGGCGCAGCGGGTTTCGCTGGTGTCTGTTGACCATTCGCTGGTGCAGACGGGCTTTTCTCCCCAGCTGCCGGTGCTGGAGTTTCCTTGGGCTGCGGCTCCTGAAACGGCTGCGGGATGCCCAGCTCACCCTTGCCTACATTGGCCTTCAGAATCCGCATGACCTCGGCGTAGTGCTGCTGGTGTATGAATGCAGGCACCTGTTCAAACGGCATTTCCAAGGCGACTCCTTTAAAGTGGTCGTCTGTCTTCGCGACCATGGCGACCGGCACATCCTTCATGAAGACTTCCGTCGCAGGCTTCCCATTCACCTCGTGCGAGACAATGATATCGACTCGGTCCAATGCCTCGAGCTGCTGGTCGAATACAATGTTGCCGGAAGCATACACCGTCACGAGGCGATTGTTCTGGTCTCTTACTGTGGCAGCGGGCTTGATGATGTTTTTCGTAATGATGTCTCCTTCCGACAAGGGAACAACGGTTACCTGATTCTTCAGACTGAGCTTATCCGTCACATACGAATGATCCGCATATTTTTTTGGAATTTGCATGGTCTTGATTTGGTCGGGCGAAATGAGCGACCGGGATGCGATATCTGTGCTCGCCACGTAAATGTCCACCATTTCTCCGAGCTGTGAATTCAAGTCCTTGATTTTTTTCAAGAACAAAAAGCCTGCCGTCGCCGCCAAAATGAGAGACAGCGCCAAAAAGATGATTGCCCTTCGTTTCGATTCCAACATCGAGTGATTCCCTCTCCCTATCCATCATCAGATAAATGCTACAGCCATGAGCAATAGGCTCGTTCCCCCCGCGATAAAAGGAGCCAAAGGAATTTCCCGTCCCGTCGCCTGATTCCCTGACCATTTGGATGCCAGCCAGATCGGAATGACGATGAGTCCTGCGAGCAGGTAAGTGAAACACAAGATATAAAGACCTGCTTCCCAGCCTACTGCCGCTCCCACCAGTGCAAACAGCTTGATGTCTCCTCCTCCCAATTGCCCATTGCTCACCATCGCCATCAGCAAGGAGATCCCCCCGGTCAAAACGACCCCGAGCCCATACATAGTCCATTGGTCCGGATGGGCAAACGCATGGTAAATGAGAAAATAGGCGATTCCTGGAAGAGTGAGCCAGTCGTATATGAGACGTCTGCGCAGGTCGGTATAGACTGCAATGATCATGACGAGAAGCACCGGAACTACCACAAAATAGGACAGCACCCCATGCCCTCCTTCCATCTTTTAGGGAATCCTCATCACACTCACAGACGGGAATATGGGAATTTTTGTTGCATGTACCCAAAAAATTTTTGGGATTTTTTTCATAAAAAGGGGCCGTTTCAGTAAAAATAGTGTCGAAGGGTAGCAAAAAAGGCCGTGCACATTCCATACTTACGGCCTGTCTAATCGCTCACATTTTGTGAAAAAATAACCAGAAGGGACAGGAGGTGAGAAGATGTCGGATATCAAGGTCTTGGATAATGGTCCACTGCTCGTGACGGGAGAATTCACCCTGCTGGATGGCGAAGGAAAACCCCTGGAAACAAAGGCGCAAGCCCATCTCTGTAGATGCGGTTTGTCGTCGAACAAACCTTTCTGCAACGGAGCGCATAAAGGACAGTTTGAAAGCGTTGTGAGAGCATAGTAGTGCACGCGTCGTAAGCCCTCTGTCTCAGCAGAGGGCTTTTTGCTATCATGGTGAGGTAGAGTTATCATGCTTTTAGCCGAGGTGACCGCACATGCGAGAATATAAGGAACTATCCGAGCTTAGGGCTGACATCGCCCAGTATCCTGTGTGCATGCTGTTTGTCAAAATGGAAAACTGCGGGGTATGCGATGCCACCTTTGCAAAAACAAAGGAGCTGTTAAAGTCCTTTACACAGGTGCCATTCATGGTCACTTCGATTGAAACGATCCCCAGCCTGTCCGGGGAGTTTCTCATTTTTACCGCTCCGACCATCCTCTTGTTTCGAGAAGGGAAAGAAGTGTTCCGGCAATCGCGAATTGTGGTGTTCGGGGAATTGGAACGGGCATTGGAGCTGTCTGTGGATTCAGTATTTCCACAGCTCTGATCTTTGGTATCTTTATCTATGGATTGACCTTGCAGCGGTACTTTGTCTAACCCCAAAGCCTTGTCACAAAAAAGAACCGTACGGAAGCTTTTGCTCCATACGGTTCTTCGTTATTTCCTCACTTTTACCACGCCGCGATGCTGCTGTCCGTGCGCATGTCGGTACCGCCGGAGAGCACGCCGTTTTCATCGCGCCAGATGATCTGACCGCGACCGAAGTAGTTGCCCAGCTGCGCCCACTTGATTTGGTGTCCCTTGCGCTCGAGTGCCATCGCCAAATGCTCAGGGAAGTGGCGCTCCAGCTCGACGACCTTGCCTTCCGTCCACTGCCAGCGAGGCGCATCGAGGGAAGCCTGTGGATTCAGATGGAAGTCGATGGTGTTCATGACGACCTGCACATGACCTTGCGGCTGCATGAATCCGCCCATGACGCCAAATGGTCCGACTGCCTTTCCGTCTTTTGTCAGGAAGCCTGGGATGATGGTGTGGAACGTTCTTTTTCCTGGCTCCAGGCAATTATCGTGAGCCGGATCAAGCGAGAAGTTGTGCCCGCGGTTTTGCAGGGCGATGCCTGTACCCGGAACCACTACGCCAGAGCCAAATCCCATGTAGTTGCTCTGAATGAACGATACCATGTTGCCTTCGCCGTCTGCCGTTGCCAAGTAGACGGTACCGCTGGAACGAGGATTTCCCGGCTCCGGAGTCAGTGCCTCGTCTCCGATCAATGCGCGGCGAGTGCCTGCGTATTCATCTGCCAGCAGCTCTTCTGCCGTGACGCTCATTTTGCTGGATTCGGTGATGTATTTCAAACCGTCTGTAAACGCCAGCTTCATGGCTTCGATCTGTTTGTGGTACGTTTCCGTCGTGTCTTTGGCATCAAAGTCAAAGCCTTTGAGGATGTTGAGTGCCATCAGGGCAATCATGCCTTGGCCGTTCGGCGGGATCTCCCATACATCATAACCTCGGTAGTTCACGCTCAGCGGTTTGACCCACTCCGGCTCAAACGCAGCCAGGTCTTCTTTTCTCAAGAAGCCGCCGCACTCACGGGAGAAAGCATCAATCTTCTCTGCCAGCTCTCCGCGGTAGAAGCTCTCGCCATTCGTCTCTGCGATTTGGCGCAGGGTTGCTGCATGTCCTGGGGATTTCCAAATATCACCCGCTTGCGGTGCTTTTCCACCTGGGACAAACGTCTCGTACCAATGCGCAAATTCTGGACCTGTGCACAATTTGGAAAATTTCTTGTAGGCCACTTTCCAGTAATGAGCGAGTGTTGGAGAAAGCGGATAACCGTTCTCTGCATAATCGATCGCCGGTTTCAAAACTTCTGTCAAAGGCAATTTGCCAAAGCGTTTGGACAGCGCCGCCCAAGCAGCAGGCGCACCGGGTACAGTTACCGGAGTCCAGCCGTACGTAGGCATTTCTTCATGTCCATTTGCTTTTACCGCCTCGATCGAAATGCTTTGCGGAGCCGGACCGCTGGAGTTCAGTCCGTACAGCTCGTCTTTTACCCATACCAGCGCGAACGCGTCACCGCCGATGCCGTTGGACGTCGGTTCTACGACAGTCAGGCAAGCTGCCGTTGCAATAGCAGCGTCGATGGCGTTTCCGCCCTTTTTCAAAATATCCAAGCCTGCTTGCGCTGCCAACGGCTGTGAAGTGGCTACCATCCCGTTTTTAGCAAAAGTGGTCATACGCCGAGATGCATACGGGTATTCCATTGCGTCATATTTAACCATGAAGTTATGCCTCCTTGTGAACTTGATCCTAGCCAATGAAGATGTACCCGTACACCATGGCTCCCAAAATGACAAACGCAGGATGTACTTTCCAGGTTTCCAGAAGCAGATAAGAAGCAACGGACAGGATGATGGTTTGCATCCACCCGATTCCTTCTACCGCACCCATGATAAACTGGTATGTCATGGTTCCCAAAAGTACCGTGACTATTGGGCGGACCGATTGAGTCATGGCTTTTACTTGTGGAGCACTACGGAAAAGATTGATGAATTGCAGGAGCAGGATCATCGCGATCGCCGTAGGAGCTACTGTCGCAAGCAACGCTACTATCGCTCCGGGAACTCCTGCTACCTGGTAGCCGACATAGCCAGCCAGCTTCGTCGCGATAGGGCTTGGGAGTGCGTTCCCTACTGCAAGCATTTCCCCGAATTCCTTCACCGACATCCATTTGTAATGATCGACGACTTCATTCTGGATCAGCGGAATGCTGGGAGGGCCGCCGCCGTATCCCAAAATGTTCGAGATGAAAAATGCCCAGAATAACTGAAGATAAATCATGCTGCGCCCTCCTTGCCGTCCTTTTTCTTGCGCCTCTGGACCGACCAGGTAGAGTAAGCAAAGGAAATCACCAAAGCGATTGCTACGACAATTCCTGGATGCCAGTCAAGAAACAACAAAGCGACCAAAGAAAGGGCGAGCGAAATACTTACACCGGTTTTGTTGGAAGCGCCTTGCCAAGCCTTTTGCAAAAACTCCCAAGTGAGCACGCCGGTCATGACCGCGATTACAGGACCGATTGCCTGAATCATGCCGTAAACCCCTGGCGCATCCTTCCACTTGTAGATGACTTCCAAAAGCGCGATCATCACGATGACAATTGGCATTACGACTCCGATGTTTGCCACCAATGCGCCCTTCCAGCCTCTTACCCGGTAGCCGATAAACGCAGCCAGCTTGGTTGCGATCGGTCCCGGAAGAGCATTCCCCAGTGCCAGATTATCTGCAAAGTCTTCATCTGTTACCCATTTGTACTTTTTCACGCACTCGGTGTGAAACAGGGGAACCATGGTAGGACCTCCCCCGAAACCGAAAATACCGATGCGGAAAAACGCGATAAACAGTTGCCAGTAAATCATGTTGTTCCTCCGTCCTGCCTCTAACGGCGAAGTTCACCCGATTGCACCAGATGGCAGGATACCAGCTGCCCGGCTCCGATATCGGCCAGACTCGGTACTGTCGTTTTACATACATCCGTAGCGTAAGGACAACGCGGATGGAAGGTGCAACCGCTAGGCGGATTTGCCGGACTCGGCAGATCGCCAGTGAGCAAAATGCGTTCCCGCTTTTGGCGGGGTTTGGCCACCGGTACTGCGGACAGCAAAGCCCGTGTATACGGATGGCTCGGATTTTCAAACAAGGTGCGTTTATCGGCGATTTCTACGACGCGGCCCAAATACATCACAGCGATCCGGTCGCACAAATGCTTGACGACTGACAGGTCATGGGAAATGAACATGAGTGTCAGATTGAATTCTTTCTTCAAGTCCTTGAGCAGATTGAGCACCTGCGACTGGATGGATACGTCCAGAGCGGATACGGGCTCGTCGGCGATGATCAGCTTAGGTTTTACTACCAATGCACGCGCAATCCCAATCCGTTGGCGCTGACCACCCGAGAAGTCATGCGGATGGCGGTTCAAATGCTCTTTGCGAAGACCTACAATCTCGATGATCTCTTCGATCGTCTTTTCACGCTCGGCAGGTGTACCAATATTGTGCACCATGAGCGACTCCATCAAAATCTGTTTGATGGTCATGCGAGGGTTCAGGGATGCATACGGATCCTGAAAAATCATTTGCAAATTTCGGCGCATCTGGCGCATTTCTTCTTTCGGAAGCTTTGCCAAATCCTTGCCGTCGAACCATACTTCGCCTGAGCTCGGTTCCAAGAGGCGCATAATGCTTCGTCCCGTGGTCGATTTGCCACAGCCTGATTCCCCTACGATTCCCAGCGTTTCGCCCGGAAACACTTGCAGGTCGATACCGTCGACGGCTTTTACATACCCCGTCGTTTTTTTCAGGAATCCGCCCTTGATGGGAAAATGTTGCTTTAATCCTTTGACTTCCAACAGAGGTGTCGTCATTCTTGTTCCCCCCCATCTGCATACAGCCAGCAGCGGCATTTTTGGCCCTCCAGCTGCAACAGCTCAGGCGGCTGTTCATGACAGATCGCCATTGCTTTGGAACAACGCGGAGCGAATCGGCAGCCTTTTGGCATTTGCTGCGGCAATGGAACAGCTCCCGGAATGGTGTCTAGGTACTCGCGCTCATCGTCGAGCTCTGGAATCGAATTCATGAGGCCGATCGTGTATGGATGCTTCGGACTCTCAAACAGCGTGTCTACGTCTGTTTCTTCCACGACCTGGCCGGCGTACATGACGATGACGCGGTCGCACATTTCAGCTACAACACCCAAATCGTGGGTGATCAGCATGATCGAAGTCCCCGTCTTTTCCTTGAGGTCGCGCATCAGATCGAGGATTTGCGCCTGGATCGTCACGTCGAGCGCCGTGGTCGGCTCGTCCGCGATGATCAGCTTGGGGTCACAGGACATCGCCATCGCGATCATGACCCGCTGACGCATACCGCCGGAGAGCTGATGCGGGAATTCGCCGTAGATCTCTTCCGCACGCGGCATCCCTACTGCTTTCAGCATGGCGATGGCCCGCTCTTTCGCTTGCGCCTTGCCCACTTTCATATGGAGCATGACTGCTTCTTCAATCTGTTTACCTACCGTATGCAGCGGATTGAGAGAAGTCATCGGCTCCTGGAAAATCATCGCGATTTCGTTTCCACGAACTCGCTGCATGTCTTTTTCCGACAGATCCAGCACGTCTTTCCCGTTGAAGCGGATCGATCCTTCCGATTTACCGTTGGGCGGCAGCAGCCGCATGATTGAAAGGCTGGTTACGCTTTTCCCACAGCCTGATTCACCTACGACACCGAGCGTTTCGCCGGCACGGATGGAGAAGTCGACGCCGTCAACGACACTGACGACACCGCTGTCTGTGCGAAACCGGGTTCTCAGTTGTTCCACTTCCAAGATGGTCGTCATCTGCTCCACTCCCTTTATTATTTTCGTGACCGCGGATCTAGAACCTGTTGCAATCCGTCACCCAGCAAGTTGAATCCGAGTACGACCAAGAAGATCGCAATACCGGGATAGAAGGTGGCATAAGGCGCAACTGACATCAGCGTCTGCGCCTGATTCAGCATGCTGCCCCACGAAGGTGTGGGAGGTTGGACGCCAAGTCCCAGATAGGACAGAGATGCCTCTGCGATGATACCGGACGCCATCGCAAGCGTAGCTTGAATCATGATCGGGTTGAGTGCATTCGGCAAGATATGGCGGAAAATGATGCGTGCATCTTTTACACCGACCGAACGAGCTGCATGAATGTACTCCATATTGCGAAGAGTCAGTACCTGACCGCGTGTGATGCGGACAAAGGCAGGGGCAAAGCCGATCCCGATCGCCAGCATCGCATTGCCGAATCCAGAGCCGAGAACCGCAGAGATCGCAAGCGCCAGGATCAGGAAAGGAAATGCCTGCATCGCGTCAACGCTTCGCATGACGATCCACTCGTCCCAAAAACCGCGGTAGTAGCCGGATAAAAGACCGATCGGTACGCCAATCAGCATCGCGATCCCGACAGAAATCAATGCGGCTTCCATGGAGATTCGTGCCCCGTAGACGACACGAGAGAATATATCGCGGCCGAGGTCATCCGTTCCAAACAGGTGCTCGCCGCCAGGAGCGAGCAGGATTTTGTTGTAGTCTTGCGCATTGGGGTCGAACGGAGCAATCTGAGGTGCAAAGATCGCCACCACAATCAGTCCGAGGATAATCACCGCTCCGATGACACCAAGCCCGTTTCGGAGAAATTTGCCTAGGGTTTTCATCACTCGCCCGCTCCTTTCCCGCTTTTGATGCGTGGGTCAATAACTGCGTACAAAATATCTACAGCGAGGTTTACGATAACGACCAGTACAGCGGAAACAAGAATTGCACCTTGTACGGTCACATAATCCCGTTTGAATACGGATTCAACGATCAAACGCCCAAAACCAGGGATAGAAAAGATCGATTCCGTAATGACAAGACCTCCCAAGAGACCTGCGATCATCAGACCGGATGTCGTTACGACGGGTACCATCGCGTTGCGCAAGGCATGACCCAGAATGGTGCGCGCTTCGTTCAAGCCTTTTGCTTTCGCAGTGCGAATAAAGTCCATGTTGACCACATCCAATAGCGAGGAGCGCAGCATGCGCATGAGGACGGCCGATTCCCTCAGGCCAGTGGCCACACAAGGCAGAATCATGGCCAGCAGGTTTTGCGTAGGGTTTTCAAAGAAGGAAACGTAGCCCGATGAAGGCAGCCATTGGTTCTCAACGGCAAAGTAGATGATCATCATCATCGCCAGCCAAAAGCTCGGGATACTCATACCTCCTAGTGCAGTAAAGGTACTCGTATAATCAATCCAGGTACCGCGCCGCGTCGCCGCCAGGATCCCCGCAGGAAATGCGATGAGGATCGCTACGAGAAAAGTCCCGATTGTCAGCTCCACCGTTGCGGGTAGCCTTTGCTTAATCAATTCGGAGACCGGAATCCGGTCCGTAATGGACATTCCCAAATCACCCGTAACCACTTTTCCTAGCCAGGAAAAATATTGCACCACGATCGGCTTGTCGAGTCCCAACTCCGTTCGCAGTGCCTGATAGGCTTCCGGTGTCGCTTCTTGTCCTAAAATGACCCGGGCAGGATCGCCCGGGATCATATGGATCAAAGAGAACGTAAGAATCGACACCAGCAGGAGAATCGGGATTGTCAGCAGCAGGCGTCTGACCACAAACATCATGACAATTCCTCCTCGCTCTTGCTGTTATAGTGTAGTGATTCCTGAGCCCGCAAGCTTATTGCTTGTCCAGCGTTGCTGTACGGATCAAACCGTCTGGAACATACGTGAATCCAGATATTTTCTTGTTCATGCCGATCAGCACGAACTGATGGTACATGTAGGAGTAGCCAGCTTCGTCTTGCAGCAATTTGGTTGCTTCTTCATACATCGCTTTGCGCTTTGTTTCATCCACTTCACTGCGTGCTTTCAGTACCAGCTCGTCCAATTTCGGCAGAGTAATGCGGCCATCGTTGTTGGATTGTCCAGTCACTACGAAGTCATGGAAGTTTTGGTCAGGGTCTTGACGTCCGGACCAGCCCAGTTGCAATGCGTCGAATTCGCCCTTCTCGCCTGTTTCCAGCAATTGGCCGTACTCGAGTTTTTCCAGAGTAGCGTTGATGCCATGCTGTTTCCACATGTTTTGCAGAACCGCACCCAATTGTTCGTTTTCAGGGGAAGACGTGATGTACAGCTTGAAGCTGAAGCCGTTTGGTTGTCCACCTTGCGCCAGCAAATCTTTGATCTTCGCAGCGTCAGGAGCTACTGGTGTGTTCAACGCTTCGTTGTAAGCCAAGCTGCCTTTTGCAAATGCCGTGCGAGCAGGTGCCGCATAGCCATTGAACAGTACTTTTACCAATGCTTCGCGGTCGATTGCCGCATCTACAGCTTGGCGCAAGTATTTGTTGTCAAACGGCGCGCGGGAGTTGTTCAGATAGAGACCTTGGTAGCCCCAGCCGGATTCTGCCGTCAGGGTCAGGTTGGAATCGCCTTTTACCGCTGGAATTTCTTTTACTGGTGTATCGTCGATGATATCCAGCATGCCGGAACGCAGGTTTTGCACCTTCGCCGTACCATTGGTGAATACTTTGTAAGTCACTTCATCTACTTTCGGTGCACCGTTCCAGTAGTTTTCGTTCTTTTTCAAGGTGACGTGGTCGCCTTTTACCTGCTCAACAAAGACGAATGGCCCGGTTCCCACTGGGTGGTTCAGGTATTGATCGCCATACTGTTTGACTGCTGCAGGGGATACCATGGTACCGCCACGGTCAGCCAGGATGGACAGGAATGGAGCGAACGGTTCTTTCATTTGTACTTTCACTGTGTTTTTGTCTACCACAGCTACAGAGTCCACGAATTTCATGTCGCCCTTACGCTTCGATTTCGCATCTGTCATGTTCCGTTCGAAATTGAACTTCACCGCTTCAGCGTCAAATTCGGTTCCATCGTGGAACTTAACGCCTTGCTTCAATTTAAAGGTGTATGTTTTACCATCTGGGGTTACCTCGTAGGATTCCGCCAGCATTGGCACTACTTTTCCGCTTGGGTCGATCTCAAACAGCTTGTCATAAAGGCTCGCGTAGACTTGACGGTCATACAGCGAAGTCGAAATATTCGGATCCATCGAAGGCGGATCTGCCTTCAGACCGATGTTGATTACCTTTTTACCTGTAGATGGTGCAGGAGCTGCTGCATTTCCACCTTCTGTGCTAGGAGCGGCGCTGCCTCCTCCTCCACAACCTGTTACCAAGAGCATGGTTCCCAGTACGGCACTCATCAATGTTTTGCTGGCTTTTTTCGAAAACATAGGATGACCCCTTTTCTCTTTTTTGTAGGTATAAGCGTCCTGGCTAAGCCAAAACTTTTATACACCCCTGCTGTCTGCTTTTCAGTGATTGTTTGCTCTGTGCTCTCATTTCCATGGAATGCGATTCTCCCAACGGCACTTACTCCGGTGGCATTCCCCCTTCCGATGTCGCGATGAATCACCGAACGAATTTGTACTTGGATTTTAAGATCTTCAATTCATTAATCACGTTTATCCGGGTAACCCCTGGAATCTTGTTCATGGTTTTCATTAAAAATTCGGATAATTCTTCGTAGTTGCGAACCAGAATTTGCGTGATCAATTGGTAATCACCAGATGTCAGGACCACCAAGCGTACTTCCACTATTCCGTTCAACACCGCGACCACATCGTCCAGCTTGTCCGCTTCTGTAGCAATTTGAACAAAAGCCTGTACGTTTAGCCCCGCCTTGACTGGATTTACAATGCCAACCAAGCTCAAGACTCCTTCATCCTGCATTTGCTGAACCCGCATCCGGATTGTTTTTTCCGTGACGCCAAGCTCCTTTGCAATCTGGGTGAACGGTACACGCGCGTTTTCCTGCAGGGCACGGACAATACCGTAGTCGATGTCATCTAATTCTGGATAAAGAGATCGTCGGAATTTCTCTTCCATATCATCCCTACCTTATTCGTCTTTTTCCCTAATAATTGGTCCTTTAAACAGTCAAATTACTTTCGAATGTGGACGAATTTCGTTATTGATGTTGTTACTATAATACGAATTTCGACAATAAGCAACAGTTTATCTGAAAATTTCATTTTGAAAGCATTTTCAATTTTTTATTATTCTTTATCATATTTTCGGTTGATATAAAGTGCGGTTTGCGAAAGATTTCTCCTAGGGCAGCCCCACGTACAGCATGCAGGCAAAAAGAAAACAGCCACGCCCCTTGGGGGTGACTGTTTTGCCGGCTCCTCTTCCTGCTGCTAATACTCGACCTTGTCCTGTGATTCCATCCACGCCTCGAATGGAGACAGGTAGTTTTCCGGATGAATTTGCTTAAAAGGAATGGAGCGGTTTTCGTATGGAATTCCGATTTGCTCGTAAATAAAGTGGTCATCGAATCCGATTTTCGCCGCATCCTGCTTTGTGGAGGCAAAATAGACGATTTTCGGACGCGCCCAGTAGATGGCTCCCAGGCACATCGGGCAGGGCTCGCAGCTCGTGTACAGCTCGCAATCGGATAATTGAAATGCATTCAGATTGCGGCATGCCTCCCGAATGGCCTGGACCTCCGCATGGGCAGTCGGGTCGTTCGTCGTCGTTACTTCATTGCGGCCTGTTCCGATAATTTGCCCATCCTTGACGACGATCGCCCCAAAAGGCCCGCCGTGGCTCTGAAGCACATTCTCCAGGGCAATCTTCACTGCTTTTTCCATCCACGACTGTTGGTCGCTCTCCATCTTCATCCCCCTCCTCGTTCGTTCTTGCTTCCTAGTTTATGTAAGTTCCCGATAGGACATGAAAAGACCTCGCGCCAAAGGGCTATGCCTTTCCTCACGAGGTCTGTCTTCGCCTTTATCGGGACATGGATCGCTTCAAGTGGAACAAGTAACGGTTGCGGATAATCCAGAAGTAAATGGCCTGAACCACCACAAAGCTGATCAAGACGATCGCGGTCGGCTTCACGACAGATGCCACCAGCATGATCTTGAGCAAGCTCTGCAAGGACACGAAGGCAACCATGCTGTGAATGATCGCTACCACGATCGGCACAAAGAACAGAAGAGCGATCTGGGTGGTCACGATTCGGGTCAGCTCCTGATCAGAAAGCCCGATTTTGGCGATCGCCCCATACTGCCTTTTATCGTTTTCCAAATCCGTATACAGGCGGAAGTAAAGAAAGCTCGCCGCCGCCACAAAGAACAGTACCCCTACAAACAATCCGATGAAGAGCACCATGTTCGCCATCTGCTTCATGGTGTGGTAGACCGGTGCTCGGGCGGAAAAGTAGTACTGATCGGTGGAATGGTCGATCTCCTCTTGCAGCTTCAAGCTGATCTCCTGCGTATCCTTCCATTTGGGCACTACGTATCCGAAGCGCGTTTCTTCGTCCAAGCCGCTCAGTCTGTCATAGACGGCATCGGGTATCACCGCCAGGCGGTCAAAGTCCAGTCCACTCAGCAATGGATTGATTTTCGTGTCCGTTTTGACGATCAGCTGGCTCTGCCCGACATCCAGCACCTTGTTTTCCACAGCATCGCCAAACCAGCGGACGACCAGGAACGCTTCATTTTCATTCAGCTTGAGCTCCCGCGTATTCGCCGCAAGGGCAAACCGATTGTAATCTGTCAGCTTCACGACGCCGACCTTCTCGTCATTCACCTTCTGCGGCAGCACCCGCATCATCACCTGATGCTTCTCAAAGGAAAAACCTGCTTGCTGCAGACCGTTCTCGATCAAGGAAAGATGCTCTTGCTCGTACGGATTCCCGGTTTTGGTCTGGTACTCGAAGGCAAACGGGTTGGTCTTGATCACCGTTTCCTGGATCGACCCGGCGAGCGCAGCCAGTGTTCCAATGGCACAAAAGGCGATCGTCGAGACGATGCAGACGAGGAAAAACATCCGGGCGTTGTCCTTCATCCGGTAGTCGAGATCAGACAGCGTGATCAGATTGGTCCGTTTCCAATAAAGGGAACGGTTCCTCTTCATAAAACCGATCAGAAATACGCTCATCTGCGTGAAGAGCAGGTACGTGCCGGCGATCGTCAGGACTGTGACGGGCAGAAGAAGGACGACTACCGAAATGCCGTCTGCCGTGAGCGCGAGCGTATAAGCAATGAGCAAGAGCCCTGCTGCCAAAAGCGAAAGAAATACGGATGCCTTTGGCTCCCTCTTTGGACGCTGGCTTCCCTGGAGCAGATCCAGCAGAGAGCGGCTTCGCAGCAACAAGACGGTAAAAAGCGAGATCGCCCCGAACAGGATCAAAAAAGCGACGAAGGTCAGAACGATCGCCTGCCACGGAAAGTAAAACGCCAGAGCCTGCACATCCAGCAAAAATCCGGCGAATTGGAAAAACAGCTTGCCTAGCACGAGACCGAGCCCA
Source organism: Brevibacillus choshinensis (assembly GCF_016811915.1). Lineage (NCBI taxonomy): Bacteria > Bacillati > Bacillota > Bacilli > Caryophanales > Paenibacillaceae > Brevibacillus > Brevibacillus choshinensis. The sequence goes on along the minus strand of NZ_CP069127.1, from coordinate 582,579 downwards.
ATCCCGCAAATGATGGAAAAGACGCCGATCAGCATGTTTTCCATAAAGATCAGAAGATTGCGCTGCCTCGCTGTCATACCGTGCATGAACAGGATCCCGAACTCTTTCTCCCTTTTTTTCAGGAATGCACCTACACAGTAAAAGAGAAAGAAAAACGCGAACAGGAAAATGATGTACTCTGCCACCATCATCCCGGTCGCCACGGACCCGTGAATTTCCTCGTCGGCAATCCCCGGGTGAAAAATGAACATCGCATAGACAAAAAAGATCATGACGGAAAAGACGCTGCTCAAAAAGAAAGCGGCATACGTACGCTTGTTGCGCAGTACGTTGTTACACGCGAATTGTCGAAAGGTCATAGTTGTTCCCTCCCAAAAACGACAGTGCGTCAATGATCTTCTGGAAGAACACCTGGCGACTCTCTCCCCTGTACATTTCGTTGTGCAACTGACCGTCCTTGATAAAAATGACGCGGTGGCAATAGCTCGCTGCCAAGGCATCATGCGTGACCATCATCATGGTCGTATTTTCTGATTGATTGATAGCCGCCAGCGTTTCCATCACGCTGCGCGATGACTTCGAATCGAGATTCCCTGTCGGTTCATCCGCGAGCAAGAGAGATGGCGTATGGATGATGGCACGCGCGATCGCTGTCCGTTGGCGCTGTCCGCCGGATACCTCAAACGTCCGCTTGTCCAAAATCTCCTCTATGCCCAGCTTCGCGGCGATCGTCTGCAGCTTTTCCTCCATGACTGCGACACTCTCTCCCTCCAGCGTGAGCGGCAAAACGATATTTTCCCCGATCGTCAGCGTATCGAGCAAATTAAAGTCCTGAAAGACGAATCCCAGCTCCCTGCGTCGAAACAGTGCCAGCTTTTCCTTTTTCAGCAGATGCGGGTTGGTTCCACTCAATAGGACGACCCCCGAGGTCGGAGAATCGATGGTCGAGATCATGTTCAGCAGCGTGGTTTTTCCGCTGCCGGATGGTCCCATGATGCCTACGAATTCTCCTTTGCGAATCGTAAAATCTATATCGGTCAGCGCGCGGTAAGTTACCTTGCCTCCGTATATTTTACTCAGACTTTTCACCTGCAACATGTCCATCGGCCTTGCTCCTTTCTCACCTACATACCCACTATACGGAAGCGCGGGTCGCATCGCTATCGAATTAACTTTCAGCTTTCTTACGATCTTGTAAGGTTGGGAGCACAGCGGACATGATGATCCGCACCGTCGTCCCCACTCCTACCTCTGACTCCAGCTCTACCCCGTGATGCAGACGTCCGCAAATTTCCTTGACCAAATACAGCCCCATTCCCGTCGATTCCGGGTATTTCCGGCCGTTTTCCCCTGTGAAATACGGTTGATACACACGCCTGGTGTCCTCGGGTGGAATTCCGATCCCGTAATCCTGGACCTCCAGCGCCACACTGGGGCCGAGCTCGTAAGCACGGATTGTCACCTTGTTGCTTTTTCCCGCCGAATAACGAACGGCATTGGTCAACAGCTGGGTCAAGACAAAGGAAAGCCACTTTTCATCCGATTCCACCCTCCAGTGCCCGTCCACCTTTAGCTCTGGATAGACCTGATTGCGGATGAACAGCCGCTTGTTTTCCGCGAGTACATTTTGCGCCAGGCTGTGGAGTGTCACCGGCTCTATGAGAAAATCCTGTTCAAATCGATCCAGGCGTGCAATGTACAGAACCGTTTCCAGTCCGCGTTTGATGCGGTCGACCTCTTCCCGCACACTTTCAGCGGTCGGATCGTCTTCATTTTGCAAGAGCAGATGAATGACGGAGATCGGTGTCTTCATCTGGTGCACCCATTGCTGGATAAACGTCGTATAGTCTCGCTGCTTGTTTTCATAGGCATGCAGCTGTTCCTTGTACAGGCGATAATGCTCCATAAAGGTCTCATCCAGAGCGCGGCTGAGCGCGGCATTCCCGTGAGTCTGCATCAGCTCCTCCAGCGATTCCACCGGGTTGCTCAAACGCTGATAGACGGAACGGTGGGTCAAATAACGCACAACCATGAAAGCACCTGCAAAAAAGACGGACAGGAATACGGCATATATCATCAGCGACTCGTTCCAGTACCCATCCAGCGCAAAGATTAACAGAAGCAGGATGAGCTGCACGAGGAAGAAAGCCGCAAAAGCCCATTGATCCCGGAGAAACAGCTTCATTGTCCGTCCTCCCAGACAGCCTTCAAGCGATAGCCAGAGCCGCGCACCGTTTCAACGGCTCCCTCCAGCCCCATGTCCTTTAGCTTCCCGCGCACGCGCGTGATATAGACGTTCAGCGTATTTTCATCCACGAACTGTTCATCCCACAGCTTTTCCAGGAGGCGCTCCCGGCTGACGACACGCGGATACTGGTTCATCAGCGCTTCCAGCAGCAGGACTTCCTTTTTGCTGAGCTCGACCTTGTTATCGTGTATCGATAGCTCCATCCGCTCCAAAAAGAGCTTGAGGCCTGCCACTTCCACCGTCCGCTCCCCCTCCTGAGGCGCGTACAAGCCGTATGCGCGCCGAAGCTGGCTGCGGATTTTGGCCATGACCACATCGTAATCAAACGGCTTGGTGATGTAATCATCTGCCCCATTTTCCAATGCCATGACCTGATCCATTTTACTGTCGCGTGCGGAGATGAACAGAATCGGACAATTTGATTCCTGGCGCATCTGACGGCACCAGTAGAATCCGTCAAACTTTGGCAAATTCACATCGAGCAGGACCAGGTCGGGGCGGACCTCCGTAAATACGTCCATGACCCGGTCAAAATGCTCGACATTCACTGTATGGTAACCGTATTTTTCCAGTTGGTTCTGAAGTAATTGATTGATCTTGGGATCGTCCTCAACGATCATAATGGTCGACATCGTGCTAAGCTCCCCTCATCCTAAGTCTTGCATTCTTCCATCCTCTACTATACCTTAGAAAAACTGGGCTTGTCGCCCAGTCCACGAGCGAAGCACCCACCTTTTTTCTTATACTCTCATCCTTTGTCACGCCAGCCAAATTAAACTTCAGAAAGCAAAAAAGGATGGACCTGTCGTCCACCCTAGGCTTGCGCCTTCATGATCTGCTGCAGCTTTTTGATTCCGCGGAAGTGCAGGATTTTGACCGATGCTTCCGTTTTTCCCAGGATCTCGGCAATCTCGTTCATTCTCAGATCAGCCAGGTACCGCAGCTGAATCACATTGCGCTGATCAGCCGTCAACGTATGTACCTTCTGCCACAGGACATCTGTGGATTCCTGCGTCATCAGACACTCCTCCGGCAAATCATCCGTTGCCTTCATGGAGGAAAACGTCTCTTGATCGACCGGGCATTCCCGCTTTTTGCGCATGTAGTCGATCAGGGCATTGTGAGCGATGCGGAAAATCCACGCTCCGAACGGGTGACGGCCATCGTACTGCTCCAGCTTGGAGTATACCTTGATGAATACCGTCGTGGTCAGATCCTCGACATCCCAGACGTTTTTGACACGGTAGCGGAAATAGCGATATATTTTGGCGGAGTATTCTTCGTAAATTTGCTGATGACTTAATGTTGGATATAACAGTGCGGTATTCATAATCGATCTCCCATTTCATTGATCCGTATGAGTTGATTTCATTGTAAAGGGGATCTGAAGTGGGAACTATCGAGTTAACTTTCAGGAACCTTACACTTTTGTAAGTTTTACATGCAGCTTGCGTAATCCATTCCCGCCGCTCCCTCTTCGGACAAGTCCATGGTAGCAATCCGGTGTGGCAAAAGCGCGTAAAGAATGTGGAAAGCTGTGGGAAAATCGCGCGGCATCTCATCCCTTTTGGACACGCTCTCGCCACAATCCGGAAAGTTTCGCTTCGCCTAATCTTTACGAGAAAAACCGCCAGGAAGCTCCTGACGGTTCTTTTCGTCTATATTTTTGACGCTTTTTACAGCAAGCCAAGACGTTGGAAAATGGTATCCACGTGCTTGAGATGATAGCGGTAGTCGAAGCACGCGTCCAGCTCTTCCTTGGTCAGCGCAGCGCTGATGGTTGGGTCTTCTTCCACGATGGCACGGAAAGAACGCTGCTCTTCCCACGCTTGCATTGCGCGCGGCTGTACCGTGTCGTATGCCTGCTCGCGGCTCATGCCTTTTTCAATCAGGCTCAGCATGACGTGCTGCGAATAGATCAGACCAAAGGTGCGATCCATGTTGCGCTTCATGTTTTCCGGGAAGACAGTCAAGTTTTTCACGATGTTGCTGAAGCGGCGCAGCATGTAGTTGAGTGCTTGGGTCGCATCCGGCAAAATGATGCGCTCCGCAGAAGAGTGGGAAATGTCCCGCTCATGCCACAGAGATACGTTTTCGTAGGAAGTCAGCATATAGCCGCGGATCACGCGAGCCATACCTGTAATGTTCTCGCTGCCGATCGGATTGCGCTTGTGCGGCATCGCAGAAGAACCTTTTTGCCCTTTGGCAAATGCCTCTTCCACTTCGCGCATCTCGCTCTTTTGCAGGCCGCGAATCTCTGTCGCGAATTTCTCCAGGGAGGTCGCGATCAGAGCCAGTGTCGCCATATATTCCGCATGTCGGTCACGCTGCAGGGTTTGCGTAGAAATCGGCGCTGGAGACAGACCGAGCTTTTCGCATACGTACGCCTCTACGAACGGATCGATGTTCGCGTAGGTACCTACTGCACCTGAGATTTTTCCGTAAGCCACTTCTTTTTTCGCAGCGCGGAAACGAGCGAGGTTGCGCTTCATTTCTTCATGCCACAGTGCCAGCTTCAGGCCAAAAGTCGTCGGCTCCGCATGTACGCCATGAGTTCGGCCCATGCAAACGGTATCCTTATGCTCACGTGCCTTGTCAGCCAAAACGGCAATGAAATCCTCAATGTCTTTTTCCAGAATTTCGTTGGCTTGACGCAGCAAATAGGAAAGGGCTGTATCCACCACGTCCGTAGAAGTCAGGCCGTAATGCACCCATTTCTTTTCTTCTCCCAGTGTTTCGGATACCGCACGGGTGAATGCCACAACGTCATGGCGCGTTTCTTCTTCGATTTCGTAGATCCGCTTGATGTCAAAGCTCGCTTTGTCCCACAGCTTGTTCACGTCTTCTTCAGGAATGACTCCCAGCTTGGACCATGCTTCACATGCGAGAATTTCCACTTCCAGCCACGCTTGAAATTTGTTCTGTTCTGTCCAGATGGCGCGCATTTCTGGTCGGGAATAACGTTCGATCATGATTGTACCTCCGTTTTATTCGTCCATATTTGCAGCTGCTCGATGGCTGCGAGCGCTTCATCCACAGTAGGGGCCAACACGTTGATATGTCCCATTTTTCGCTTCACTTTGCTTTCTGCTTTGCCGTACAAGTGCAGCTTAGCAGAGCGAGGCAGGCTATCGATCCGATCCAGGACCGGCTGCAGATGCTCTCCCAAAATATTAACCATGACGACCGGAGAGAGCAACTCTGTTGATCCCAGAGGCAGGTTGCATACCGCCCGGACATGCTGCTCAAATTGCGAGGTCACGCAAGCATCCATCGTGAAATGTCCCGAGTTGTGCGGACGTGGAGCCAGTTCGTTCACGTACAATTGCCCGTCTGCGGTCAAGAACATCTCCACAGCGATCAGCCCGATCACATCCAGCTTTTCCACTATCGTCCGCGCGATTTCCTCTGCACGGACTTTGACCTCTTCGCTCACACGTGCCGGTACGATGCTCAGGTGCAGGATGTTGTCCTGATGCACGTTTTCCGCGGTCGGAAATACGGACAGCTCACCGGCAGGATTTCGTGCGGCGATGACGGACAGCTCCATTTGAAAGGGAACGAACTGCTCCACGATCAGCTCCGTGCCCGCCTTTGCCAGCGTTTCATACGCTTCCGCAAGCTCTGCTTCGCTTTTGATCACCCATTGACCTTTGCCATCATAACCGCCCGTCGCTGTTTTCATGACGGCAGGCAGGCCCAGCTCACGAACAGCGGTCTGCAAGTCCGCAAGGCTCGCCACCACGTGGAAAGGTGCAACTGGAATGCCGATTTCACGGATCGCAGTCTTTTCCCGAATGCGGTTCTGTGTGACCCGCAATAAGCGGCTTCCCTGCGGTACGTAGGCCTGACTCTCCAAAACTTCAGCCACCCTGGCATCCACATTCTCAAATTCATACGAAATGACATCACTGACTGCTGCCAGCTGCATAGCTGCTTCCACATCTTCATAGCTGGCGACGATTTGCCGATCGGCCGTCTGTCCACATGGAGCGTCTTCGGTCGGGTCCATCGTAACGAAACGATAGCCCATAGCTCGTCCGGCGAGAGCGATCATTCGCCCTAGCTGTCCGCCGCCAAGGATGCCGATGGTCGATCCCGGTTTGATCTGCTTATTCGTTGTGTTTGTCATTCGAGTTCACTAGCCTCCAGCACTTTGTTCCGGACCGCATCTCGCCTTGCGACGAAGCGCCCCTGAATTTCCGGATATTTGATCCCCAGGATTTGTGCGGCCAGGAGTCCTGCATTGATGGCTCCTGCTTTACCGATAGCGACAGTTGCCACTGGCACTCCGCCCGGCATCTGAACGATGGACAGCAGGGAGTCCAGACCATTGAGATTGGAGGACTTCACTGGCACTCCGATCACAGGAAGCTCCGTCTTCGCTGCTACCATGCCCGGCAGGTGAGCTGCTCCTCCCGCCCCTGCGATGATCACTTCCAGGCCGCGCTCTTTGGCGCTTTGCGCATACTCAAACATCAAGTCGGGAGTGCGGTGTGCGGACACCACTTTCTTTTCATATGGTACTTGCAGCTCATCCAAGATTGCGCAAGCTTCCTTCATCGTTTCCCAATCAGACGTGCTGCCCATTATGACACCTGCTAACGGTTTGGCCATGGCACCCTTCGCCCCCTATGTCAGTATCATCATTAGAAAACCCAACCGACTAACGGCATATTGGCCGTCCTCATCGCCTGGGCTATTCGAGCTCATTTCTTTCAACTTCCTCAGTGTAGCAGGGAGAAGTTTTGCCTGTCAACCTTGTATCCGAACATTATAAAAAGAGATTAATACCATCATTCGTGTTTACCCTTTTCCACCCACGCTTCTGCAGCACCTCTCTCATCGAGCTTCAACCTCAGCCAATAGTCGATGAAAGGAGTGGCATCCGCCCCCGCTGCCTGAGAAAGCAGCTTGATGATCTCCTGCCCATCGGCTTGCGCGTATTGGTTGTCATGGACGTATTGCCGCAGCAGGTGGTGCAGTTGCTTCTCTCCCCAGCTCTCTCTCAGCGTCCACCACATCGCCGCTCCACGTCCATAGACCAGATCGGTGTAGCTTTTCCAGGTCGGAAATTGCAGAAGAGACTGCCAAGCATTCAGGCCCTGCGCCGCGTACCTCTCTGCCGCTTTGGACTGACTCAGGCGAAGCTGGATATACCCGCGGGCGCGATTAGGATCGCTGCTGTACAAAAAGGCCATCGTCGCATAGTCAGTCAGACTCTCGTCCATCCATGCCTCTCGCACTTCGTCATTGCCCACTAGAGCATAGAACCATTGGTGTGCCGTTTCATGCGCCACAATCGCGTCTGCGACCGGATCTGTCCGACCGAAGTACTCATCCTGAATAAAGACGATGCTCGGGTATTCCATTCCCCCGAAAAAGCCGCCCGTCTTCACCACATCGTACTCCTGATACGGATATCGCCCAAACTGCTCACCGTAGTAGTTCAAGGACTTCATGGCTACCTGGTGCAAATGATCGACCGAAGCGGGATCATCTCCCTCCTGCGACCACGTCCGCACGGTGACATCCCCTACCTTGCCGGTCAGCTGTCGATAAGTGTCGTCCATCACGACAAGAGCAAAATCACGAACATTCCAAGCGTCCAACTCATAGATGGTTTGTCGCTGCGGACGAGTCTGGGTCACGACCGCGATGCTCTCAATGCCGCTTGAGGCCAACTGATAGCCTTCCTCGAGCTGTACCCGCAGGCGATAGTTTGCCATCTCGCTGTAAAAAGGATCGCCAATGGCTGCGTAGGGATCCAGCCTCCAGCCCCCGTCTCCCTTCACCGCCAGGATCGGCAGCCAGTTGCCCAGCCACATGGCATGATCGTTGTAAGAAAGTCGCCCGTTGTTATAGGGAACTTGAAGAGCAAAACGAAGCTCTACCTCCGTCTGCTGGGCAGCCGATTTTCCCGCTAACGGAACCTCGAGCAAGGTCTCCAGTTCCCCTTTCAGCAGGACAGGCACCCTTTTTCCATCGACCCGCACCTCCGTGATCTGGATGTTCCCCGGCTCCCGCTGCTTCCCGAGAACCTGCTCCCAATTCTCTCCGCTCAAGTCGGCTTTTGCTTGAAATGCATTCGGGTACAGATGAAAATAGGCCTTGTCATCCTGAGGGGCAAAACGAACGGCCACTGTCCCCCTGACCGTATGCGTCTTCATCTCGACCTGCACATCCGCACGGTACGAGGCAGCTGCCGGAATCTGCTCCGGCAAAAACGTCTCCACCTCATCCGCGCCTGCCTGTCCCATCCATACTCTTACCCCTAACATACCGACCAGAACGATTCCAACTGCGAAGCTGCCTATCCACCCTTTTCGCCACACGGCGTTCCCCTGCCTTCAGGTTACTTCTCTATGGTTCCATCCTGTATAGGTTGCCCGAGATTCCTTTGATTCTGACGTTGACGCTGCAGCCATTCTTCGGCGGCGTCCTTTTGACTCCAATCTGCATTCAGCCAATAATCGAGAAACGCGCTGGAATCCTCTCCGGCAGCCCTAGACAAATGAGCCTTCCATTCCGCTCCGCTGGCAGTGCCAAATCGGTAGTTGTTCACATATCGTCGCAAGACCTCGTGCAATCGCTCTTCTCCCCATACCTCCCGCAGCTTCCACAGCATGGAAGTCGTACGAGAGTAGACGAGGGCGCTGTAGCTTTCATTATCCGGAAATGCCCGCAGAGGCTGCCACGGACGCAGCTTTTCCTGTGCATATGAAGAGACGGTCGTCCCATGCTCCAAGCGCCCGAGTACGCGACTCGCACCCAGCCTGGGATATTTGTCTGACAGGAAGGCGAGTGAAGCATATTCGGCAAAGCCTTCGTCTAGCCAAGCTTCCTCGACTTGATTGTTGCCGACCAGAGCGTAAAACCATTGGTGGGCCGTTTCATGTACGGCCGTGACGATTCCGGAATTGCCCTCCTGCGTAAAGTGACGGCCGTCCAAAAAGACGATGGACGGATATTCCATCCCATTGATGCTCCCTCCGGTCCGGACCACATCGTATTCCGTATACGGATAATCCCCGAACTGGCTATTGAAGTAACGGAGCGCCTCTACGGCAGCAAAATGAGTTTGCTTCGCCTGAGTGTCAAAGTCCTTGTCCCGATACCAGGTCCTGACATTGGTGCCGCCTACCTTGTCCTCCAGCGAATGATAGGTAGAGTCCATCACCACCATGGCAAAATCCCGCACGTTCATCGCTTGCAGACGGTATGTCTTTTCTCCCTGCACCGAGCTGTCCACGGTTGCTGCCTTGTCAGTCGCGGTACTCGCCAGCTGATAGGCGGCTGGCAGGGTGACATTCACTTGGTAATGGGCATTCTCACTGAAAAAGGGATCGCCGATGGGCTCGTACGGGTCCAGATGCCACCCCGCCTTGTCAAAGACAGCGAGAATCGGCAGCCAATTCCCCAACCAGAGAGAATGTTCGTCGTAGGACATCCTTCCTTCGTTTTGAGGGAGAGTCATATCAAAATACAGCTTGAGCATGACCGGCTCTGATGCTTTGGCAGAAACGAGCGGCACTTCGATTACGTCTTGTATCCGTTTGAATGCAACCGGTTTCCCCTGTACCGTGATCCTGTTACTATCATACGTTCCAAGTCCCGCATGTTTGCCTAAAAGTTCGTCCCACAAATCATCTTTGTGCTCTTCTGTAAACGTGAGAGGATAGAGGTGCAGATAGGCATGTGACGCATCCTTTGGCCAAAAGCGGATCTCGACACTCCCCGTTACACGCTTGCCTGCGGGATCGACTCGCACATCGGCTTTGTAGAGAGGGGCAAAGGTGGTCGGTTCAATCTTTTCAAAAGCCCCCGAGGGAACAATAGCAGACAGGAAAGATAGGGTGCAAATTAGCATCAAGAGCCATTTTCTCATGCAAACTCCCCCTTTTCTCCTATCGTACCGAAACGGGAAATAAAAGACTACCTATTCGTGATCGCCTCAGAAAGCCGCTGTTCGATGGAGGTGAGCGGGACCGCTTCCTCATTTCCTTCCCTCATGTCACGCAAGACCACGACTCCACTCTCCACTTCGTTCTCCCCGAAAATCAGGACAAAGGGAATCCTCTCTTTGTTCGCGTAATCGAGTGCTTTTTTTAAACGTCGTCCTGAGAGCTCCAGCTCCGTTCTGATGCCGCAGCCACGCAGTCGATTGGCCAGTCCCAGGCTGAGTGCCTCGGTTCCGAGCGGGACCACCAGCACATCTGCTGCCCGCTCGTCATGCTCGACACTCTCCATGGTCAAGGCAGTGAGGATGACATCCAGACCAAACGAGATGCCAACAGCCGGATACTCCCTTCCATCCCCCAAAAATTGACCGATGATTTTATCGTAGCGCCCGCCGCTGCCGATACTGGAGGTGATTCGCTGATCCTGCAAAAAGATTTCATAAACCGTCCCGGTATAAATGCCAAGCCCTCTCGCCAGGAACGGAGCAAAACGAATGTCTCCTGCCGCACCAGCCCCCTGGACATACGCGAACAATTGGTTGAGTTCTTGTATCCCCTGCTGAACCAACGCCGAGGAAAAGCGCTCTTCCAGACTCGCCAGCGTCATCTCTCCCTCTTGCAAAAAGGAAACGATCGCCGTGATCAGCGATTCATCCACCTTCCGCTCCCGCAGATCCTCCTGCACGCCAGCCACCCCGATCTTTTCGAGCTTGTCGAGTGAAAGCATGACGTCACCTGCCCGGTCCTCGGGAATCCCCAGCTCCTGCAAGATGCCTGACAGGAGCTTGCGGTTGTTGACCTCGATATAGACCTCAAGCCCCAGGCGATCAAATGCGTCAAAGGCCATGCTGATCAGCTCTGCTTCTGCCAACATCGAGGCTGACCCGACGATATCCACGTCGCATTGCACAAACTCGCGGAATCTCCCTGGTTTGACAGGACCATCGCGGAACACTTTGCCGATCTCATAGCGTTTAAAGGGCAAACGCATCTCCGGGTTCATCCCGACGACCTTGGCCAATGGAACGGTCAGGTCATAGCGCAGTGCCAGCTCCCGTTCTCCCTGATCGCTCAATCGGTAGACTTCCTTCAGGATTTCCGCTCCCCCTCCGTACTTGGAGGCAAGCAGGTCGTAATTGGCGAGCATGGGCGTCTCCAAAGGCTTGCACCCATACGCTTCAAACACCTCCTCGAGCGTTCGGCGTATGCGGTTGCGCAGCATTTGCTCCTGCGGCATAAAATCCTTCGTGCCTTTGACGTTTTTCAGTACGCTGTTTTCCATGGGAAAGCACCTCTTTCTCGTTTGAATGGGAAATGCAAAAAAGCCATGCGCGGCGACAAGGTGCCCGCATGGCTTTCATTCACCACCGCAGGCACGAAGCACAAGAAGCGCTTGCACCTGCGGAAAAATTTCCGAAGATACAAACGCTCTAGCCGTGGTGATGCTGCTCTAGGAAAAGGTTTAGACCGATCATCAGGACCATCCTCTAGAAAAGATTTTTCCTATCATACCGCGAAAGGCAGTGCTCATGCAAGACGGGGAATGTCCACCGGTGTCATTCCATAGAAAAAACGGCTTCCCTCGAATGAAAGGAAGCCGTTCTATGCGTTGATCCTATTCGCGAAGCCAGATGAAATATGCCAGGAAGACGAAGAACAGCACGTACATAGCCGGATGTACTTCGCGCGCTTTTCCTTTCAGCACTTTGACGATCGGATACACGATGAACCCGGAAGCCAGACCAGTCGCAATACTGTAAGTGAGTGGCATCAGGATGATGGTCAGGAAAGCCGGGAATGCTTCATCCATCTCATTCCAAGCGATTTGCGTGATGTGAGAAGCCATCAATACCCCTACCAGAATCAGCGCCGGAGCGGTAACAGCCGGTGTTACGATCGCCAGAAGCGGCGAGAAGAACAGAGCCAAAATGAACATCAAACCTGTAACCAGCGCGGTAAAACCAGAACGTCCGCCTGCCGCTACCCCTGCTGTCGATTCTACATAGGCAGTCGTGGTAGAAGTACCGAGGATCGCACCTGCCATACCTGCAATCGCATCAGACGAGAACGCGCTGCCCGAGCGTGGAAGCTTGCCATCTTTCAGCAGACCTGCTTGGCTGGCTACACCCAGCAGCGTTCCTGTCGCATCAAAGAAGTCTACGAACAGGAAGGTCAATACCACAATCAGCATTTTCACACTGAACAAAGAAGAAAAATCACCGAGGTATTGGAATGCCGCACCAAAAGTAGGTGCTAGGCTTGGTGGAGCAGAAACCACTTTATCAGGAAGGCTAACCAGCCCGAAAATCATACCGACAACCGCTGTAACTACCATCCCGACGAAGATCGCCGCGTTTACTCTGCGAGCCATCAGAACAACGGTAACGAGAAGACCGAATACAGCGAGCAATGCATTTTTCGCAGCCAGAATCTGCTCTGGCTTCATGCCTTCGTGGAAGAAAGTAAAATGACCCAGCGACACAAACGTTGCTTCATTCGCTACCACGATACCCGCATTTTTAAAACCGATAAAGGCGATAAACAAACCGATCCCTGCAGATACCGCGTATTTCAAACCCTTCGGAATCGCATTGATGATCGCTTCACGAACACCCGTCAGAGACAGGATGAGGAAGATCGTACATGAAAGGAAAACGCCAGCCAGTGCTTGCTGCCAAGGAATTTGCATGGTCAACACAACGGTGTAGGTGAAGAATGCATTCAATCCCATACCTGGTGCCTGTCCGATTGGCAAGCGACCGATGAAGGCCATCAGCAAAGTACCGAGTGCTGCTGCCAGAGCGGTTGCTGTAAATACGGCTCCGAACTCCGGATAGTTCGCTTTCAGATCAGCTGGTAGATCTGCACCGCTGAGCATGAACGGATTCACAGCCAGAATGTATGCCATTGCCAAGAACGTGGTGATACCTGCGATAGTCTCGCGACGGTAGTTGGTGCCTAGTTTGTCAAACTCAAAATACTTGCGCACCGATAGTTCCCCCCAAAATGTCGTTGTGGCAATAAAAAAGGCCGTAGCGCATTCCTACGCCTGGCCTTTTAAACAAAACATTCCGGGAACAATTTCGATAATAATAACAATTAACGCATCCCGTTGACATTTTGTTCGTAGCCAGGTCGTTCATGGCGACCCCGTAGAAACTCTTGAGCCATATTCTCAAGAATATACGAACCTTCTTATATTACCTGTTCACATTCAGAAGTGTATCAGGTGACATAGTGATTGTCAACGAAAATACGAACATTAATTTTTTACCACTCGATAACATCCGGAATTTAATGATTTGTTCTATTTGCTTACTCAATTTTCGTCTTTTTACGAGACTCTATTCCCACTCGATTGTTGCTGGCGGCTTGGAGGTCACATCATAGACGATGCGGTTTACGTTGTCTACCTCGTTTACGATACGAGTCGAGATCTTCTCCAGCACATCCCATGGGATACGTGCCCAGTCAGCAGTCATTCCGTCAATGGAAGTTACCGCCCGAATCCCTACCGTGTAGGAATAAGTACGTACATCGCCCATTACCCCTACAGTTGTCATGTTTGGCAGAGCCGTAAAGTATTGCCAGATTTCCCGATCAAGACCTGCTTTAGCGATCTCTTCGCGAAGAATTGCGTCAGATTCACGAACAATCTTGAGTTTTTCCTCTGTAACTTCACCCAAAACGCGAATACCCAATCCAGGACCTGGGAATGGTTGGCGCCATACGATCTCATCTGGCAAGCCCAGCTCTGTACCCAGTTTGCGTACTTCGTCTTTGAACAGTGCTTTCAGCGGCTCGATCAGCTCGAACTTCATGTCTTCAGGCAATCCGCCTACATTGTGGTGGGATTTGATCGTATGAGCCGTTGCCGTTCCGCTCTCTACAATGTCCGTGTACAATGTGCCTTGTGCCAGGAAGTCCATGTCGGTCAGCTTCGCTGCTTCTTCATCAAATACGTAGATGAACTCGTTGCCGATGATTTTGCGTTTTTGCTCAGGATCGGACACGCCTTTGAGCTTGTTCAAGAAACGCTCACGTGCATCGATTTTGATCACTTTCATGTGGAACTGGTTGCCGAACGTTTCCATTACGCTGTCTGCTTCACCCTGACGCAGCAGACCATGATCCACGAACATGCAAGTCAGCTGATCGCCGATTGCTTTATGAATCAATGCAGCTACAACAGAGGAATCCACGCCGCCGCTCAGTGCGCACAGCACTTGCTTGTTCCCTACTGTTTCACGGATGCGCGCCACTTCGTCCTCGATGAAGGTGGTCATGCTCCAGTTCGCTTCGCAACCGCAAATATTGAACAGGAAGTTAGAGATAAACTCGGTCCCTTTTACGGTATGACGAACTTCTGGGTGGAATTGTACCCCGTACAGCTTGCGATCCGGATTGCTGATGGCCGCTACTGGACAGCTGTCGCTCACTGCGTCTACGCGGAATCCGGTCGGGAGCTCGACGACTTTATCGGAGTGGCTCATCCACACGATTTCGTTTGCATCCCATTTCTCATACAGATTGTGCGCATCTTGCAAGCGCAGTTCCGCTTTTCCGTACTCGCGTTTGCCCGCGCGCTCCACTTTCCCTTCGAGCATGTGACTCATGAGCTGCATACCGTAGCAAATACCCAGTACTGGCAGGCCCAGTTCAAAAATGGCTGGATCTACTTTCGGTGCTCCTTCTTCATATACGCTTGCAGGTCCGCCGGAGAAAATAATCCCTTTTGGGTTCATCTCCTTGATCTTTTCCACAGGCGTGTTGTAAGGCACGAGCTCGCTGTAAACGCCCAGATCGCGAACACGACGCGCGATCAATTGATTGTACTGGCCTCCGAAATCGAGTACGACAACCATTTCCAATGACTTGTCCATCATATCCCCCTTCTCCTGCAAAGCACAGGACTCGCAAGTACCGGCGCCCTTGGCACCCCAGTTACTCACTCGTTACGTAAATTATCCGCTTCTCTCGGATACGGCCATGCAATTGTCGCATATTTGCAAAAAAACCGGGACTGTTGCCTCCGACCATTGTTACGGAGGCAGCGTCCCAGCTTGTGTACACATGTGCGGTTGCATGTACAAAAATCCGAAGTGCTTCCTCGTAGTCGCCCAATTTACGGTTGGGCGGTAGAAACTTTCAGGCCATATTCCTGATCATTATACGAGACTCATTGATCGTCATTCTAGCAGATGACAAGGCATTGTTCAAGGCTTCAGTTGACGGATCAATCGTTCCATCAATTGCTCTGCAACTGTACGCGCCTTTTGTTCCATACCCTTGTATCCGTAAATCATGCGCTCATACAGCTCCGTAAGATAACGCAGATCCTGCCTTTTGTCACCCGGTATGGTGATTCGACCCACGTATTCCCGCAAGGTCTCACCCTTTTGGCGGCGCGTGTAGACGCTCTCCATCATGCGCATCAGCAGATTGTAGCGCACATTGTACTCCGTGCTTCGTTCATTTTTCATTTGCCGGCGGAGCCACCATACATTGAGGTCTTGCCTGCGTTTCCAGGCCACGTATCCACCGGCGACAAGCAGGACGATGATTCCTGCATTTACCTGCCACGGGATCGAAAACCCTCTTCCAGAAACGCTATCTCCCTCTTCCAGAAACGCTATCTCCCTCTTCCAGATCATCGAGACGTCCGTCACCCCGATCCGGTGCAGCCACATTCCCCAAATCAGGCAATGGCAGCGGAACCTGCGGCTCTGAGGTTTGCAGATCATACTTGAAGCGGACTGGAGACATAAACGTGCTGGTTGCTTCAAACGGTACCCATCCGTGGTTTGGGAAGTACACTTCCACCCACGAGTGAGCGTCCTTATTTCGCACTTCCATGATTTGATTTCCTTGCTCATCTTGCCCGACTCGCTCGCCCGGCGCAAACCCTTTCACCCATCTTGTCGGGATGTCAATGGAACGGAGCAGGACAGCCATCGATGTAGAGAAATGGTCGCAATAGCCGCGATAGCTATCAAACAGGAAGTGGTCGACGAAGTCCTGACCTTCCTTCGGTACAGGAACATCCTTCGTTTCATACTTATATTTTCCACTCGAACGCAAGTAATTCTCGATGGCCCTCACTTTTTCATAAGGAGTTTTGGCATCCTTGGTGATGTTTTGCGCGAGCTCCTTGACTCGTGGCGGAAGGCTTGGCGGCAGTTGCAAGTACCGCTCCTTGATCTCTTTCGGGTACTCAGTCCCCGCTTCGGTCACGGCTTTTTCACTGACGATCGGCGCTTCGGCCTCGATCTCATACTGATTCAGCTTCAACAGCAGGGTGTTGGGCCCTGTAGCCGGCTGATTCGAATGGTTCGTTGTCTGCAGCAGCTTGACCGCTCCTGCCCGCACTTCCAGCTGTTGATTCATCTTGTCGTAGACGACTGTCGCGTTTGGCGGCCGGTAATTGCTTACTTTGTTCAACTGTCCTGGATAAAAGACAGTTGCGAACTGCTGTGGACCTTTGAATTGCAGGGTAGCCTTGACCTTCTTTGTTTCAAAGCCGGTGAACAGCTGGTCTTTCCATTCGTATTTGCTCGGGTCTAGGATGGACTCGTACTCGCGGATTCCTTTTTCCCAGCCGACTCCGGTGTAGAGATCCTTGGAATCCCCGCGCCAATAGCTTTCTTCATTCGTAATACCGACGAACACGAGGGTATCATCCTGCAAAAACGGACCGCCAAGGCGTTCATCGTTATTGTCGTAGCCGACCTTCTTCATAGCCCCGACAGGAGCTCCCTGATTCTGACCCGTAAAATACGCGATAGGATCTGGCCAGCTCGCATCCTTTTTCGGAGCCGAATAGGCTATGCCGACGCTTACCGCAATGATCAGAATAGGAGCGATCAACGTTCGCAGCGCGATCCAGCTCCGATTCCCCGCCAGCGTAGCGTGTTTCGTCATGGTCGTCAAATGGCTGACCGCGAGCAGCAAGAATCCGTAAATCAAGGTGCGGATAATTCCTCCATCCCCCTCGTACGGAAGGAATGTATCGAGAACAGCCAGATAAAGCTCCGTCAATACGACAAACCACAGTCCTTGACGCTGTTCGAGCACCAAATAAGTGATCATCGACAGCAGGACCGTGAGAAGCAGGTCAAACAAGGCATTCCGCGTCACAGGAGACATCGCTCCCCAATCCTGCTGAAAGGCGTGCGGGATATCTCGCAGCATCTGCGCAGCCAGCTCCTTGAGCCACTGTGTACCGAATATCGAAGTGTCAAACAGCGTCGTGTGCAGAAGGAACAAGATGACAACCAGCTTGATCGGTAAGGTCAACCAGCGGTAGGGTATGATCTGATCAAGGATCAGGACGATGGCGGCTATCCCGAGAAAAGGCCAGAGCATCCCTGTATCCGTCAGCTCTTGCAAAGGCAGCAGCCACTCTCGTATCATCAGGAACAGCAAGAGGGCCGACACCCACTCCAGCAGACTGGGACGTTTCCATACACGCATGAGTCTACGCACCCCCTATCCGTTTCCACTCGTCATGATCGATGTGGATCGCTGTACATGACACCTTGCTGGCCGTAAGCAGCTGCAAGGTTTTCCGCTGTTCGGCAGATATCGAAGCCTCTGCATGCACGAAGAACAGTTGGATTCGCCTGCCCTTTTGTGAGAGGGCAATCAGACGTCCTATCAGCTCTTTCTCTACGCGTGGAGTCACCAGGATCAGCGTTACGCCCTGCGGCTGCTCCAATGCCTCCCTGCCCACCACACGTGAGAAAGCATCACTTCCCTGCGGCATGACACGGGCCAGCTGGTCAAATACGTGCAAAAAATGCGAATGTGAGATGGCAGCCGGAATACTGATCCTCTCGTGCTGCTTATACACCAGTCCATAATGATACAAATTGCGGTTGGCATAGGCGATCAGACTCGCCGTCAGCTTTACTGCCGTTTCAAACAGGTTCTCAGGCAGTTTCTGATAGCTCGCCTTTTCGACGTCCAGGAAAAACACAGCCTGGTTCATCGCCTGATGCTCGAATTCCTTTGTCTTCAGTCCAGTCCCTCTGGCTGAAGCCCGCCAATGAATCTGACTGAGGCGGTCTCCGCGATGGTATTCCCTCACTCCGCGTACTGCCGCCACATCATCAGAGCGACGGTGGGAGACGTGCACATTCCCGCTAAAGCTGCCGTCACCCAACGCCCAATGCTCAATCGTCTGATACGTCGGATAGACGAGAAACTCATGCGTCAGCGGGTACACTTTTCTCCTTTCAATAAATCCGAAGAAGTCGCCCCCACTCACCACACAGTCACCCAGGCGGTAGTATCCGCGCGGCAGATTGGGAATGACGTAGCGAAACTCCACTTCTCGCTTAAACCATGGGAAAACGAGCTGTCGATGCGGCTCATACACGCCCGCCAATCGATCCGGCAGCGGCTCGAGCACCATGTTCCAGCCGAGTGGAAACCAGAACCGACGACGCAGCCGAATCGTTACAATCACGTCATCGCCATTCTGAAGGCGGTTGCGGTCAATTTCACGCACGACCTCCAGGCCAAAGAACAGAAAGAAGTACGTAAGCAGTTCATACGCCAAGAAGACAAGGCTGCTGTAAAACAAAAACCAGCTAGCAAACCCGCCCTGAAATTTTGCAAATACATACGTGAGCAAGACCAACCCGATTACTTTGACTTTGCCCCATCTTTGTTGTCTCATCCGCAGTCACCGCCTCAGCTGACCGGCACGCGGGTCTCGGCCAAAATCACCGTTAGAATCCGATCAACGGTCGCTCCTTCCAGACGTGCTTCCGGCTTCACGATCATCCGGTGAGCAAATGTGACAGGAACCAGCTCTTTTACATCGTCCGGAATGACGTAATCTCGTCCGCGAACGAAAGCCAGTGCCTGTGCGGCCCGATACAGAGCCAAAGCACCCCGCGGGCTCACTCCCAAATAAATATGATGATGATCACGGGTACGATGGCACAGGCGCACGATATACTCCCTGATCCCATCCGATACTTTTACCCTGGCTGCTTGCTCCTGGAGCTGCTTTAATTCCTCTGCGGTCATGACAGGCTCCAACTGATTCAATGGATTGGCTTCCGAGAAGCGAGTGAGCATTCGCATCTCTTCCTCAACGCTCGGGTAACCCAGACTAAGCTGCATCAAGAAGCGGTCCAGCTGGGCTTCCGGCAAAGGAAATGTCCCTTCGTACTCCAAAGGGTTTTGGGTAGCCATGACAAAGAATGGATCCTCCAGCCGATAGGTCACGCCATCTACGGTCACGGAACGCTCTTCCATTGCCTCCAGCAAGGAAGATTGGGTCTTTGGCGATGTCCGGTTGATCTCATCCGCCAAGATGACGTTGGCAAACAACGGACCTTGGCGAAACTCGAATTCAAGACTCTTTTGATTAAAGATCGCTACCCCTGTTACATCGGTCGGCAGCAAGTCAGGCGTAAACTGAATGCGTTTGAAGGCTCCGCCAATCGATTTGGCCAATGCACGTACGAGCATGGTCTTCCCTACGCCAGGTACATCCTCCAAAAGTACGTGTCCATTCGCCAAAACGGCAGACACCATCAATTCGATCACAGAACGCTTTCCAATCAGAACCTTTTGTATATTGTCAATGAGCTTGGTTACAGCAGGATGCGTATTTTCCACTTTTATTGGGTTCATGATGATACAACTCCTGTTTCTTTGGATTCTTCAGTCAGGTTTGTAACAGCCACTCCTACGCGGTTTACCCCCTGTTTTTATGAATAGAGAGCATCCTAATCCTAAAGTAATGGATGCTCATGGGAGATACAAGGAAAAAATACTTAAAATTTGTAAAATTGTCCTCAAATTATGCAAAAAAGAGTAGGAGATCGTCCTACTCTGCGGTTTCATATGAAAGAAATGGCGTGCCCTGAGAGATTCGAACTCCCGACCTTTTGATTCGTAGTCAAACGCTCTATCCAGCTGAGCTAAGGGCACATATGGAGCGGACGAAGGGTCTCGAACCCTCGACCTTCGCCTTGGCAAGGCGACGCTCTACCAATTGAGCTACGTCCGCATATTCAGGGTAAAAGGTTTGCTCTGGCTACAAACCCTTTCTGTTACTATGGTGCGGGTGAAGGGACTTGAACCCCCACGGTCTCCCGCCAGAACCTAAATCTGGTGCGTCTGCCATTCCGCCACACCCGCATGGTTTAAAAAAACAGAAAAGGCTTACGGCGTATTTGCCGTGCAGCACTGCTTTCCTTATTGAGAAAAAACTGGTGAGCCATGAAGGACTCGAACCTTCGACCCTCTGATTAAAAGTCAGATGCTCTACCAACTGAGCTAATGGCTCGTGCAAATGGCTGGGGTACTAGGATTTGAACCTAGGAATGACGGAGTCAAAGTCCGTTGCCTTACCGCTTGGCTATACCCCAACAAGTGGTGCCGGCAATAGGACTTGAACCCACAACCCCCTGATTACAAGTCAGGTGCTCTACCAATTGAGCTATACCGGCATATCATATTAGTGGTGGCTCGGGACGGAATCGAACCGCCGACACGAGGATTTTCAGTCCTCTGCTCTACCGACTGAGCTACCGAGCCTCATTTGTTTCATTCGCCAATTCCTTGAAGGAAAATGGCGGAGCTGACGGGACTCGAACCCGCGACCTCCGGTGTGACAGACCGGCGTGAACTCCAACTTCACCACAGCTCCATATTTGGTTGCATCCTACGGATACTCCCATCTCACTTGAGCAAGATGTACATTCGACGTAGTTCAAGTGAATAATTTGGTTGCGGGAGCAGGATTTGAACCTGCGACCTTCGGGTTATGAGCCCGACGAGCTACCGAGCTGCTCCATCCCGCGACAGGGACCTTTTCGGTCAGTAGTAACTATGGTGGAGGCTGACGGGATCGAACCGCCGACCCTCTGCTTGTAAGGCAGATGCTCTCCCAGCTGAGCTAAGCCTCCACTATTTCCCCCACAAAGTGAAGAGTATGCTCTGAAGCATATTCCGAGTACTTTGCGGGGACCCCAACAACTAGTTGGTTTTTTAGGTGACCCGTAGGGGATTCGAACCCCTGTATGACAGCGTGAAAGGCTGCTGTGTTAAACCGCTTCACCAACGGGCCATGCAAGTGATACTATTATGGTGCGGTCGGCGAGACTCGAACTCGCACGGGTCGCCCCGCCACCCCCTCAAGATGGTGTGTCTGCCAATTCCACCACGACCGCAACTTAGGATGGTAGCGGCGGAGGGAATCGAACCCCCGACCTTTCGGGTATGAACCGAACGCTCTAACCAGCTGAGCTACACCGCCAAATTGCTATGTTATTAAGAAATCATATGGCGGAGAGTGAGGGATTCGAACCCTCGCTACGCTTGCGCATACTAACGGTTTAGCAAACCGTCCCCTTCGGCCTCTTGGGTAACTCTCCGTATATATGGCTCCTCGGGACGGACTCGAACCGCCGACCGATCGGTTAACAGCCGATTGCTCTACCAACTGAGCTACCGAGGAACGTTTGAAGGTCGCACCTTCAAAACTGGATCTGCATGTTTGCTAAGAGTGTGTGGATAAGTCCTCGACCGATTAGTATTCGTCAGCTCCACGTGTTACCACGCTTCCACACCGAACCTATCAACCTCATCGTCTATGAGGGGTCTTACCAGCTTGCGCTGTGGGAAGTCTCATCTTGGAGGGGGCTTCACGCTTAGATGCTTTCAGCGCTTATCCCGTCCGCACATAGCTACCCAGCTGTGCCACTGGCGTGACAACTGGTGCACCAGCGGTGCGTCCATCCCGGTCCTCTCGTACTAAGGACAGCTCTCCTCAAACTTCCTACGCCCGCGACAGATAGGGACCGAACTGTCTCACGACGTTCTGAACCCAGCTCGCGTACCGCTTTAATGGGCGAACAGCCCAACCCTTGGGACCTACTTCAGCCCCAGGATGCGATGAGCCGACATCGAGGTGCCAAACCTCCCCGTCGATGTGGACTCTTGGGGGAGATAAGCCTGTTATCCCCAGGGTAGCTTTTATCCGTTGAGCGATGGCCCTTCCATGCGGAACCACCGGATCACTAAGCCCGACTTTCGTCCCTGCTCGACTTGTAGGTCTCGCAGTCAAGCTCCCTTCTGCCTTTACACTCTACGAATGATTTCCGACCATTCTGAGGGAACCTTTGGGCGCCTCCGTTACCTTTTGGGAGGCGACCGCCCCAGTCAAACTGCCCACCTGGCATGGTCCTCTCGCCCGATAAGGGCGACGAGTTAGAAACTCCGTACATCAAGGGTGGTATCCCACCGACAGCTCCACAGAGGCTGGCGCCCCTGCTTCTCAGCTTCCCACCTATCCTGTACATGATGCACAAAGTTCCAATACCAGGCTACAGTAAAGCTCCATGGG